>DASSKF010000160.1:0-51263 GCA_035690725.1 Segeticoccus sp.
CCCCTTGCCGAATCGTGACCTTCTGGGTAACGTTCCGGTCTCGTGCGGCCCGTTCGCACCTTCGGAATCGGGGCCGAAGCCCGTGGAGACCAACTGAATACACACCCAACCATCGTGTGTGCCCGCAGCGCCCAACCTCGTCAGCGGGCACGTCCCGGCTTCCCTGCCCGGGCACGTGACGAGGATGGGGGAACCACTCGCGACGTGGCTCGTCGACACCCGACCTGCCCGCGTCTTGGGGTGAAGCCGGTTCGCCGGCCGGGCACCTGACAGCCCGAACCCGACAGCTCACCCCATCGGCGCCGGTCAGGAAGGACCCCCTGCGCATGTCCTATGTCCCCCTGCACGCTGCCCCGCGCCCTCCGAGGCAGCTGCGTCGTCGTCTCGCCGGTGCCGCCGTCGTCGGCACGGCGCTGGTCACCGCCACCACCGCGATGGGCGCCCCTGCCCAGGCCGCGGGATCGGTGTGGGACCGCGTCGCCGCCTGCGAGTCCGGCGGCAACTGGCACATCAACACCGGCAACGGTTTCTACGGCGGCCTCCAGTTCACCCTGCAGACGTGGCGCGGCTTCGGCGGCGCGTCCTATGCCCCGCGCGCCGACCTGGCCACGAGGAGCCAGCAGATCGACATCGCCCAGCGTGTGCTGGCCCGCCAGGGGCCCGGCGCCTGGCCCGTGTGCTCGGTTCGTGCGGGCCTGAGCCGGTCCAACGGCGGCGGCTTCACCGCGCCGGTCGTGGCCTCCCGCAGCACCCACCGCAGCGCGGTCAGCAGCCGCCTGGTCGTCGACGGCATCTTCGGGCCGCGGACCACCAAGGCAGTGCAGCACTGGGTCGGCACCGTGCCGGACGGCATCTTCGGCCCGATCACCAAGCGCGCCCTGCAGCGCAAGGTCGGGTCCTACCCCGACGGCATCGTCGGTCCCCGCACCGTCGCCGCCCTGCAGCGCTACCTCGGCATCCGCCAGGACGGTGCACACCACATGAACCACCGCACCGTGCGCGCACTGCAGTCCTACCTGAACTCGCACTGATCGGTATGCCGCCCACGCACCCTGACGGGGTGCGCCCACCTGGTCGGTGACCCGCGAGGGGTCCGCGCCGCGACGGAGCGGACCCCTCGCGGTCGTGTGGGGCGGGACGCGGCCAGCAGGTAGGCTGCGGGCCGTGCTCCCGTGCCGACGTGGCGCAATTGGCAGCGCACCTGTCTTGTAAATGGGTGGTTGCGGGTTCGAGTCCCGCCGTCGGCTCCAATTTAATGGTGTAACAAGGGAATTCGCTATCAGGTGTTCACGAGGAGCCTCCTGTTCTAGAAACAGGAGGCCCACGGTCCCGGAGACCCCGGCTCACCTGCGCAAACGCCTCGCGCCTGCCGCGGCGGGGTCGGCTTCTTCTGTCCGCTTGGGGCAACGGCATGTCGGCACGCAATCGCACGCAGATCGCACGGTCAGGGGTGCTTGCAAGCCGCGCAAGAAGGGCGCGAAATGAAGCTGCAGCGAGCGCGGTCAGCGTCGCGCGGTCGGCTGCGCTGCTCATGAGCTCGGCTGTCCTCGGCGAGCGCTGTCGGCTCGACCGCCGACGCGGCGTACCGCTGGCCTGTCATGCCCTCGTGGTGGCCTCGGGGCGCAGGCCGGCAACGAGGTTGAAGGCTCCGGTCAGGACGTTCAGGGCGACGAGGCCGACCACGTCGGTGATTTCCCTGTTGGTGTAGCCGTGCTCATGCAGTTCGGCGACTTGCTCGTCGGTGATGGAGTCCGGTGCGGTGTTGCACTTGGAGGCCGAAGGTGATCATGGCGGCGATGGCGGGGTCGGTCGAGGTGCCTTGCCGAGACCGGTGGATTTTGTCGTCGCCCAAGCCCGAGTGTTCGTGCGGCGTCGGTATGGGCCGCCCGGCAGACCTTGCAGCCCTGGTGCTGCTGTATCGCCGGGGAGATGCTTCGTTGATCGGACGGGCAAGTTTGGCACGTTTCATGGCTCGGCTGAACTCGAGGTAGCCGCCAGGCACCGACGGTGAGTGCGCCATGGTGGCCACCATCGTCCGACGCGGCCGTGTCGGTTGACCAGGTCGGCGAGCAGGATGCCTGCGGTGCCGCGCGGTGTCGGGGGTGAGGGCGGGCATGCGTGCCACGAAGCTTCCTCTCTCGGCGTCGTGAGGGAGCGTGCGGTCAGTGGCAGGTCTCGGAGGCGCATGTCTCTGGTGCGGCCCGTGCGGCCAGCGCGATGTTCACCGCGCAGGCCAAGGCGCAGCGCAGGATCTGCCGGGTGATCGTGGACTGCGCGATCTGGGTGACTCGCGCGGGGATGCCGCTCATGGTGCTTCTCCCTTCGACTCCTAACGCCCCCAAAGAGCCAGATGGAGCGCGGCACTCTGTGACGCCGTACCACTTGGGCCGACGTGCACCTTGCCTGCACGCTAACACCCCTACCCCCTAGGTGTATCGTCCACGCCGTCCCGGCGATCGAGCGACGCGGGGCCCAACTGTTCTCGACCTAGTTGCAGGAATACGGTAGGGGGGTATTGTGTTGGCGAATGCATGCACCACGACGAGACTGGGAGTAGGGCATGAACGACCACGCGACCTCGGCGCCGCCGAGCTACATCCACCGCAAGGACGACTATCTGCGGCGGCTGCGTCGCATCGAGGGTCAGGCCCGCGGGTTGCAGCGGATGGTCGAGGAGGAGCAGTACTGCATTGACATCCTGACGCAGGTCTCGGCGATGACCAGGGCGCTGCAGTCGGTGTCGTTGGGGCTGTTGGAGGAGCACCTGAGCCACTGTGTCGTGGACGCCGCGGCCAAGGGCGGCCCGGAGGCGCAGGAGAAGGTCAAGGAGGCCTCCGACGCCATCGCGCGGCTGGTACGCGCCTGAACTACCACGAAGCACGTATCACACACCGAGCGAGGCGACCTGTCGCGGCCGCCCGCCACCGAGCAAGGGAGAACACCATGAACACCCAGACCTACGCCGTCACCGGGATGACCTGCGACCACTGCGCGCACGCGGTCACCGAGGAGCTCAACGCGCTGTCGGGCGTGAGCGAGGTCCGGGTCGACCTGGTCGCCGGCGGTGAGTCCGCGGTGACGGTCATCAGTGACCGGGACCTGAGCGAGGCGGCGGTCGCCGGTGCGCTGGACGAGGCCGGCGACTACCGGCTGGCGACGCGATGACGGCCCAACAGACGACGGGCCAGCAGACGCCCGGCCAGGAGAGGACCGAACAGCATCGGGATGTGGAGCTGGTCATCGGTGGGATGACCTGTGCCTCCTGCGCTGCACGGATCGAGAAGAAGCTCAACAGGATCGACGGTGTCGAGGCCACGGTCAACTTCGCCACGGAGAAGGCGAAAGTGCGGTATGCCGGGGGCATCTCACCAGAGGATCTGGTCGCCCGGGTTGAGGCCACGGGCTACACCGCGCAGCTGCCGGCAGCCCCGGACCGCTCGGCGGGCACGTCAACAAGCGATGAGCCGGCCGACGCCACGCGTGAGCTGCGCAACAGGCTGGTGATCTCGACCCTGCTCGCCCTGCCGGTGCTGGTGCTGTCCATGGTCCCGCCGTTGCAGTTCGACAACTGGCAGTGGCTGGCGCTGACGCTGGCCTCCCCGGTCGTGGTGTGGGGCGCGCTGCCGTTCCACCGTGCCGCGTGGACCAACGCCCGGCACGGCGCCGCGACGATGGACACCCTGGTCTCGGTCGGGGTGTCCGCGGCGTGGCTGTGGTCGCTGTGGGCGCTGTTCCTCGGCGAGGCCGGCATGCCGGGCATGCGGATGGGCTTCGACCTGCTCCCGGGCCGGGGCGCGGCCTCCAGCCACATCTACCTCGAGGTCGCCAGCGCCGTCACCGTGTTCATCCTGGCCGGCCGCTACGCCGAGGCCCGGGCCAAGTCCCGCTCCGGGGCCGCGTTGCGGGCCCTGCTGGACCTGGGCGCCAAGGACGTCGCCGTAGTCCGCGACGGTGCCGAGCAGCGCATCCCGGTGGACCGGCTCGCCGTCGGTGATGTGTTCGTGGTGCGCCCGGGGGAGAAGGTGGCCACCGACGGGGCGGTGACCGAAGGCACCTCGGCGGTGGACGCTTCCATGCTGACCGGGGAGTCCGTGCCGGTGGAGGTCGGGCCGGGCAGTGAGGTCGTCGGCGCGACGGTCAACGCCGGGGGCCGGCTGCTGGTGCGCGCGACCCGGGTCGGGGCCGATACGCAGCTGGCGCAAATGGCGCGGCTGGTCGAAGACGCCCAGAATGGCAAGGCCCCGGTGCAGCGGCTGGCCGACCGCGTCTCCGCGGTGTTCGTGCCGGTCGTCATCGGCATCGCGCTGGCCACGCTCGGTGTCTGGCTCGCCCTGGGTGCGGGCGCGACTGCGGCCTTCACCGCGGCGGTCGCGGTGCTGATCATCGCCTGCCCGTGCGCGCTGGGACTGGCCACGCCGACCGCGCTGATGGTCGGCACCGGGCGAGGCGCCCAGTTGGGGATCCTCATCAAGGGTCCGCAGGTGCTGGAGTCGACCCGGGCGGTAGACACCGTGGTCCTGGACAAGACCGGCACCGTGACCACCGGGCGGATGAGCCTGCAGTCGGTGAAGCCGGCCGCCGGTGAGGACGCCGACGAGGTGCTGGCGGTCGCGGGCGCGCTCGAGGACGCCTCGGAGCACCCGATCGCCGCTGCCATCGCCGCCGCGGCCCGAGAGAGCTCCTCGAGCACGGGACGGCTCGCGTCGGTGGAGGGCTTCGCCTCGCACGAGGGCCTCGGGGTCTCCGGGGTGGTCGACGGCCACGCCGCGCTCGTGGGCCGACGCGCCTGGCTGGAGGGCCAGTGGGCGCTGCAGATTCCCGCGCCCCTGGCCGAGACCGTCGCGGACGCGGAGTCCGCCGGTCAGACCCCGGTGTGGATCGCCTGGGACGGCGCCGTGCGCGGTATCGCCGTCGTCGCCGACACGGTCAAGGGCACCTCGGCGCAGGCGATCGCCGACTTCCGTGCCCTCGGGCTGGCTCCGGTCCTGCTCACCGGGGACAACACCCGCGCGGCGCACGCGGTGGCGCGCCAGGTCGGCATCGAGGAGGTCATCGCCGAGGTCCTGCCCGCCGACAAGGTCACCGCCGTGAAGGCCCTGCAGGAGCAGGTACGGGTGGTGGCCATGGTGGGCGACGGCGTCAACGACGCCGCGGCCTTGGCCCAGGCCGACCTCGGCCTGGCGATGGGCACCGGCAGCGACGTCGCCATCGAGGCCTCCGACCTGACCCTGGTCCGGGGCGACCTGCGCTCGGCCGCGGACGCGATCCGCCTGTCGCGGCGCACCCTGGGCACCATCAAGGGCAACCTGTTCTGGGCGTTCGCCTACAACGTGGCCGCGCTGCCGCTGGCCGCACTCGGCCTGCTGAACCCGCTCATCGCCGGCGCCGCGATGGCGTTCAGCTCGGTCTTCGTGGTCACCAACAGCCTGCGGCTGCGCCGGTTCACGGCACGCTGAGGAACCGACAGCAGGACGCCAAGCTCGGTAGGACCTCGCGACAGGGGAAGGGAGGCGGTCATGGGCGGCTTCGCCAGCATCCTCGTGGCCCTCGGCCTGGGTCTGCTTGTGGCCGCGCTCGTCTTGGTCGCCCACCGCATCGTGGCGGTGGGCGGCCAGGAGCCGGTCGCCGTCCTGCCCTACCTGTCGGGCAACCCGCCGGTCGAGCATGCCCTGTCCCGGTTCCACGTGCGCTGGTACACCGTGACGCTGCTGTTCCTGGCCTTCGACGTGGAGATGTTGTTCATGTACCCGTGGGCGCTGGTCGTGGCCTCGATGGGGGCCGGCGCGGTCATCGAGATGTTCGTCTTCCTCGGGCTGCTGATGGCCGGAGTCGTCTATGCGTGGCGGGAGGGTGCCCTGCGATGGGTCTGAGGACATCGGCTCGGCGGCGGCTCGCGTGGTGGGCCGCCTACCGACCGCACGTGCTGGTGGTTACCGCCCCCGGCGGCACCGCCGAACGGCTGGCCGTCGAGGCGCAGGTCCGCGCGCTCGGCGGCGTCCTGGCTGCGGCGCCGGCCGACACCGACCTGCTGGCCACCGCCGGCACACCCGACGCGGAGCTCGCCGGCGCGATCGACCTGCTGTGGGGTCAGGTCCCTGCCCCGAAGGTCCGCGTCGACGTGCCGGAGCCGGCGGAGGTGGCTGCGGCTCTCACCTCTGCGATCCACGAGCTGGCGACCACACCGCAGGCGGGCGTCGAACCGGCCGGGGAAGCCGACTCCGTGAGCGGGTCCCGGCACGGCCACGGCGATCATGACCACCAGCACGACGACCATGGCCACGCAGACCACGAGGGCCCAGAGCTTGGTGGTCCCGAGCAGGGCCGCGGCGGGCACGAGTCCGGCGACGATCACAGTCACACGGCGCACGAAGGCCACGGCGGGCATGACCACGGGGGCATGCAGATGCCGGGCGGGCTGATGATGGCCGACCGCGGGCCCGACCGCGACGGCCTGAAGCTGGACGTACTCCGCGTCGCGCTCGGCCCGGCCCTGCCCGCGTGGCCGTCCGGTCTGGTCATGGACGTCGAAATGCAGGGCGACCTGGTGCAGTCCGCGGCGCCCCGAGTGCTGTCCGTGCCCCGCGGTAACTCCGGCTTCTGGACCGCCGACCCCAGCAAACCCCGGCGTCGCGCGGCGGCGCACCTGGACTCGATCGGACGACTACTCGAGGTGGCCGGGTGGTCGGGTGCCGCCGAGCAGGTACGCCAGCAGCGCGACGCGGTGCTGACCGACGCGGGCGATGGAGGTGAGAACCGTGCGGTACGGGATCTGGGCCGACTGCGGCGCCGACTCCAGCGATCGCGCGGCCTGCGTCGGTCGCTGGCCGGTCTGGGGCGCCTCGACCCCGACGCGGTCAGCCGCCTCGGCCTGACGGGCCCTGCGGCCCGGGCCACCGGTCGCGGTGGTGATGCCTGGGCCCGACTGGTGACCTGGCTGGAGGAGACAGCGCAGGCGCTCGATGGCCGGCCGGTGGCACCCGCAGAGGGCCCGCGCGGCGAACCGGGCCGCGGTTCCGATGCATTGTTGGCGGCCGCCGTGGCGTTGATGCCGGGACTCGAGCTGGCCGATGCCCGGCTGGTTCTGGCCAGCCTCGACCCCGACACTGATGAGCTCGACGCGTCGCGGACCAGGGGCGACGGCGACCTGGACCACGAGGGCCAGCACGGCAGCCGCCACGACCGGTACTCCCATCACGGGCAGGTGGGTTCCGGTCACGAGCACGAGGGGCAGGTGCATGCTGGATGAGCACGGTCCAGCAGGCCCCTGCCTGGTCGGTCCTGGTCGCCGTCGCCGTCGTGCTGTCGGGGGCAGTCGTGGCGGGCTCGCTGGATGCGGTGCTCGACCCGCGCAGCCGCGCCACATCCCTGCGGCTGAGGGTGCTGCGCCCGGCGTGGGAAGCCTCGCGGTCACTCCTCACTCAGCCGCGGGTGACCACGGCTCCGGACCGGTTGCTGTGGGGCATCGGTGTCGTCAGCCCGCTGCTGGTTGCCGTGCTGATGACCATGGTCGTCCCGCTGGGCACCGCGGTCGTGGCGGACCTGGGTGTGGGGTTGGTGTGGTTCAACGCGATGGATGTGCTGCTGTGGGCGGGATGGTGGCTCGCCGGTTGGGCGCCCAACAGCGTGCACTCCCTGGTCGGGGGTTACCGGTTCCTGGCCCAGGCGCTGGCCTACGAGCTGCCGCTGATGTTCGCCCTCACCGCCCCGGCCGTGGCCGCGGGCAGCCTGTCGGTGCCCGAGATCGTCGCCGCCCAGCAGGACCGGTGGTTCGTCGTGGAGATGCCTCTGGCTGCGGTGGTGTTCGCGGGTTCGGTCGTGGCCTTCAGTGTGTGGGGGCCGTTCGCGCATCCGGCCGGCCGGGATATCGCCGGAGGCGTCCTGGTGGAGCAGTCCGGGCCGGCGCGGTTGCTGTTGCGCTGGGGGCAGTACGCCCTGCTCGTCGTCGGGTCGGCGATGACCGTGGCCCTGTTCCTCGGCGGCGGGGCCGGCCCGCTGCTGCCCGCCTGGCTGTGGACCGTTTTGAAGACGGCAGCGGTCCTGTTGGTGCTGTTGGCGATTCGTCACCGGGTGCCGGTGTGGCGCCCCGACCGGCTCATGCGAGCCGCGTGGCTGTTCGTGCTGCCGCTGGTGCTGGTCCAGCTGCTGGCCGTGTCCGTCCTCGCCGTGACTGGAGCTGGATCGTGACCCTTGCCGCATTCGTCGTGCTCGCCGTCGTCGCCGTCGCCTCCGGCGTCGCGGTCTTCGTCGTGGACTCGATGGCCCGGGCGACCTTCGCGCTGGCCCTGTCCTTCGTGGCCGTCGGCGGCGAGCTGATCGTGCTCACCCTCGACTACCTCGGCGTGGTCACCATCTTGATGATGGTGATGGAGATGGCGATCATGGCCTGCTTCATGGTGATGTTCATGATGAACCCCGCCGGGCTGATGCCGATGTCCATGTTGCACAACAAGCGTGGCGCCCTGGCCGTCGCGGTCGGCACGTTCCTGCTGCTGGGTGCCGGGGCGGTGCTGGTGCCGTGGCCGACCCGCCGCGGCACGCCGCCTGCCGACCCCACCCGCGCGATCGGGGAGGCGATCATGGGCCCGCAGATGCCGGTGATGGTGGCCATCTCGGCGGTGCTGTTCGCCACCATCGTCTCCGCGCTCGTCCTGGCCACGCCGCACGGCCGCTACGACCGTGCCACCGACAGCGACCGGAAGGGGGGCCGGTGATGCTGCAGCTGTTCCTGCTCCTGGCCGCCGCCCTGTTCGCGGTCGGCCTGTTCGGCGCGCTGAGCCAGCAGTCGGTCGTCATGGTGATGATGGGCCTGGAGCTGATGGTGAACGCGGTGATCGTCGCCGGCGCCGCGTTCTGGTACTTCCTCGCCCCGTCCGCACCGGATGGGCAAGTGCTCCTGCTCGTCGTGATCTCGGCGATGACGGTGGAGATGGCGATGGGCTTCGCCGTGGCCACGTTGCTGTTTCGCGCCAGTGACGTGGACATGACCGACATGGCCGCGGAGCTGAAGCGGTGAACGCCCTGCTGTGGGCCCTGGTGCTCCTACCGTCCCTGTCCGGTGGCGCCCTGCTGGTCGCTGCCGTCGGCCCCACGCGCCAGCGACGGGCGGCCGAGCGGGCGGCTCCGGCGCTCGGCGTACTCGTCGCCGCCGGCGTCCTCGGGCTCGGCATGGCGACAGCGGCCGCCCGGCCGCGTGCGAGCGCCCCGTTCCTGGCCGGCGACCCGTTCACGCTGGCCGTCGACGGGCTGTCCGGGGTCGTGGTCGTCACGGTGGCTGCGGTCAGCCTGCTGGTGCTCGTCTTCTCCGCCGCCTCGATCCGAGACAGGCGCGCCCGGTTCGTCGGGCTGATGCTCGTCTTCGTCGCGGCGGTCCTGGTCACCGCGACGGCCACGACCCTCCTCGGGTTGCTCATGGCGTGGGAGGTGATGGGCGCCACCAGCTACGCGCTGATCGCGCATCGCTGGGGCCGCGACACCTCCGTGGTCTCGGGCACGACGGCGTTCGTGGTCACCCGGGCCGGCGATGTCGGCCTCTACCTCGCCGCCGGAGCGGCCCTCGCGGTCGCCTCCGATGCCACACCGGCGCTCGCGCTGCACCGCCTCGCCGAACTGCCGTCCCCATGGCTGCACGTCGCGGTCGCGGGAGTGCTGGCCGCCGCGTTCGGCAAGGCCGCCCAGCTGCCCTTCTCGTTCTGGCTGTCCCGGGCGATGGACGGTCCGAGCCCGGTCTCGGCGCTGCTGCACTCGGCGGCCATGGTGGCGATGGGCGGCTACCTGCTGCTGCGCCTGCACCCGCTGCTGGCCGCGGCCGGGTGGGCGGGCACCGTCGCGGCCTGGGGTGGGGCACTGACCGCCCTGCTTTTGGGTGTCGTCGCCCTCGCCCAGGATGACCTCAAGCAGCTGCTCGCGGCCTCCACCAGCGCCCAGCTCGGCTTCGTCGTCCTCGCCGCCGGCACCACCGGGCCGGGTGCAGTGGGCGCCGGACTGGCGCACCTGGTCGGCCACGCCGCCACCAAGGCGCTGCTGTTCCTCGCCGCGGGCGCCTGGCTGACCGCGCTCGGAACGAAGGCACTGACCACCCTGCGTGGCGCCGGCCGGGCCTACCCGTGGGTGGGCGTCCCGTTCACGATCGGGGCCCTCGCGCTGGCCGGGGTGCCGCCACTGGCGCTGTGGGCCACCAAGGACTCCGTCCTCGCCGCGGCCCGGGAGCAGTCCACGGCCCTGTATGCCCTCGTGCTGGCTGCCGCCGTCGTCTCCAGTGGGTATGCCGGCAAGGCCCTCGCCCTGATCTGGCGTCGCCCGGCGGAGCACCCGACCGGCTACGACACCGAGGAGACCGGCACCCGAGACGTCCCGTGGCTGGCGCGAATCCCGCTGGTGCCCCTCGCGGTCGGTGCCGCCGCGCTCGGTGTCCTGGTCGTCCCGCCGGTGTGGAACGCCCTGGCGCCGGGCCTATCGGTACCGACCGGGGTCCCGGCGGCGGAGCTGGCGACCTCCGTCGTCCTCGCCGTCCTGGTCACCGGCCTGGCGTTGGCGTGGCCGGAGCGGCTGCCGGCACCGAGGTGGGCCACCTCCTGGCTGCACCTCGAGCACGCCGCGCACGCCGGGGTGCTGCGCCCGACCCTGCGCGTGGCGCGACTGCTCGCCCGGGCCGACGACGCGCTGGAGCAGGCGGTGACGGGCTCGGGCCGTGCCGCCCGGCACGTGGCCGACGGGTTCGCCGCCCTCGACGGTGTCGGCGTCGGTGGTGCGGTCCGCGGCGTCGTAGCCGGTGCCCGGCGAGCCGCGGGACTGTCGTTGCGCCCGCAGACGGGCCAACTGCACCACTACTACGCCCAGGCCTCGGTCGGACTCGTCGTGGCCGTGCTCATCGTCTGGTTGGTGAGGTGAAGCCGTGCTGTCACTGTTGATCTTCCTGCCAGTCGCGGTCGCCGCGGTGCTGCTGCTGGCCCGCGTCCCCGACCGGGCGGCCCTGTGGGCCTGGCTGGGCACCGGGCTGGCCACGGTCGGCCTGGCGGTCGGCATGTGGACGGCATACCTGCGCGGTGACGACCCGGGCCGGTTCGGCTTCGAGACGCAGCTGCCGTGGATCCCCGGCGTCGGGTCCAGCTACCACGTCGGCGTGGACGGGCTGAGCCTGCCGCTGCTGGCCCTGACCGCGGTCGTGTTCACCGCCACGGCGGTCTACTCGCTGCGCGAACGGCAGCGTCCCCGCTCCTACGCCGCCCTGTTCCTGGCCCTGGAGACCACGAGCCTGGGCCTGTTCGCGGCGCTGGACCTCATCGTGTTCTTCGTCTTCTTCGACCTGTCCATCGTCGGCATGTACTTCGTCATCGCCGGCTGGGGCCACGGCGAGCAGCGCCGCCGCTCGGCGCTGCTGTTCTTCCTCTACACCTTCATCGGGTCCCTCGCGCTGCTGCTGGGGTTCATCGGACTCTACGTCGCCTCCGACCCGCACACCTTCGACATCGTCCGGCTGTCGGCCGATCCGCCGCTGGCCGGTTCCGGAGTTGCGGGACCGCTGGTGCTGGCGGCAATTGCGCTCGGTCTGGCGGTCAAGACCCCCACGGTGCCGTTCCACTCCTGGCTGCCACCGGCGCACACCGACGCCCCGGCCGCCGGGTCGGCCGTGCTCGCCGGGATCCTGCTGAAGATGGGCACCTTCGGCTTCGTGCGGATCGCGATGCCGCTGCTGCCCGCCCAGTGGCGCACCTACGCCTGGGGATTCGTCGGCGTCGGGGTGGCCTCGGTGCTCTATGGAGCGCTCGTGGCGCTGGCCCAGGACAACTTCAAGCGCCTGATCGCGTTCACATCCGTCAACCACATGGGCTACATCCTGCTCGGGCTCGGCGCCGCCGGGCTGGTCGGCGACGCCCACACCCGGTCGGTTGCTGTCACCGGCGCCGTGGTGCAGATGGTCAGCCACGGCCTGATCACCGCCGCCCTGTTCCTGCTCGCCGGCGTCCTGCTCGATCGCGGCGGCAGCTACGACCTGAACCGCTACGGCGGACTCGCCGGCCCCGCCCCCAGGTTCGCCGCCGTCACCGCGGTCGCCGCGTTCGCCAGCCTCGGCCTGCCCGGCTTCTCCGGTTTCATCGCCGAGTTCCAGATCCTCGCCGGCAGCCTCGGCCCGGCCACGCCCGCCGCCGCGGTCGCCGCCCTCGGCATCGTGCTCACCGCCGGGCTGTTCCTGTGGGCCCTGCACCGGCTCTTCCTCGGCACGCCACGCACCCACGCCGCGGTCGCCGACCTCTCCGCCCGCGAGCTGTGGGCCACCGTGCCCCTGCTGGCCGTGTCCGTGGTCATCGGGCTCTACCCGCAGTCCCTGCTCGGCGTACTCACCCCCGCCGCCGACCACCTCATCGCGCTGGTGGGCCGATGACCATGCACGAGGACCCGGCCGCGTTTGCCCCTGAGCTGATCCTGCTCGTCGGGGCGGTGGTGGCCCTGCTGACCGGCTCCTTCGTGCCCCGGCGGCGGCAGTGGGCCTCCCAGCTGATCGCGGTCGCCGCCCTGGCCGGCTCGCTGGCCGCGGCCGCCGCGGCCGGCGCCCCCGGGGAGACCCTCTACGCCGGCAGCTACGGCCTCGACACCCTCACGTTCGCCGCCCGCCTCATCGTCCCTGCCGCGGCCCTGCTCGTCCTGGGCATGTCGGCCCGCCGAGTGCGCGGCAGCGCCCGCGAGAGCGAGTTCGCAGTCCTGGTACTGCTGGCCAGCCTCGGCACCGTCCTGCTGGCCGGGGCCACCGACCTGCTGTTGCTCGCGGTCGCCTACCTGCTCGCCTCCATCCCGCTGTACGCCCTCGCCGGCTGGGCCCGCGACCCCGCCGGCGCCGAGGGCGCCCTGAAGACCTACCTGTTCGGGGTCCTGCTCGGCATCGTCATGCTGCTCGGCATCGCCGTCCTGTTCGGGCTCGCCGGGTCCACCGGGTATGCCGACCTCGCCCGCCGGCTGCCCGACGCACCACCGGCCGCGCTCGCCCTCGGCGCGGTCGCCGTGTTCGCCGGGCTGCTGTTCAAGGCCGGCGCCGTCCCGGTCCACTTCTGGGTCCCGGACGCGGTCCAGGGGGCCACCACCGGCGCGGGCGCGTTCCTGACCACCGTGCCCAAGATCGGTGCGCTGCTCGCGCTGTACCGGCTCGTGCTCGTCATACCGGACGAGGTGGTGAGCTGGCGGCTGCTGCTGGCGATCCTGGCCGCGGTCAGCATGACCCTGGGAAACCTCGCGGCATTCCGCCAGGACGCCCCCACCCGGCTGCTTGCCTACTCCACGATCAGCCAGGTCGGCTACCTGCTCATGGCCATCGTCGTGGCCGATCCCGCTGCAGGCTCGCCGCCCCAGACCGCGCTGGTGCTCTACCTCGCGGCCTACTCCGCCGCCAACCTCGGCGCCTTCGGGGTCGTGGCGGCCCGACCGCACCTGAGGACGCTGGCCGACTACCGCGGCCTTGCCCGCCGCAGCCCGGCACTGGCCGGGGTCCTGGTGGTCAGCCTGCTCGCGCTCGTGGGCACCCCACCGACCGGAGTGTTCACCGGCAAGCTGACCGTGTTCGCCGCCACCTGGGACGGCGGCTGGGTCTGGCTCGTCGTCGTGGCGGCGATCAACACGGTCGCCAGCTTGTACTACTACCTGCGCTGGATCGCGCCCGCCTTCGCCCGCCCCGACCGGACCGGTGACGAGGACGAAGACTCTGCCGACAGCGCTGCGGGAGAGGGTCTGTTGGGCGCGCTCGCACCGCCGGCGAGGTGGGTGGGCGCGAGTGCCGTCACCGCCGCGGGACTGGCTCTCTTGATCGGCGTGGGAGCGGATACCGTGATGGCCATGGGCTCGGGAGAGGTGCTGTGGTGACGCGACACCTCGTTGCGCAGGCCTCGCGGGGCCGACCGGTGGGTTCGCCGTGGCAGCGTCTGCTGGCCCCACTGCTGCTCGTCGCTGTGGGACTGGCCGCGCTGTGCCTGCACGCCACGCACCTGGACCACCGGACCGGGATGCCCGGCAGCCACGAGGCGGTGCCGGCTTCCACCTCGACTCCTCACACGGACAACGCCAACCCCGCCCCCCGAGCCGTGCCCGTGCAGTCCTCGACGATCGGGCCGCTGCACCCAGCCATCGGCGACGAGGCCTGTGCCATGGACGGTTGCGCGGTCCCCGGCGACCTTCCGGGTGCCGCCGCCATGCTGTGCCTGGCGCTACTGCCGGGCCTGGCGCTCGGCCTGTGGCTGCTGCGACGCCGCCCCGACAAGGTCCTGCGCCGGGTGAGGCGCCTGGCCTCCGGCTCGCCCCCGACCTCGACATCCTCACCGCCCGTGGCGGCTCCCACCCCGTTGCGCCTGTGCGTGCTGCGCACGTAGGTCCTTCCTCGCTGTCGCCTTCCTCCCGGCGCCCTTGGCGCGCTCTGCCGCTGCCGTGCGCCCCCGTCACGACCCGACAAGGACCTGTCATGCCCACCCACGCCACGTCCACGACCCCTCACTCGTCCATGCCCGAGGGACCGAACGCACCCGAGAACCTCTTGAGCCGCCGTGGCCTCCTGCGAGCCGGTGGCGTCGGCTTGGCCGGCCTGGCGCTGGCCGCCTGCGCACCCTCGACCTCCGGCACCGGCAGCACCAGCACCAGCTCGCCGGGCCGCACACCGCAGGCCCTGGCCGCGGCGATCCGCGAGCGCGAGGCCCGACGACCGCACACCGGGCGCACCCGCGCCCACGCCCTCACCCCGAGGCAGACCGAGATCGACCTCGGCGGCCCCGTGGTGCCCACCCTCGCCTACGGCGACAGCGTCCCGGGCCCGACCATCCGCGCCAACGTGGGCGATGAGCTTGTCGTCGACGTGCGCAACCGGCTCGACCGGGCCACCTCGGTGCACTGGCACGGCATCGCGTTGCGCAATGACATGGACGGTGCCGCACCGGCCACCCGCGACATCGCTCCCGGGGGTCGGTTCACCTACCGGTTCTCGGTTCCCGACCCGGGCACCTACTGGGCCCACCCGCACGCCGGCCTGGACACCGACTTCGGGCTGTACCTGCCGGTCATCGTCGACGACCCGGACGAGCCCGGCGACTACGACCAGGAATGGGTCGTCGTGCTCGACGACTGGACCGACGGCATCGGGCCCAGCTCCGAGCAGATCCTGGACAAGCTCCAGGCCGGAGGCATGTCCGACATGCACCACGGCGACACCGGCGGCATGGACGGTAAGGGCGGCATGGGCCACGGAGGCATGTCCGGGACGTCCGGGATGGCCGGTATGGGCGAGGGCAGTGACCTGCTCGGTGGCGATGCGGGGGACGTGCGGTATCCCTACTACCTGGTCAACGGCCGGATCCCGACGGCTCCGACCACCTTCCGCAGCAAGCCGGCCCGGCGGATCCGGATCCGGTTCATCAATGCCGGCGCCGACACCGCCTTCCGGGTCGCCCTCGGCGGTCACCGGATGATGGTCACCCACACCGACGGCTTCCCCGTCCGACCCCGGGAGGTCGACGCGTTGTTGCTGGGGATGGGGGAGCGGTATGACGTGACCGTCACCGCAGGCGACGGCCTCTTCCCGCTCGTCGCGGTCGCCGAGGGAAAGAACGGTGCGGCGCGGGCGCTGCTGCGCACCGGCTCCGGTCGTGTCCCCGACCCGCAGGTGCGGCCGCCCGAGCTGGACGGCCGGGTGGGCACGGTCGAGGCGTTCCGGGCTCGCCCTGAGGTGATCCTGCCGTCACGGAAGCCGGATGTGGAGCTGTCCGCGATGCTCGGCGGGAACATGTCCAGCTACCGGTGGAGCATCAACGGCCGCACCTTCGACGACCTCGAGCCGCTGACCATTCGGCAGGGGCAGCGGGCCCGGCTGACGTTCACCAACCACACGATGATGTGGCACCCGATGCACCTGCACGGCCACACCTTCCAGGTGGTCGGTGCCGGTGGGAGGCCGGGTCCGCGCAAGGACACCGTCATCGTCCTGCCCATGCATGCCGTCTCGGTCGACCTGCAGGCGGACAACCCGGGGGACTGGATGTTGCACTGCCACAACGGCTACCACATGGACGCCGGGATGATGACCCGGCTGGACTACCGGATCTGAAACCGGTCACTACTACGCCTCCGGCCACCCGGGACCGGACGCCGACCTGCCCGAGCCGGCCGGGCTGATCGAGACCCGCGACGCAGGACGCACCTGGACGGTGCTCTCACGTGGGGGCCGCTCCGACTTCCACGCCCTGACCACCACCGCCGGTGGAGTCGTCGGCTTCGACGGGCGGGCCCTCACCTCCACCGACGGGCGCAGCTGGACGACCTCCACCCTGCAGGCACCGCCACGCTGGCTGGCCGGCTCACCGGACCACCACACGGTCCTGGCGACCGAGCTTCGGCGGGTCCTCGCCCCCGAGGGTCGCCTGGTGCTGGTGCTGCGGATGGACCGTGACGGCGTCAGCCCAGCCAACCCGTCGGTCCACGGCCTCACCGAGGACCAACTGGATGCGCTCGTCGGCGACGTCGAGCACCGTGGCTTCGGCCACGTGGTGGTGCACCGAAGGGAGTGGCCACGAGAGACGATGGCCGCAGTTGTGGCGAGCGGGCGGCGCGCCGGTGACCGGCCCGTCTGACCGGCTCAAGAACTGCTGGCAAGCGACAACGCCGAGCAGCCTGTGGCTTCTCCAGACGTCGGCGAGAGCCAGAAACCGGCCGACGTCACCGGCAGCGGATCGCTGAGCAGTACGGGTCATGGCGGTGGCCACGCAACGTGCGCCTATCCGTCCGCCGGTCCAGGGTGGGGCTTGAACAGCGTTCGATCGAGAACCTCACCTGCGTTGGCTATCCCGGCCCTTTCGGCGACCAGTGACTGGAACTTGGGGCATTCGGCGAGGTCTTCGTGGTCACAGCGCAGCGCCCCCTCGATGAGGTCCAGCGACGCCCGCATTGCGGCGATCCGTGCCCGCAGTTCGTCGCGCTGACGACGCATCAGGCCGGTGCGCTGCTCGGGCGTGGATCTCAGTATCCGTCTCACGCGGGCAAGACTGAACCCGGCCTCCTTGGCCCGCAATATGACGGCCACCCGGTACAGGTCACTCGGACCGTAGCGACGGCCACCCCCGGGCGACCGGCCGGGGCGGAGCAGGCCCTGGGACTCCCAGTGTCGGAGCACATGGGTAGCCAAATCGAAACGCTCCGCCACCTCACCGATCGTGAACACGGCTGCTTGGCCGGTTGACTTCATGTCGACATGAAGCCAGACCCTGAGTCTCATGTCCACTCACAGCACCGACACGGAGTCAGCCAGTCAGCACGGAGCAGACCTGGAGAGCCCAACAGCTACGCGCACCGGAGACGTCGAGCCACTACTCAAGCTGCTCGACGCGCTCGATGAGTTGCCCGCTGCGATTGCGTTGCGGGACGAGTCTTACGAGCTGTTGCAGCTGGCTGCCGGGGAGCGCGCCGTCGACGTCGGCTCCGGTAGCGGTCGAGCGGTGGCCGAGCTCGTCGAACGCAGCGTTGTCGCCGTGGGGGTAGACCCGGATGAGGCGATGCTCGCGACGGCCCGGCAGAGGTATCCCCGGGCGGACTTCCGCGCCGCCGGCGCCTATGACTTGCCCTTCGCGACCGGCGAGCTTGCCGGCTACCGCGCGGACAAGGTCCTGCACGTGCTGGACGACCCGTCACGGGCCCTGGACGAGGCCCACCGAGTGCTTCGGCCGGGCGGCCGCGTGGTGCTGGTCGGACAGGACTGGGACTCGTTCATCATCGACGCCGACGACCCGGTCCTGATTCGTTGCATCGTGCAGGCGCGGGCCGCCACCGTGGCCAGTCCCCGAGCGGCGCGGTGCTATCGGAACCTGCTCCTGGACGCCGGGTTCAGCGACGTCACCGTCGGGGCCCGTACCGCGGTGTTCACCAGCGAGCTGATGCTGCCGATGCTGACGGGTATTGCCGAGGCCGCGTACGCGAGCGGCGCGATCGACGGCGACCAGGCTCAGCAGTGGATCACCGAGCAGCAGACGCGGGCACAGCGCGACCGCTTGTTCGTCGCTATCCCGCTGTTTCTTGCCCACGCACGCCGCCCTTAGCCCAGCGTGGATCAGCGACACCATCACCGCCCGCTTGGGCCCGCCCACGGCCGACCCATTCTGCGCTCCTGGGTGGGAGGGCTGGCTCCGCGACTACTGGCCGCTCTCGGACTGGCCGCACTCTGTCCGCATGTCAGGCACCTGACGGACCAATTCGGGATGACCGGTGCCACGTGCCGGTAGTGGCCACATCGTCGAGCGCCCGTCGCACCACGCCGTCCGCCATCAAGCTCGGGCCGCGGAGGGGCCGACCATTGCTGAGCACACCCGGCCCCTGGCGACGGTGCCTGCGGCATGGGTGATAGCGCAGAGCCTGGTGACTTGACCAGGTCGATGACCCCGCTAAGCAACGCCGGAACTGGCACACTCATTCTGCGGCTTCACGTCGGTTCACCTCGCGGATGGTGGTGCCGGTCCGGCGGTGCTGGGGGCGTTGGTAGGGCTGGGTTTCGCTGGCAAGGTAGGCTAGGGCGGCGGTACCGAGGGTGGCCACGGCGAGCAGAAGTCCAAGGGCCGCGCCGCCGTGCTGGTCGGCTAGGAGTCCGGCCAGGGCGGGGCCGATGCTTTGGCCGATGGCGAAGGCCACGGTCAACCCGCCGATGGCGGCCATCCATGCGGTTGCTGGGAGCTGTCGGCGGGCGAGGTGGGCCATGCCGGCGGGGACAGCCAGGAAGGCGCTGCCGAAGATGACCGCCGATGCCAGGCCACCGCCCGTGCCGCTGAAGAGCAGCGGTAGCAAGGAGCCGGCGGCGAGCACGAGGTTCATCAGCGCGAGGGCGTGCCCGGATCGCAGCCGGTCGAGCAGCCAGCCCCACAGCGGTACTCCGGCAAGGACGGTAAGCCCGAGCAGGGTCCAGAACGCAGTCACTTCACCGGCGGTGAACCCGATGTGGTGCAGGTAGGCGATGACAAATGTGACATAGGCGATGTACCCGGCTCCGAACAGCAGGTATCCAAGCGCGGGCAGCCACAGTTCAGCGACCCACCCGGGCCGGCGGTGCGGGTTCGAGGTGGCGCGCGGGGCCGGCTCGTCCACCCGCCGCAGCGCGGGCCAAGCTCCCAGCGCGCTGGCCGTGGCCAGTCCCGCCAGCGTGATCCAGGCCAGGTGCCACCCGCCGGAGCCGGTGGTGATCAGGATCGGCTGGACGAGGAACCCGGACACCACGATGCCGACCCCCGCGCCGGCGGTGTAGACCGCCAGCAGCGCCCCGGAGCGCCCCGGGGCACGATCGCCGAGCCTGGCCATCAGGGCAGCCCCACTGATGAAGGTGCCCGCCGCGCCGAGCCCGGCGGCCAGCCTCAGCAGCAGCTGCAACGCGAAGCTTTCGGTCAGCCCCGCCCCGAGCAGGGCCGCCGCGGCCAGGACCATCCCGGCGGCGAACACCCGCCGAGTCCCAACTCGCCCGGTCACCGGCGCGGCGGCCAGAGCCCCGGCCAAGTACCCCACGGCGTTGGCGGTGTTCATGGTCCCGGCCTGCCCATAGCTCCAACTCAGATCGGTGCGCATCGCCGGCAGCAGGAGGCTGTAGGCGAACCGCGCCAGACCCAGAGCGACCATGGGCCCCAGTGCCAGGCCGAGAGCGCACAGCAGCGGCCGCTGATTCTGCGTGGGCGCCCGCTTGTGCACCGCGGCGCGACTGCCTTGGCCGCCGCAGCGGGGCATCACGCGCCTGTCTGGCAGGCAGGGGGTAGCCCGAGCATGCGGGCCGCGGCGCGTTTCGCTCGCTCGGCGGCGCACTGGTCGTGGTCGACGAGCAGCCGGGCGTTGGCTCCATCGACCAGCAGTAGCACCGCGTAACCGACCTCCTCGGGGTCGGACTGTCCGGCCTGCCGTGCGAGTTCGGTGAACATGTCGCGCAGCCAGTGCTTGTGGTCCGTGATCACCGCTCGAGACGGGTGGGTCGGGTCTGGGATCTCGGCGGCCACGTTCAGGAAGGCACAACCGCGCCAGCCGTGCTCGGCATGCCAGTCGGCGAGCCAGTCAAATACCGCCAGCAACCGCTCGACAGGGTCCCCAGCGACGGCGGCCAAGTAGGCTTCAAGCGAGGCTCGCTGCACCTCATGGCGGCGAGTTAACACCGCGGCCACCAGGTCGCGCTTCGAGCCGAACTGCACGTACAGGGTCGGTTTGGATACCCCCGAGCGAGCGGCCAAGGCGTCGACCCCGACCGCAGCCACGCCCTCGGCATAGAAGGCCTCGGCCGCGACGTCGAGTACCTTCTGTCCACTGACCGACAGTGATGCGGCATTCCAATCCACGTCGGTACACTAACAGGTCTGTTAACCTCACTGGCTGCAGCCCACACGCGGCTTCGCGGGCCGAAATGGCCAGCCTATGGGCGGGTCAAGAGGCGGAGCACACTCTGCGCGGTCCACCTGGGGTGAGTTGCTGACAGTGATCAGTGGGGCGGCCGGCCTGGTTCGACCGGTCGCCCCACCGCTGGTGTTGTCGGCGGTTACGCGGCCGGGGTGCTGCCCGCGTCCGCGGTCTCCTGCGCGGCCGCCGGTTCGGTGGCAGGGATGCGCGCGGTGCGGATCGCGGCGAGGGCCACCAGGCCGCCGAGGACGGCGATGCCGGCGGCGCTTAGGAAGGCGACCGAGAAACCGTGGGTCAGGGCCTGGGTGTCGCCGAGTTGGTCGGCGCCGTAGGCGGCCGCTACCGCGGTGATCCCGGCCAGGCCGATAGCTGAGCCGACCTGGTAGGAGGTGTTGACGATTCCCGAGGCCAGCCCGCCTTCTTCGGGACGGGCGCTGGAGATGGCCATGCCCAAGGAGGGCACGAACGCCAGACCCTGCCCGACCGCCGCCAGCAGCGAGGGCCCGAGCACGTCGACGGTGAAGGTGCCCGTTACGTCGATGAAGGAAAACCATACCAGCGCACCGGCGAGGGCGAGCAGGCCGAGCACGATCGGGGCCTTGGTGCCGATGCTGGCGATGACCTTGGGGGCCACGCCGATCATCAGGACCATGATCAGCACGGTCATCGGCAGCAGCGCCGCGCCGGCAGCGAACGCGCCGAACCCGAGGACCTGCTGCAGGTAGAGGTTCAAGAAGAACCACATCGGCACCCAGGCCCCGCCGAGCAGCAACTGGGACAGGTTGGCCGCGCCCAAGTTGGGGGTGCGCAGGATCGACAGGCGCATCAGTGGTGCTCGGCGCTTGCTCTCGATGACCACGAACGCCACGAGGAGGGCGGCCGCGGCGTTTAGGACTGCGATGGTGGTGCCGGAGGCCCACCCGCGGGCCGGGGCCCCGACGATGCCGAAGACGGCCAGGGCAAGACCGGCGGTGACCGCCAAGGCGCCGGCGACGTCGACCGAGCCGCGCCGCGGCGAGCCGGCCGGCATCAAAGCAGGGACGACCGCCAAGGCCACGAGGGCGAACGGGATGTACAGGTAGAACACCCACGGCCAGCTGAGCCACCCGGTGAGCACGCCGCCGAGGAACACCCCAGCCGTGCCTCCGGCGGGGGCGGCCGCTCCGTACAGCGACAGTGCCTTACCCAGCTCCTTGGGCTCGGAGCCGAACAGCATCATCAGCAGGGTCAGCGCGGCCGGGGCGATCAGTGCCGCGCCGGCTCCTTGGACCCCGCGGGCCAGGATCTCCAGCCACGGGGTTTGGGCTAGGGCTGCCAGGATCGAGCCCAGCAGCAGGATCAACCAGCCGGTGCTGAACATCTTCTTGGCCCCGAACAGGTCGGACAGCCGTCCGCCGAGCAGTAGCAGGCCGCCGAAGGCGACCAGGAAGGCGTTGACCACCCAGGTCAGGCTGGCCTGGCTGAACCCGAGATCGGTCTTCATCTGCGGCAGTGCCACCCCGACGATCGAGGTGTCCATGATCACCATGAACTGGGCCATCGCGATCACCGCCAGGGCCCACCAGCGCCGCCTGTGCGCAATATCCGTTGTCATCGTCGCTTCCTTACCTCGCGTCGGCGGAACAACTTCTGCTCGTTACCCCCGGGGGGTAACGGGAAATCTAGTACTACACCCCCTGGGGGTATAAGTGCAACCTCAACTGCTTGAGATGTGGTCGCTGGCGGAAGGCGAGCCCGCTGAGTTGCGCTACTCAACCTGTTGGTCGACCGTTCTGCGGGTAGCGGCCATGGGTCTGCCTCACCCTCCGACGTCGCGGCGGTCGCGTGCTTCTGCTGGACGGCCGCGAGCGGGTCATCTCACTACGCGGCCGGTGACCCTCACGTCCCCTACCTCGGCCAGTGGGAAACTTCGACCAGCCCGGAATCGGTCGGGGCGCAGGTCGCTGGGGAATTAGCTCCGGGTGAGGGTGGACAGATCGCGCCACTCGTGGTCTCTCCTGTAGCACGCGGATCGCACGACGGCCGTGCGACACGGTGGTCAGCGGATGAATGTGCAGGTCAGCGGCGGGTTGCGGGGCGTGAGCCTGCTGGCTTGTAAACAGGTGGTTGCGGGTTCGAGTCCCGCCGTCGGCTCCAATCTGACTGTACCACAAGGGAATTCGATACTAGGTGCTTTCGCGCGCCACCTGTTATAGAAACAGGAGGCTCAAGGTCCCGGAGCCCCCGGCTGACCTGTACAAGCACGTGGTGGCGATGTCAACGGCGCGGGCTGCTCCTGTCTGCCTGTGGCAAGTGCCTGTCGGCGTGCAATCGCACGTGGATCGCACGCTCACAGCGTGCTTGGCTCGCTTGCGAGGCAGGCCGTGCTGGGGGGCCTGGGTAGGGCTTCGGCCAAGTCCCTGGGCGTGCGCCTCCGGGGGCCCTCGTGGAAGGCGGGGAGCATGTCCGCGGCTCGATGCGCTGCTGGATGACTCTGGTCACTTGACTCCACCGGCGCACGCGAGACACTGACAACCAGCGGACGCGAGACACTGACACGACGACTTCTTCGCACGTGTCAGTGTCGAGTGGCAAGATCACCGAAGGGAGGTGTGCCATGACTGTTGACTACACGGAGGCGCGGTTCGTCGCGCCGATTTGCACCGTGCAGGACGTTGCCGAGCTCGTCGGCATGCCCGTGGAGACCGTGAAGACATGGGCGGGGCAACGCCGCTCCCGGCGCCAGATGTTCACCCGCGCCCCACAAGGCCACCGCGGGTGGCCGTCGGTGCCCTTGGTGGGGCTCGTCGAGGCCAACACCCTGCGCACGCTGCGGGACCTGCTGGCGCCGTCCGAGGTCGAGGCTGCCGCCCTGTGGATCCGCAACAAGTACGACGCGCCCTACGCGCTGGCCAATCGGCGCCTGGTCACCGACGGGGCCTACGCGTACGTCCACGAGAACCCCAGCGAGCTCTACCGGGTGAAGACCAAGCAGCAGGCCTTCGTCGAGGTGCTTGAAGACCACCTCCGCCCCCTGATCTTCGAGGACGACGACTACCCGGTCGCCTACGAGGTCCGTATCCCCGGCGTGGTGATCGACCCGCGGTTCAACGCCGGACGGATGACGTTCGTCCGGAACCGCATCCCGGTGTTCGCGGTCCTTGGCAGCCTGCAAGGCGGTGACTCCGTTGAGGAAGTCATGCAGCAGTACGGGCTGACCTTGCAGGAGGTGGCCGCAGTCGATGAGCACCGCGAGTGGGCGGCCAAGGCCGCGTAAAACCGACCTGGTCCTGCTGGTCGACCGCTGCCTGGCACCGGAGGTGGCCTACGAGATCAGCAAGCTGGACGGGCTCTACGGCATCGCACTGAAGGATCACTACGGTGACCACGTCGCCCAGCAACTGGCGGACGTGACCTTCCTGGCGGAGGCAGGCCAACGGGGCTGGGGCGTGCTGACACAAAATCCCCGCATGTGGCAGGTGCCTCAGGAACGAAGCTGCATCACCGACAACCGCACCCGCGTGTTCTCTCTTGACGACCCCAATGCGAGCAAGACGCTGAAGGGCCTCGTCCTGGGTCGGTGCGTTCTGTCGATCAGACGAAGACTCAGGCGGCAGGATCCCTGCTTCTGGAGGCTCCGACTGCAGGGCGTGAGGAAGGACCTCACCTGACGAGTGAACCGCGTCCGGTGAGAGGATCCTCCCTATCCGGCGCCCGCTGGCAGGACGGCCGCAGCTTCGGTGCGTTTCGGGCCGAGTCCTCCGTGCGCCCTCGCATGGCTTGGCATAGGGGGTGCCAGATGACGGTCCTCAGGAGGCGGGCTTGATCTCGTCCAGGACGACCCACTTGTGGTTCTTCATCGTCTTGCCGTGCGTGGTGTAGTCCACGACGTAGACCGGTCGAGCTGACGATCGTGGCGTGGGCGCCGGTCATCCCAGGCATGTGGTCGGCGGTCAGGACGACCTTGGCTCGCCCACACCCGGTCGGTTGCTGTGACCGGCGCCGTGATGAAGATGGTCAACCACGGGCTCATCACCGCCGCCCTGTTCCTGCTCGCCGGCGTCCTGCTCGATCGCGGCGGCAGCTACGACCTGAACCGCTACGGCGGACTCGCCGGACCCGCACCACGATTCGCCGCCGTCAGCGCGGTCGCGGCGTTCGCCAGCTTGGGCGTGCCCGGCTTTTCGGGTTTCATCGCCGAGTTCCAGATCCTCGCCGGCAGCCTCGGGCCGGCCACCGCCGGCGCGCCCTCGGCATGGGGAGCCGAGGCTTCGCGCACCCGCGAGGAATGCTGGGCCGACTCGGCGGCCGGATCATGGCGCGGCACAGCGGCCCTGTCCACGACTGGGGACTGGGCCTGCTGAACCTGGTCGCCGAGGACCGCATCCTCGACGTCGGGTGTGGCCCGGGCATCGCCCTGGCCATGGCCGGTGACCTCGCCCGGGAGGGCCACGTCGTTGGAGTCGACAGCTCGCCGGTCATGGTCGCGCAGGCCCGGCGCCGCAACCGCGCTGCGGTCGCGGCGGGACGGGTCGCGGTCCGCTCCGGTGACGTGGCGTCCCTGCCGTCCCCACCGGGCGCCTTCACCGCGGCCTACTCGGCCAACTGTCTGCCGTTCTGGCTCTCGCGCAGTTGCGGACTCGCTGAGCTTCGGCGGGTCCTCAGGCCAGGGGGTGGCATGGTGCTGGTGGTGCGGATGCATCGTGAGGACGTCAGCCCAGCCAACCCGTCGGCCCGCGGCTTCACCGAGGACCAGCTTGAGAGGCTGGTCAGCGACGTCCGACACTCTGGCTTCGGCCCCGTCGTGGTGCACCGACGACAGTGGCCACGCGAGACCACGGCCGCCGTGTTGGCGAGCGGGCGGCGTGCCGGTGACCGGCCCGGCTGACGGAGTCAGGGCCCGTTGGCTGGCGACGGCGCTGAGCAGGCTGTGTCCTCTCCAGACGTCGGTGAGGGTCAAAGTTCAGCCGACGTCCGCCGGCAGCGGGTCGCTGAGCGATACTCGGCCAAAGCGGTGGCGGCGCAATGGCCACCTGTCCGTCTGCCCATCGACGGTGGCGGTCGAAGAGCGTTCGATCGGGTACCTCACCTGCGGATGCTCCCTCAACCGCCCATAGTTCGCGCACCAGCTCCTGAACCTTGGTGTCGACCTCGTCGCGGATGGTGGCACGGATTGGCTGCCTCCGACGAGCGCTGCTGGTCGGCCCGACAGGCACGTCGTCGTCGCCGTCGTCGCCGGCAGACTCCGGACCGAGCCGGGCCGTCAACGGCTGGTGAGTCCTTGGACAATGAGGAGCACGCCGAAGACCACGAAGCCGACTGTGGCACCGATCTGGATGGCCCGCTCGGGCAGCTTGCGGCCGAGCCACGCACCGACGCCGATGGCCAGAGCGTCGGCGAGGACCATGCCCAAGGTGCTGCCGATCCAGGTGCCCAACCAGCCTTCCTGGGTGGCGAGGGTGATCGTGGCGAGCATCGTCTTGTCGCCCAGTTCGGCGAGGAAGAACGCGGTGCCCACGGCCAGGACGGCCGCGCCTCGGCTGCGTCTGGCTTTGGCTGCCTCGTCGTCGGTGAGCTCGTCGCCCCGCAGGGTCCATGCGGCGAAGATCAGGAAGGCCACGCCGGCGGCGACGGAGATGATCCACTGGCTGTCGGTGAAGGTGTTGCCCACGACGCGGCCGATGGCTACGGAGGCGAGGTGCACGACCGCGGTGGCCACGGTGATCCCGAGCAGGACTTGGCGGACGGTGTAGCGGGTGGCGAAGGTCATGGCCATGAGCTGGCTCTTGTCCCCGAGTTCGGCGACGAAGATGACCGCGGTGCTGAGGGCGAAGGCGTACATCGGCTGGTGTCTCCTTGGCCTGGCCGAGGTGAGCGCCGGGGACGTCCCTTCGACCAGGCACGTCCATCGGATGGGTCGTGTGCTGGTCGAAAGTCTCATCCGCCACGGAGGGTGGCCCACCGCACCGGACCCGAAGGTCAGTGTGTCGACGCGGCAGTTGGGGACTACTCCCTTTCGCTCCTCAACCCTAGCCGCTGGCAGGTCGGTCACCGAAATCGGTCAGTCTCGAGCCACCGAGTCGGTCCAGGCGAGGGCGGCGGCCCGGTGTCGGTAGGAGTCGCGGGCACACCGTCGAGGCCGGGGCGCATGATGACGTCATGGATGTGCAGCTGCTGTACTTCGATGGGTGCCCGCACTGGACCCTCGCCGAGGAGAGGCTTCACTCCGCGCTGGCGAGAGCCGGACGGGACGACGAGATCAGGCACGTGCTCGTGGACACGCCCGAGGACGCCGAGCGTCTGGGGTTCGTGGGGTCGCCCACCATCCTGGTCGACGGTCACGACCCGTTCGCCAGTGGCGAGGAACAGCCGGCCTTGGCCTGTCGGGTCTTCTCGACGCCGAACGGCGCCGAGGGGTCGCCCACCGTCGAGCAACTCGTGGAGGCGCTGTCGTGACGCGTGTCGTGGGTCTGGCCGTGGGTCTGTACTTGGCTGTGGCGCTGGTGGGGCATGCCAGGGAGCGGCTCGGACTGATCGGTGCTGTTCGGAGGACTGCTGGTGCAAGCGCCCGGGCCTGCGTCTGTTCCGGTGGGTGTTTCCGTACGGTCACCAGAGCAAGTGGGCCGAGGGACTGAAGCACATGCCGGTCTGCTGACGAGCGCCGATCGGCACGCCCTGCGTCTCTGGTGCGGACGTCGAGCCACCGATCCGATGGCGGAGCAGGGAGCCGCGATCACGGCCGGTGGCTCGGACCGGCCCGATCGTGCAGTCGACAGGCCCAGCGGAAGGCGCGTCGCCCCGGTGTGGTCAGCCGGTCTGTTCGGGTAGGTCTCGGGCGCCCAGGCGCAGGTGCTCGGTGTGGTAGACGGCCTGGTCGAGCAGGGCGGCGACGTGGTCGTCGTACAGGCTGTAGGTGATGCTGCGGCCGTGCCGTTCGCCTTCGACCAGGCGGAGGTGGCGGAGCAGCCGCAGCTGGTGGGACACCGCGGACTGTTCCATGCCGACCGCCTCGGCGAGCACGCCGACGCTGGCCGGGCCCTGCCGCAGCCGGGCCAGGATCAGCAACCGGCTGGGCGCGGTGAGCGCCTGCAGGGTGTCGGCCACGGTCCTGGCGGTGGCCGCGTCCAACGCAGCGGGGCCGACCTGCCCGCGCACCCCGTGACCCATGCACACAGCATACCCAACCCGAGCAAAAGTGAATACCTTTTCATGTGTTGGTATCGTGGGTGGAATGACGGACATACGCGCGGACGCACGCGAGACGACAGCGGCGTCGGAGACCGCGGCGGCAGGCACGGAGGGGCTGTGGGCCCGGATCGACCGGGCCGACCTGACGCGGACCGTGGTGGTGGCGCTGTTCGCCGCGGGCGTCGCCGTCGTGGATGGCGTCGGCGTGCCGGGGCCGGCGGCGGCCGTGGTCGCGGTGGTCGGGTTGCTGATCGGGTGCTGGCCGATCCTGACCGAGGCGTGGGAGGACGTGCGGGCCCGACGGATGAGCATGGAGTCCTCCATGCTCATCGCGATCGCCGCCGCGGCCGCGATCGGTGCCTGGACCACGGCGCTGGTGATCACCGCGTTCGTGCTTGCCGCGGAGATCCTGGAGGACCTGTCCCTGGACCGGGGCCGGGACGCACTCACCGACTTGATGGCCTTCCTGCCGTCCACGGTGCAGGTCCGCGACGGGGACGCCGTGACCTCGGTGCCGCTGTCGCAGGTGAGGCCCGGGCAGGTCGTGGTGGTCTCTCCCGGCGGGAACGTCCCGGTCGACGGGACCGTGGTGGCCGGGCAGTCCAGCGTGGACCAGTCGCGGGTCACCGGGGAGTCGCTGCCGGTCGACGTGGACACCGGGTCCTCGGTGTATGCCGGGTCGGTCAACCAGATCGGGGCGCTGCAGCTCCGAGCCGAGCGGGTGGGTGCCGAGTCCTCCTACGGCCAGATCGTGGAAACGGTCCGGGCCGCCCAGTCCACCCAGCCGCCCGCGCAGCGGTGGGCCGACCGGTTCGCCGCCTGGCTGGTCTACCTGGCCCTGGTCGGCGCCGCCCTGACCTTCCTGCTCACCCGGGACCTGACTTCGACGATCTCGGTGGTCGTGGTCGCCGGTGCCTGCGGGATCGCGGCTGGCACCCCGCTGGCCTCCCTTGCCGCCATCGGCCGCTCCGCCCGATCCGGGGCGTTCATCAAGGCCGGGACCTACCTGGAACGGCTCTCGACCATCGACACCGTCGTCTTCGACAAGACCGGCACCCTGACCACCGGCGTGCTGACCGTCACCGACATCCACCCCGTGCCGGGTACCACCGCTGATGAGCTCCTCGCGGCCGCGGCCGGCGCCGAGTGGTACTCCGAGCACCCCATCGGCAAAGCGATCATCGACCACGCCACCGAACGGGGCCTGCGGCTCGGCCACGCCGCCAGCTTCGACTACCAGCCCGGCCACGGGGTCACCGCCCGCGTCGGCAACGATGAGGTGCGAGTGGGCAACACCCGTCTGGTGCCCGAGGCAGCCACCGCGACGACCGGCAGCACCACCGCCAGCGCGGTTCACGTCGCGATCGGTGACCGCTACGCCGGGTCCATCCTGGTGGCCGACACCGTCCGGGACTCGGCCCGAGCATGCGTCGCCGACCTGCGCCGGCTCGGCCTGCAGGTGGCGATGATCACCGGCGACACCACCGAAACCGCGTACGCCGTCGCCGAGCAGGTCGGCATCGAGCAGGTCCACGCCGGGCTCCTTCCCGCCGACAAGACCGATCGGGTCAAGGCGCTGCGCGGTGTCGGTCGCCGCCTGGCCATGGTCGGCGACGGCGTCAACGACGCACCAGCCCTGACCGAGGCCGACGTGGGCATCGCGATGGGATCGGGCACCCACATCGCCCGGGAGAGCGCCGACGTGGTCCTGATCACCGGCGACCTGGCCGACCTGACCCGCACCGTGCGCATCGCCCGGCGCGCCCGGCGGATCGTGCTGGCCAACTTCATCGGCACCATCACCGTCGACCTCATCGGCATGGCCCTGGCCGCCGCCGGGATCCTCGGCCCCGTCCTCGCCGCCGTGGTCCACGTCGGCAGCGAGTCCGCCTTCATCCTCAACTCCGCCCGCCTCATCCCCGGCCGCCGCAGCACTGCACCCGAGCCGAGCCGAGCCGCCACCACCGCGAGATAGGACCCACCCTCGCCATCAGCGTCAAGTGGTGCCGGGCGGACAGACTCGAACATCACCGGTGGTGGAGCAAGATTCTGCGACACGACAGGGCCAGTGGGACCACCCGCTGGGCATCGTCCCCGCCTACCGATCGACGGTTACGGCAGGCTTGCCGCGCCCGCCGCCTTGGTGAGGAGTCCGGCGGTGCCCGCGGCGGCAGGAGTGCGCCGCCGCGGTAGTAGGCGGTCTGGACGTTGACCAGGTCAGTGAGGACGCCGCCGACGAGGAGCGCGGCACCACCTGCTGCTACGCCACCCAGGACAAGCTCTGGGTCACGGGCCCGACGGTGAGCGCTGGCAGCACTACGCCGTCCTGGCCGACAGTCAAACCTTCGGCGGCCAGCCGTCCATGGCTGAGACCGAGTCCGCCTGCTGCGCCAGCTGAGCCACCACGGACAAGGCCGCGACAGCAGATTCAGAAGGGAGAGCAGTCGTGTTCACCCACCGTTACATCGCCGAGCTCATGGTGTGGCAGGCGCGCGCCGAAGTGCACTGGCAACTAGCCGGCCGCTGGGGTTTCAGCGCCGGTGTGGGGGTGGACAGAGTGTGCCACCGGCGGTCTCTGTTGTCGCACGCGGATCGCACAAGGGTCGTGCGACAGGGAGATCGACTGTCGAATGTGCAGGTCAACGGCCTTTGCGGGGCGTGAGCCTGCTGGCTTGTAAACAGGTGGTTGCGGGTTCGAGTCCCGCCGTCGGCTCCAATACAATTGTGTGGCAAGCGAATTCGCTACCGGTTGCAGCGGCCCTCAGGCGGTCAGTACTTCATCGGTGAACCGTGAAGGGACCAGGCATTCAGGTAGCCCTTGCCATCGCGGTCGATGTTGTACTTGACGTAGCCGTCGCCGGTCCAGCCGCCGCGTTTGGTGGACGCGACTTCGAGGATGGGGCTGGTCCAGACGCCGGACTCGTGGCGGTTGACCAGTCCGGCCACGCTCCAGGAGTCCTTGACGTAGTCGTGGTCGTAGCGCTCCACCCGCAGGTGCACGCGCAGGCCGTCGAACTTGCGGTCGCCGTCAGCGGCGCTGTCTCCGCCGTTCCGCCAGGAGACCACGAGGTAGGCGCCGTGGTGGCGGCTGGTGCCCTCGGTGGCACACACCTTGACGTACAGGTGGGTGTTGTACCCGGGGGTGGACAGCTCCTTGTCGTTGTCGCTGCAGTTGCCCGAAGCGTGTGCTGGCACCGCGGTCAGTACTGCGCCGGTGAGCGTGAGTAGTACGGCGGTGACCAGCGCGCAGGCCGTGCGGCACATGGATGTCATCAGGGACAAACCTCCAGACGTGGGTTGATGGCTCTTCGCCCTCGGCGTCAGGCCGGGACGACGGTCTTGCGCGGGCGCCCGCGCGGCCGTTTGCGTGGCACGATTCGCCCGTTCTCGAACAGCTGACCGCCCCAGACGCCCCACGGCTCGTGGCGTTGGACCGCCACGGCCAGGCAACGCAGCTGCAGTGGGCACTGCCGGCAGAGTCGCTTGGCCTGCTCCACGTCGCTCGGGTCGTCGGCGAACCACAGCTCGGCGGGGTGCTGTCGACAGGGCAGAGGGCGGTGTGGCGATTCGCTCACTTGGCTGCCTCGCCGCAGTTCATGGGCGGGGCCGGCATCGGCTCGCGGGCCGTCGATGCTGTGCCGGCCAGCGCCCGGGCCGCCCTGGAGTGGATGTACGGGTGCACGATCCTTCTTCGTCGCTGGGGGTGGGACTGGCCCATCGTGCGTCGGAACGGCTGGCCAAGACGTCGGCCAGATGGCGGATGTCGCCGCCGGTGCCCGGTCGCCACGCTGCCTGCTATGCGGATCGTGATCGTGGTGGAGGAGCGGGACCCGCCGGCCGGCCACGTGGTCCTCGAGGAGCTGGCGGCCCGCGGCGGCGGGACCCAGGAGGTGCCGTTCGTCGGATGGTTGGGCCTTCTGGCGGCGTTGGCCGAGATCGTGGAGCCGCAGGACGGGCCGAACCCCGGGACTGTTCGCCGGTAGGGACAGCGTTCACCGGCTCAGCGCCAGCCGCGCGGTGGGTAGGATGCCGGCCATGCCCCCGAGGACACCGGGTCACACGCTGCACGGTCGACGGGAGCAACTGGACACACTGTGCGGTGCTCTGGACCGCGCGGCGGCCGGTGAGCACGCGACGGTCTGGATGCAGGGGCCGGCCGGCATCGGCAAGACTCGTTTGCTGACCGAGATCGCCGGCGTGGCCACGGAGCGTGGGTTCGTGGTGGCGGCGGCACAGGCGGACGAGCTGGAGCGGTCCCGTCCGTTCGGGGTGGTCGCCGACGCGCTGGGCTGCACCCGCTCGGCCACCGATCCCGCCCGTGCCGGGATCGCCGCGTTGATCGCGACCCACGAACACGGTGAGCGGGGTGCTGTCACGGTCAGCAGCGACGCAGGTCTGCAGTACCGCGTGGTGGACGCGCTCGGCGACCTGGTGGAGCAGCTGGCCGCCTCCCGGCCGGTGCTGCTCGCGGTGGACGACCTGCAGTGGGCCGACGGCTCCAGTCTGCTCGCCATCCATGAGATCCGGCGCCGCAGCGTCGGCCTGCCGGTGACCCTGGTGGGCTGCCTTCGCCCGGTCGCGGGGCGCACGCCGCTGACGCGGCTGCTCGATGCCGGACGGGGCGACGCGCACACCCGCCGGGTGGTGCTCGGGCCGCTGTCCGAGGACAGCGTCCGGGACCTGGCCGCTGAGGCGGTCCAGGGCGAACCGGGGCCGGGGTTGCTGGCCCAGCTGTCCCGCGCCGGCGGTAACGCCTTGTTCGTCACCGAGCTGTTGTCCGCCCTGATCCACGACGGCGGCCTGCGCGTCGGTGAACCCACGGTGGACGTGGGCACGGTGGCGGTGCCGCCGAGCCTGCAGGTGACTATCCTGCGGCGGCTCAGCGACCTGCCCGTTCACACCGTGGAGGCGCTGCGGTCTGCGGCGATCCTGGGCTCACGGTTCGACGTGGCCGACTTGTCGGTCGTGACCGGTCAACCGGTCACCACCCTGGCGACCGCACTGGAACCGGCGATCACCGCGGGTGTGGTGGTCGATCACCGGGCTCGGCTGCGGTTCGGCCACGGCCTGATCCACGACGCCATCTACGGCGACCTTCCCGGCAGTGTGCGCGCTGCGTTGCACCGCGAGGCCGGGCAGCGTCTGGCCGACGTCGGAGCGGCGCCGGCAGCGATCGCCGCCCAGCTGGAACGGGCGGGCGACCCCCGGGCTGCCGCCTGGCTGCTGGAGGCGGCGCGGCAGGCGGCGCCTCGCTTTCCGCAGTCCGGCGTGGAACTGTACGGCCGTGCCCTGACGCTGCTGGACCCCGGATCGGCCGAACATGACCAGGCACAGGTGGAACGCGCTGACACCCTGATGCGGGCCGGCGCCGTCGGCGAGACCCTCACCGTCTGCCGCGCCGTGCTGGATCGCCGGCGCGCCGACGCGACCGAGGCGGGGGCGCTCCTACGGCTGGGAGCCGCGTTGATCGTCACCGGCCGACCCGCTGAGGCGGCCACCCACCTGGACCGGCTCGCGGGCAACCGGGAGGCCACCGACGAGCAGAAGGCGCTGGGCGCCAGCGAGGGCGCCACCGCACAGCTCTGGCTGGGAAACCTCCCGGCCTGCGAGAAGCTCGCCGCCCAGGCTCGGGATGCGGTGGCGGCACCGTTGTCGGCGCGCACCGGCGCCCTGGCCGCGCTGTCGGTGGTGGCCGGCCTCCGGTCCGACTTCACCCGGGCCATCGACCTCAGCGAACAAGCCCTGCAGGGGCTGCACGCCGACCAGGACCACGGCGCGTACCAGTACCCGCTGCATGCCACCCGGGGTTTCCTGCTGCTGGAGATGGACCGCCTCGACCAGGCTCGGGAGGAGCTGGACATCGGCCGGCGGCGCTGTGAGGACCGCGGCATCCTGTGGCCGCTTGCCACCTACCAGGCGTACCTGGCGGTGGAACGCTTCTACCGGGGGCGCTGGGACGACGCGGTCTCGGAGCTGGAGACCAGCGCTGCCCTCGTCGAGGAGACCGGGGTGAGCTTCGCCGCCGTCACGGGGCACACCGTGACGGCCCTGATCCGGATGCACCGGGGTGACCTGCCGGGCGCCGGCCGGGCGGTCGACGCCGCGAGGGCGGCCCTGCCTCACGCTCCGCGGTACGTCCAGCCTCGTCTCGCGCACGCACGGGCACTGCTGACCGAGGCGGAGGGTGACACGGGCGCGGCCCACGACCTGCTGGCGACTGCCTGGACGCAGTGCACGAGCGCCGGGGCCGTGCTGGACTACCCGCTGCTGGGGCCGGACCTGGTGCGGCTGTCTCTGGCCGTTGACGATGGCGGCACAGCTCACGACGTGACCACAACCCTTGAGGAAGCCACCGCCGGCACCCTGGTCCGGTCCCGTGCGGCGGCGGCCCACTGGTGCCGCGGCCTGCTGGAGGACGCACCGCCAGCCCTGGCCCACGCCGCAGACGGGTATGCCGCGGGGCACCGGCCGCTGGAGGCGGCGCTGACCCGACACCACGCGGGCGGCGCGTTCGTACGCCACGGACAACCGGACAGGGCCCGGGACCTGTTCGAGGACGCCGGTCGCGGCTACCAGCGACTCGGGGCGCACCGTGACCTGCTGCGCCTGGAGGCCGACCTCCGCGCCGCCGGCATGCCACGCGGACGGCGCGGTCGGCGCCGGCGCCCGACCACCGGGTGGGCCAGCCTGACCGGTACCGAGCGCGCCGTCGCCGACTTGGTGGCCGACGGGCTGACCAACCCCCAGATCGGCGCGCGCCTGTTCGTCTCGAGGCGCACCGTGCAGACCCACGTCTCGCACATCTTCACCAAGCTCGGCCTGTCATCCCGGGCCCAGCTCGCCACCGAGGTCGTCCGTCACCGACCCGCCCCGCACTGACCTTCCTGTCGTCACTCTCGCGGCGGAACCGGAGTCGTGTGTCTGGGCCAGCCACGTGACTCGGCCACATGGCCAACTGCCGAACACGTCGAGGTGGGCAGCAATACAGTGGAAGTCCTTCGCCCGGCGAGCTGTCAGGTGGGCGAGGACCGCTCAGGCCCGGGCGTCGCCCGGGCTCGGTACGAAGAGGGCAACGAGATGTCCGAAGCAAGGATGCTCAAGGCGCTGAATGCGGCGGTCAAGCGGCAAGGATTCGACGACCAGGTCGTGGCCGCCGGGCAGTTCACCCCACGCGGCTTCACCGGCGGGCTGTTCGCCGGTGGCTTGGTCGGTGACACCGTCGCCGGGGCCGTCGGCCCCTCAGGTGATGCCATCGGCACCATCGGGGGCGCACTCGCGGGCGCGCACGGCGTCGCCAAGTCGCGGGGGCTGCCGTCGGCGATGCTGGTCGGCGTGTCCGCGCAGTGGGTGTACGGATTCGCTGGACGGTCCCGGAGCAAGGTGCCGAACGAGCTGGTCTTCCGCCTGCCCCGTGCCGCCATGACGGTGTCCGTCGCCCAGCGGGTCAACGTCCGCACGTTGACGTTGGCCAGCAACGGCGACAGCGCGCGGATCCAGTTGGAGGGCAACCGCCTTCCCATCACCCACAGCAAGGACGTCATCGACGAGCTGCGCCGTCAGCGCTGACTCCAGCGTCCGTTGCGCCGTCGGCGGTCCCTCGCGGGGTCTGCCGGGGACGGGGCGGGCGCCGGCTCACACCCCAACCGGCGGAGCCCAACAGGATGAACCCGGGAACCACACCACTGATCACGGCCACGACCGGCGCGGCGCCGGTCGTGAAGGCGACCACCAGCCCGGCGGCACCGCAGCCGGTGATCGCGGCCCCCAGCACGTGGAAGAAGGACAACCGGAAGTGCTGCGCGAGCAGGAAGAAGTGCGCGCCGACGACCAGCGACACCCAGGCCACGCCCGCGTGGGGCCGCTCGAGTGGCCCTGACAGCACCCGTGCTCCGGCAACGATCGTCGCGAACTCCATCACCACGATCAGCCAGTACCGGCGCCCGAAGGGTGCGGGTCGGCCGCCAGGGCCACCTTCCTGACGAGGGGATGCCTCGGCGCCGCCGCGCCTCCGTGTTGTCCGCGCCAGCACCCCGACGGCCACCAGGAACACCAGGGCCAGCACCCGCACGCTCCAGCAGGCGATCGGAGGGAGTTCTCCGGCGTTGACCTCGACGTAGACGAGCCCGAAGACGGCCGCGACCACTGAGCCGATGTGCTGTCCAGCCACCCCGTGTCCACCCCTCCGTGACGTCGGTGTCCCGGCACCCTAGCATGTTGGATAGAGTGAACTCTATCGGATTATCCTGGGCAACCGAGGAGGATGACCTCCGTGACACCGCAGCCGGGCGAACGACCGAACGAGCCCGGCGCACAACGCCCGCGCCTGCAGCCAGGGGTTGCCCGGCACTACCACTCGCCACTGCGCGAGCAGCGTGCTGCCCGCACCCGTCACCGGATCATCGACAGCGCACGCGAGCTGTTCCTGAGCGACGGGTTCGCGGGAACGACCATCGCCGCGATCGCCCGGCGGGCCGGTGTGGCACCACAGACGGTGTACGCGGTCTTCGGCTCCAAGTCCGCGGTCCTGGAAGCCCTGCTGTCAGGCCTGGAGGAGAGCGCCGGCGCGGCCGAGTGGCGTCGGGCGCTGGCCGACGAGAGCGACCCCGCACGGCTCCTGGACCTGTTCGCCCAGTGGACCGCCTCGATGCTGGGGACCAGCAAGGAACTCCTCGCCGCCGCCCGCGGTGCCCTTCAGGATCCGGCGGTGCGCGAGCTGGCGGCGCGGGGGGACGAACACCGCCGCAACGCCCTGCGCGCCCTCATCGACAGGATCGACGAAGGTGGTGGTTTGCGCGCCGGCCTCTCGCCCGAGCATGCCCTCGACCGGGCGTGGATGCTCACCGGTGTCGAACTGTTCCTGGCTGCCGACAGCTGCGGCTGGAGCCACGACGAGTACACCGAGTGGCTGACCGAGCTGCTGCACCAGCAACTGCTGCCGGCAGGGAGCTGACAACGGTGGTCCCACCTCGTCGGTGGGCGCTGCGACAATCGCGGGCATGATCGTCCCCGCGCCGTTCTCGTCGCGTGGTTTCCGCCGGTTGTGGGCGGGGGACGCGGTCTCCTCGTTCGGCACGTACGTGACGTTGCTGGCGCTGCAGACGCTGGTGGTCCTCACCCTGGGTGGGGACGCTCAGGACGTCGGTTGGCTGAACGCGGCGCGGTGGCTGCCATACCTCGTTCTCGGTCTGCTCGTGGGGGCGCTCGTGGACCGGTGCCGACGCCGACCCGTGATGGTGGCCACCGATCTCGCCCAGGCCGTCCTGCTCATCTCGATCCCGGTCGCGTGGGCCGCCGGAGTCCTGTCGCTGCCGTTGTTGCTGGTGATCGTCGCCGGGTACGGCACCGCGTCCCTGGTCAACGGCGCGGCGTCCATGTCGGTCATTCCGCGCCTCGTTCCGGCCGTCCACCTCCAGCGCGCCCACTCACGCATCGACGGCACCGACGCGGTCGCGCAGACCGCGGGACCGGCCCTGGCCGGGTTGCTGGTGAAGCTGGTCGGTGCGCCGTTGGCGGTCCTGGTCGACGCTGCGACGTACCTGTTCTCCGCGGCCATGGTCGCGCAGATTCCGCTGTACGAGAAGCCGACCGGCACCAGCAGGCTGCCGAACCTCAGGCGGGAGATCGGTGAGGGACTGGGCTGGATCTACCGCACCTCCGGGCTGGCCACCCTCGCGGTCGCCACGCACGTCTGGTTCGCGGGCAACGCGGTCCTCGGCACCGTTGTTGCGCCGTACACCCTGGTCACACTCGGACTGAGCCCGCTTCAGTTCGGCATCATCACGGCATTCGCGGGCGTCGGGGGGCTGCTGGGTGCGGTCACGACCGGCGCCGGTGGGCGACGGCTGGGCACCGGTGGCGCCATCGTCGCCGCGCACGTGACCTCCACGGCCGGCGTGTGCGCGATGATCCTGGCCGGTCTGGGGACCCAGGGGTGGGCGGCGGCTGCGGTCCTGGCCGCCGGCCAGGCGCTCCACGGCTTCGGCATCGGCTTCAGCAACTCCCACGAGATGAGCTATCGGCAGTCCATGACCCCGGACCGCCTGCAGGCGCGCACGAACACCACCATGCGCTCGTTCAACCGCGCGGTCATCGTGGCCATGGCGCCCCTCGGCGGGCTGCTGGCCGACCAGGCCGGCATGCGCCCCGCACTCCTGCTCGCGGCACTCGCCTTCGCCCTCGCGGCCGTGATGCTGGTCGCCTCGCCGCTGCGCCGCAGCTCTGCACCGCTCACCTCCTGACCGCGTACCGCACGTGCGTGGCGTACGGCGAGCTGACCGCCTTGACCACGTCCAGGTCGACCTCGCGCTCGAAGCCTTCGAACAGCCGCTTCCCCGCGCCGAGGACCACTGGTGCCGTCGACAGCGCGAGCTCGTCCACGCGACCCGCGGCCAGTGCCTGGCGGATCACGTCGGCACCGCCCCCGATCGCCAGGTCGCCACCGGCAGCTGCCTCGGTCGCGCCTGCCAGTGCGGCATCGAGGTCGGACACGAAGGTGAAGCCCGTCTCCGGCGCAGGCTGGTCCTCGGTCCGGTGGGTGAGGACGAACAGCGGACCGGGGAACGGGTTCGTGCCTCCCCACGCGCCCGCGGCGTCGTACATCCCCCGGCCGACGATGCCGGCGCCGAATCCGGCGACGAGCTCGTCGTAGAACTCCTTGTCCGGTCCGTGCATCGCGAAGTCGTGCCCGCCCTCGTAGGTCCATGGGCCGCCCATCACCCAGTAGTGCAGGCGCTCGCCTCCCGTGCCCAAGCCGCGTCCGGGTCCGTCGCCGGGCCCGGTGACGAACCCGTCGACCGAGGTCGTGATGGATGCGATGACCTTGCCCATGTTGTCCTCCTCCGTCGTGAGTCGCCAGAACAGACCTGACGACGGCCGGCAACTCGTCGGACGGATCCGGAGCGGCCGTGTCTACGTCCTCTCGTGACGCCAGCTCTCGGCGAGCACGGAATGGGTGTATCCGTCGATCCAGCCGAGCTGTGCGTGCCAGGAGTCGCCGACCCCCGTGCTGCTCGCGCCGCATACCGAGCTTCTCCAGGAGGCGGACCGAGGGAAGGTTGTCCGCGAAGCAACCCGCCGTGATCCTGCGCACGCCCAGCCGGTCGAACGCGCGCGCCACCATCGCGGTGACCGCCTCGAGGGCAAAGCCCCGCCCGCCGTACGCCGGGTCGAAGGTGTAGCCGAGCTGGGGCCCCGTGGTCGTCCGGGTCCTCCTCTGCGCGTTGCCAGGCGTGGTGAGCGGCGGGCTGCGGCAGCCGTCCTCGACCCGGATGCTGGCCGACCGGATCACCGAGGCGGTGACCACGGAGCTGACGAGCTCCGGGGCGACGGTCAGCGCCGGCGTCGTCGAGCTGCGCACCCTGGGCCGGCCGATCATGGACGCCCTGCTGGCGGGCTTCCCGAGCTCGGAGCTCCAAGCGGCGTTCGACACGATCGCCGACGCTGACGGGCTCATCGCCGTCACCCCGGCCTTCAACGCCTCCTTCAGCGGTCTGTTCAAGTCCTTCTTCGACGTCCTCCCGGAGGAGAGCCTGTCGGACATGCCGGTGCTCATCGGTGCGACGGGCGGCACGGAACGGCACTCACTGGTGCTGGAGCACGCGCTGCGCCCGATGTTCTCCCACCTGCACGCGGTCGTCTCCCCGACCGGGGTCTACGCCGCCACGGACGACTTCGGGAGCGCGCAGGGGGAGGGCCTGGCCCAGCGCATCGACCGGGCGGCGTCGGACTATGCCCGGCTGCTGCTCTGCTGCGGGACCCACCGGCGCCGCGACGTGTTCACCGAGGAGCTCAGCGCCATGGAGCGCCTGCTCAGCGGCGGCCGCGACGCGGACGACTGAGCAGCCGGGGTTCCCTTGGGGCACAGACGAATCGCTTGGCGCAGCTGCCACGCTGCTGTCATACTTCCTGCGGGGCCGCTTGGGCGCGGACCTGCAGACAAGGGGGAGCAGGGGGACCGGGCTCGACGCCCGAGTCGAGGTGCCGCCCGGCGACCGCCTCGCCCGTCCTGATCACCAGCACTTCCCGGCGCCGGGTGCGCCGTCACCCAAGGAGCACCATGCACCGACGCCGCCTCGCGGTCACCATCCTCGCCGCAGCACTGGCCGCTGCGGTGCCCAGCGCCTCGGGGGTGGCCCTTGCTGCCGACCGGCCGGACGACTCGAGGGCCACCCTGGCCGGGAGCGTCCCCGACTGGGTCGTGAGCCAGCCCGCCGCCTCCGACCGCCCGTCCGTCACCGCCGCTGCGCCCGACTCGCTGCCACTGCGGCTCACCGTCCAGGTGCCGATGCGGCACGCCGCGCTCGCGGACCGGTGGGTCGAGCAGGGGCGGGTGATCTCGCCCCGTGAGTACCGGGAGACGTTCGCGGCGAGCGCAGCCCGGCTCGAGCGCGCTACCGGCTGGGCTCGCCGGCACGGGCTCGTGGTGACCGGCACCGACCGGGACTCCGGGTCCGTGGACGTGCGGGGCTCGGTCGAGCAGGTCGAGGCGGCGCTGCACACCCGGATCAGCCACGCCACCGCGGACGGACAGGCCGGGGTGGTACCGACGACGGTCCCGAGCGTGGACGCCTCCGCGGGCATCAACGGCGTCTCCGGCCTGGACACGCTCGCGCTCGCGCACACCCATGACCGGGTCAACCCCTGGAGTCGCAGCTCCACCCTGTCGGGTCGGGCCACCGCCGCCCCGAGATCGGCGACCGGGGGAGTCGTCGGTGCCCACGGGGCGGTGAGCGACGGCAGCGCCGCCTGCGCCCACTGGTGGGGCCAGCACCACTACCCGACGGTGCGGCGGTACCAGAGTCAGTCGAACCACCTGTGTGGGTACCGACCGGCACAGCTCGGTGACGCGTACGGCGCGGGGGCCGAGGCGATCGAGCGGCCGCGCATCGCGATCGTCCTCTGGGGCAACGACGCTCGTCTCCTGAAGCGCACCAACACCTACATGCGCGCCGCCAGTTACCCCGTGCTGCCGTCCACGCACTACCGCGCCCACGTCGCCGCCCGGAACCCGACCATGGAGCAGTGCGATCCCCAGGGCGCGAAGGCGGAGCAGGCCCTCGACGTGCAGGCGGCGCACGCCATCGCACCCCGGGCGCGCATCGACTACTACGGTGCGGCCAGCTGCAGCTTCCGGGACATGGCCCGGGCGGTGCAGCGGGCGGTGAGCGCCGGCCGTGCCTCCGTGATCTCGATGTCGTTCGGCAGCACGAGCGACGCGGCCCTGCCGGACGCCGACGTCGAGGCGATGGACCGCGCGTTCACCCAGGCAGCCCTCACGGGGATCAGCGTCTTCGCCTCCACCGGCGACTGGGGCAACAACAGCACGATGAACCCCGATGGTCGCCGCGGCGTCGGCTTCCCGGCTTCCTCGCGTCTCGTGACCGCCGTCGGCGGGACGTCGATGGGCATCGCGCGGGACCGGAGTCGCGTGCTGACCACGGGGTGGGAGGACCGGTTCTTCGCCCAGGAGCGGCGCGGCCTGCGCTCGTGGCGGGAGTGGCTCCCGTTCCCGCAGACCAGCGGCGCGGGTGGCGGCCACAGCGACCGGTACCGGAAGCCGCACTGGCAGCGCGGCCGCGTCGACGGGTCGAGCGCCCACCGCATGGTCCCGGACGTCAGCGCGGTCGCCGATCCGTTCACCGGTTTCCGCGTCCGCTACACCGCGCACAGCGGAACCGCGAGGTATGCCAGCTTCGGTGGGACCAGCCTCGCCGCGCCCGTCGTGGCCGGTCTGGTGGCGGTGTCCAAGGCCCGGACGGGACGGGAGGTCGGGCTCGCGGCCCCGTCCCTCTACCGACTCATGGGTACTCCTGCCATCCGTGACGTGCGCCACCACTCGGCCGGCGTCTTCGTGCCCGGTGCCCCCCGGGGCTACGCCTTCACCGTCGTCGGCTTCGACACGCGGCCGGAGAACCTGCGCAGCAACCCCGCCTGGGACACGGTCACCGGTGTCGGTGAACCACGCGGCGAAGCCTTCCTCACCGACTTCGGACGCTGACCGGGCGCGTGTCGCTCCCGGGGCGAGACGACCGGGACGACTAGACACGGAGACAGGCCCTGCCGGGTATGAGCCGGCGGGGCCTCGCGCTGCCCGGCGGTGGTGTCTCGCGAGACGGCGCAGCAGCAGGCCGGACGGGTGCGCGACGACGCCGCGCAGGCGGGGCAGCGCGTCTCCGACGTCGCCCGGCAGGAGGCCCACGACGTGGGTGCCGAGGCCACCGGCAGGGGCAAGGACCTGTGGCACCAGGCCCGTTCGGAGCTGAACGACCACGCCGCCGAGCAACAGCACCGGGTCTCACGGACGCTGCACCAGTTCGGTGACGACCTGTCGTCCATGGCCGACGGCTCCCAGGAGCAGGGAATGGCGGCGGACCTCGTGCGGCGGGCCTCCGGTCGCGCCCAGGACGCTGCGGGCTGGCTCGACCGGGACCCACATGGCCTGCTCGAGGAGGTCAAGGGCTTCGCGCGTCGCCGGCCGGGAACCTTCCTCGCCGTGGCCGCCGGGATCGGCTTCGCGGCGGCGCGGATGGGGCGTGGCGTCCGCGACGACGCCCAGCGGGGGCCGGAGGGAATTGAGCACTCCACGAGCGGTGGCTACTCGGCATACGGCTCGGGTGCCGGCACGTCCGTCCCGCCGGAGCCCACCGGACCGGTCACGTCCGAGCGCCCCAATGACCCGAGCGCCTGGACCGGTGATGCCACCGGCGTGGGCAGGGACCGGGCCGCACGTGGGGAGGCACCGGATGAGCCAGTTCGACACCGGAGCCACCCCGGGCGCCGGAGACAGCCGGCCGGACGGGCGACCGCTCGGCGACGTCGGCGCGCTCGTCGGCCGAATCGGCCGGGACCTGTCCACGCTGATGCACCAGGAGGTCGAGCTCGCCAAGGCCGAGGCGAAGCAGTCCGCCACCCGAGCGGGCAAGGGCGCGGGCATGCTGGGCGGCGCAGGGTTCGCCGGCTACATGGTCCTGCTGTTCCTCACGGTCGCCCTCTGGTGGGCCATCGGCTCGGTCATCGGGCTCGGCTGGTCCGCGCTCGTCGTGGCCGGGGTCTGGGCCGTCATCGCCGCCGTCCTCGCGGTCGTCGGGCGCACCGAGCTGCGCACCGTCCACCGGCATGCCACGGACAGTCGACACGGCCAAGGAGATCCCGGCCGCGATCAAGGGAGACGAGGAGGTCCCACGATGACCTACGACCCGGACCGGCTGCGCAGGGACATCGAGACGACACAGGGCAACCTGGGTCGTGACGTCGACGCACTGAGCGAGACCGTGCGGCCGAGCAACGTCGCACGGCGGCAGAAGGACAGGATGAGCGCGCGCGCCCACGGGTTCCGTGACCGCGTCATGGGCAAGGCGGACGACGTGCGCTCCAGCGGCGACGACACGGTGTCGCACCTGGGTGACCGCACCAGCGAGACCGCCTCCAACATGCAGGACAAGGCGTCCGAGGCGCAGGACAAGGCACGACAGCAGATGAACGGAAATCCGTCGGCTGCAGGGCTGGTCGCCCTCGGAGTGGGCGCGATCATCGGCTCGCTCGTGCCCGCCAGTGAGCGGGAGCAGGACGCGGCGGTCGCGCTGAAGGAGCGTGCCGAGCCGAAGCTGGAGGAGGCGAAGGAGGACGTCAAGCAGGTGGCCAAGGAGGCCGTGCAGGATCTGAAGCCGGCCGCGAAGAGCGCCGCAGGTTCCGTTGCCGGACAGGCCGCCCAGTCGGCGGGACACGTCCAGCAGGAGGGTCGTGAGTCGGTCCCGGGACGTTCTCCCGCGAGCTCAGCGGGGCGGCATGCGCAGTGCGCCGTCGAGGCGGATGACCTCGCCGTTGAGCATCGGGTTGCCGACGATGTGGGCGGCCAGCGCGGCATACTCCTCGGGCCGGCCGAGCCGCGAGGGGTGCGGGGTCTGCTTCTCCAGGACGTCCTGCACGTCGCCCGGCAGACCGGCCATCATCGGGGTCGCGAAGGTGCCGGGGGCGATCGTCATCACCCGGATGCCCTTGTCCGCCAGGTCCCGGGCCGCCGTCAGCGTGAGGCTGGCCACGCCGCCCTTGGAGGAGGCGTAGGCCGCCTGGCCGATCTGGCCGTCGAAGGCCGCGACGGACGCCGTCATCACGACGACGCCGCGGTCGCCGTCGACCGGCTGGTTGTCCACCATCGCCGCGGCCGCGAGCCGGAGGACGTTGAAGGTCCCGATGAGGTTGACCTCGACGACCTGCCGGTAGATGTCCAGGTCGAGCGGGCCCTTCTTGCCCACGACCCGGCCGGGGGTGGCCACGCCGGCGCAGGTCACGACGATCCGCAGCTCACCGATCTCACTGGCCGCGTCGACCGCAGCCTGGACCTGCCCCGGATCGCGGACGTCGGTCTGGGCGAAGCGAACCCGGTCACCGAGCTCGTCGGCCAGGGCCGTGCCGCGCTCGGCGGACATGTCCGCCAGGACGACGGAGGCGCCGGCCTCGTGGAGGTGGCGGGCCGTGGCCTCGCCCAGCCCGGAGGCGCCGCCGGTGACGAGGGCGACGGTCGACGGGGTGATCTGCACGGGTTGTCCTTTCGTTCGGCAGGTTCGCCGGTTCGGCGGAGGTCAGTCGGCCAGCAGCTTGCGGGAGACGACCAGGCGCTGGATCTGGTTGGTGCCCTCGAAGATCTGGGTCACCTTGGCCTCCCGCAGGTAGCGCTCGACCGGGAAGTCGCGGGTGTAGCCGTATCCGCCGAGCACCTGGACCGCGTCCGTGGTCACCTTCATCGCCGCGTCGGTGCAGACGAGCTTGGCGACGGCGGCCTGCTTGCTGAACGGGCGCCCGGCGTCCTTGAGCCGCGCGGCGTGCAGGTAGGTCGCGCGGGCCGACGTCACGGCCGCCTCCATGTCGGCGAGCATGAAGGCGAGGCCCTGGAACTGGCCGATGGGGCGGCCGAACTGCTCCCGCTCACGGGCGTAGCCGGCCGCCGCGTCCAGCGCCGCCTGGGCCAGACCCGTTGCCGCCGCTGCGATGCCGAGCCGTCCGGAATCGAGGGCGGCGAGGGCGATCGGCATGCCCATGCCCTCCGTGCCGACGAGCCGGTCCGCCGGGACCTCGGCGTCCTCGAAGAGGACCTCCCGGACGGTGTCGCAGCTCAGGCCCATCTTGCGCTCGGGCGGCGCGAAGGACATGCCCGGCGTCCCGCCCGGGACGATGATGCAGGACAGGCCCTTGGTCGGGTCGCTGTCGGTGCGGACGAACGCGGTGTAGAAGTCCGCGTGGCCGGCGTGCGAGATCCAGGCCTTGCCACCCGACAGCCGGTATGCCGACCCGTCGCCCGTCCGCGTCGCGCGGGTCCTGATCGCGGAGACGTCCGAGCCGGCCTGCGGTTCGGACAGGCAGTACGCGCCGAGGGTCGTGCCGGACAGCATGTCCGGTAGCAGCCGCTCCTTCTGCTCGTCCGTGCCGAACCGGTCGACCGGGAAGCAGGTGAGCGAGTGCACCGAGACGCCGACCGCCACGCTCATCCAGGCGCTCGCGATCTCCTCGACGACCTGCAGGTAGACCTCGTAGGGCTGCGCGCCGCCGCCGTACTCCTCCGGGTAGGGCAAGGAGAGCAGCCCCGCCTCCCCGAGCAGGGCGAAGGTCTCGCGTGGGAACTCGCCCTTCTCCTCGGCCGGGCCGGCGGTCGGGGCGAGGTGGTCGCGACAGATCTCCCGGGTCAGGCCGATGAGGTCCGCCGACTCCTCCGTGGGCATGAGACGGTCGACCGGCATGGGCTGCACGATACCGGCGGTGTCCCACGTCCCGAGACGGCCGGGGCTCAGGCCGGGTAGGCGCGGACCTCGCTGGCCTTGACGGCCGCCCACAGCCGCTGGCCCACCGCGATCCGGAGGTCGGCCACGGCGGCGGTGGTGACCTCGGCCGCCAGCTCGACCGGTCCGCTGAGCCCGACGCGCGCGGACTGCCCCGCCGGCTGCACGTCGACGACGGTGAGCGGCCATGTGTTGCGCGGAGACCCGGCCGGGCGGTCGGCATACAGGGCCACGGCGGTGGGGGCGATGCTGACCCACGCGTCCTGGGCGGGCAGCAGGCCGGGGTCGGGGGAGACGGCCACCGTCGTGGTGCCGACCCGCACCCGGTGGTCGTCCAGGGCCTCGCCGCGCAGCAGGTTGAGGCCGACCACCTCGGCGACGTAGGCGCTGCGCGGGCGCGCCACCACGTCGGCCGCCCGGCCGCGCTGTGCCACCCGCCCCGACTCGAGGAAGACCAGCTCCTCGCCGAGGGTCAGCGCGTCGAGCGGGTCGTGGGTGACCAGGACGGTCGCCCCGCCGAACCCGCGCAGGCGGTGGGCGAGGTCGGCGCGCGTGCGCGCCCGGGTCTGCGGGTCCAGCGCCGACAGCGGCTCGTCGAGCAGCAGCAGCTCCGGGTCGGTGGCGAGGGCCCGGGCGAGGGCCGCTCGCTGCGCCTGCCCGGACGACAGGGCCGAGGGCCGGTCACCGGCCCGGTCGCCGAGGCCGACCGCCTCCAGCTCGTGCTGGGCCCGCTCGCGTGCTTCCCGGCGCCCGGCGCGCCGGCTGCGCGGGCCGTACGCGACGTTGTCGAGCACCGACAGGTGCGGGAACAGCAGGTGGTCGGCGACGACGAGCCCGACGCGGCGGCGGTCGGCGGGCAGCCGCGTCCCGGCGCCGCGGTCCTCCCAGACCCGGTGCATCGGGTCGGGCGGCTCGCCGTTGGCGCCGTCGCCGTCGTCCACGAGGGCGACCGAACCGCGCTCCAGCGGCAGCAGGCCGGCGAGCGCGGACAGCAACGTCGTCTTGCCCGAGCCGTTCGGGCCGAGCACGGCCGTGACGCCGCCGGACGGGACCTCGAGGCGGACCTCCAGGGCGAGCAGGCCCCGCTGCAGCGCGACGTCGGCGCACAGCCTCACCGCAGCCACTTCCCGCGGAGCAGGCCGAGCACGAGGACGCTGACGACCAGCATCACCAGGCTCAGGGCGACCGCCGCCTGCGGGTCCTGCTCGAGGGCGACGTAGATCGCCAGCGGCGCGGTCTGGGTGCGGCCGGGGAAGTTGCCGGCGAAGGTGATCGTCGCACCGAACTCCCCGAGGGCCCGTGCCCACGCCAGCGCGGCGCCGCTGGCGATGCCGGGCGCGACCATCGGCACGACGACGGTCCGGAATGTCCGCCACGGTGAGGCACCGAGCGTCGCGGCAAGCCCGTCATACCGGGGGTCGAGGCCGCGCATGGCTCCCTCCACCGCGAGCACGTAGAAGGGGAGGGCCACGAAGACCTCGGCGAGCACGACCGCGACCGGCGTGAACGGCACGGTGACGCCGAGCACCTCGAGGAGCGGGCGCCCGACCACACCGGTCCGGCCGTAGGCCATGAGCAGGGCCACGCCGCCGACCACGGGCGGCAGGACGAGCGGCACGGTGACCAGCGCCCGCAGCCACGACACCGCCCGGTGGGCGGAGCGCGCGAACAGCCACGCCAACGGCGTCCCGAGCAGGCAGCAGATCACCAGTGTCGAGGTCGTGGTCATCAGGGAGAGCCGCACCGCGGGCCACACCTCGGGTTGCCCCAGGTGCGCCGGTATGCCGGCCCAGTCCGCCCGCACGAGCAGCGCGAGCAGCGGGAGGACCAGGAGGGCGACCGCCAGCCAGGCGGGCACCAGCAGGCCGGCCCGGCGGCGCCATCGCGATCCGGGCTGCGGCGGGGCAGCGGCCACGGTGGCGGCCGGTCTCGGGCGCGCCCCGGTCGTGGTCATCGCCGGCGCCTCATCGGGTCTCGAAGCCGTCGGCGCGCAGCCGTTGCTGGCCCTCCGGCGAGAGGACCGCGCGGACGAACGCGTGAGCGGCGGGGGCGTCGTCGAGCCGGGCGATCGGGTAGCGCAGGACCTCGTTGACATCGGGCGGGATCGGCACGCCGCGCACGTTCTCACCCGCCGTCGCGACGTCGCTGTGGTAGACGATCGCAGCGTCGGCCTCGCCGAGCTGCACCTTGGCGAGGGCGGCCTTGACGTCGCGCTCGTAGGAGACCACGTGCGCGTCCACGCCCGCCTTCGCGAGGGTCGTCCGCGCCGCGGCGCCGCAGGGCACCTCCTCGGCGCACAGCACGACCTTCGTGGCCGGGTCGGCCAGATCGGTGAGCCCGCTGACGTGCGCGGCGTTGGACGCCGGCGTGGCGATCTCGAGGGAGTTGCGGGCGAACACCCGCACCGAGTGCGGCACGAGCAGGCTGCGGTCGAGCGGTGCCATCGCCTGCTGCCCGGCGAGCGCGATGACGTCGGCCGGCGCCCCCTGGTTGACCTGCTGCACGATCGTCGAGCTGGCCGCGAAGCTGACCTCCACGTCGGTGCCGGGGTGGTCGCGCTCGACCTGCCGGGCGATGGCGCCGAACGCCTCGGTGAGCGAGGCCGCGGCGAGCACGGTGACCCGGCCGCCGGCGTCGGACCCCGCGGCCGACCCCGACGCGGCCGCCCGGTTGCCCGCGCCGGAGGCGCCGCCACCACAGCCGGCCAGCACGAGGCACGCCAGCACCGCCGCCGCGAGGAGGGCGCACGCCGGCGGGCGGTGCGCCGGTCGGTGAGCGGACGGCATACCGGTGCTCACTCCGGCACGCCGACGACGACGTGGGTGGACTTGATCGAGGCGATCGCCACGGAACCGACGTCGAGCCCCAGGTCCTCGACGGCCTCCCGGGACATGAGCGAGACGAGCCGGAACGGCCCGGCCTGCAGCTCGACCTGGGCCATCACCCGGTCGGTGACGACGCGGGTGACGAGGCCCCGCATCCGGTTGCGCGCCGACTCCTCGCGCACCGGGCCGACGTGCGGCGGCGCGGCGACCTCCTGGGCGAGGGCGGCCAGCGCGGCACCGTCGACGACCCGGCGGCCGGCGGAGTCCGTGCCCGCCTCCAGCCGGCCGGCGTCGACCATCCGGCGCACCGTGTCGTCGGAGACGCCGAGCAGGTCGGCCGCCTCGGAGATACGCAGTTGCGGCATGAACGGCAGTCTAGCTCCGCACCTGCGGATCAGAGACCGGTCTCCTTCCTCCTTCTCCGTGGACCCTGTCTGCCGACCGGACACGGTGGCCGAGAGCGCTCTCGGCGGAATCGTGCGAGGTCGCTCGCGGAACGCGTGTCCGGTCGGGGGCGGCGCTCAGGGGGTATGCCGTGCCGTCGCCTGGTCGACCACCTCGCCGTCGATCGGCAGCAGCTGGGGGCGCTTCGCGGTGACCCGGTCGCCGGAGGAGGTGCCGCGCAGCCGGCGCTGCACCCAGGGCCCGACGTACTGCCGGGCCCACCGGGCGTTCGCGGCCGCCGCCTGCCGGCGCCCGATCGGCGGGGCCGGGGGCAGCGGCGTGGACCACTCGACGTCGTCGGGGGTGAACCCCAGCGCCTGGAACGCGTTGAGGGCGACCCGACGGTGGCCCTCGCTCGTCATGTGGATCCGGTCCTCGGCCCACATCCGCCAGTCCTGCAGCGCCGTCATGCCCCACTGGTCGAGGACGAAGGCGCCGTGCCGGGCGGCGATCGACCAGATGTGGGCGATGTAGGTCGCGACCCGGCCGCGGGTGACCTTGACCAGCGGGGCGTCCTTGGGGTCGGTCGGTGTCGCCATGAGCACGTCGGCCCCGGTGGCGCGCAGCCGCGCGACGGCGTCCTCGAGCTGGCCGGCGAGGGCGTCGATGTCGGCCCGCGGACGCAGGATGTCGTTGCCGCCCCCGACGATGCTGACCAGGTCCGGCCCGAGGGCGAGCGCGGCGTCGGTCTGCGGCCCCACGACGTCCCGCAGCAGCCGTCCCCGCACGGCGAGGTTCGCGTAGCCGAACTCCTCGCCCGCCCGGGCGGCCCGCTGGCTCAGGTGCGCCGCGAGCCGGTCGGCCCAGCCGATCCAGGCATCCGGGCGGGCCGGGTCGGGGTCGCTCATGCCCTCGGTGAACGAGTCGCCGAGGGCGACGTAGCGGTGCCACCGGTGGGCAGTGGCGTCGGCGTCACCGGGGACGGGCTCGGTCACGGCAGGCTCCAGTCGATCGGGTCGGCGCCCTGCTGCTCGAGCAGGGCGTTCACGCGGCTGAACGGCCGGGAGCCGAAGAAGCCGCTGCGGGCGGACAGCGGTGACGGGTGGGCGCTCTCGACGCACGGCACCGGCCCGAGGTGTGGCCGCAGGTCGCGGGCCTGCCGCCCCCAGAGGACGGCGACGAGCGGGCCTCCCCGTTCGACGAGGGCGGTGATCGCCTGCGCCGTGACGGCCTCCCAGCCGCGTCCCCGGTGGCTCGCCGGCTTGCCGGGGCCGACGGTGAGGACCCGGTTGAGCAGCATCACGCCCCGGTCGGCCCACGGCGAGAGGTCCCCCGTGCTCGGGGTCGGGCAGCCGACGTCCTGGCACAGCTCGGCGTAGATGTTCTGCAGGCTGCGCGGAATCGGGCGCACGTCCGGCGCCACCGAGAATGACAGCCCCACCGCGTGACCGGGCGTCGGGTAGGGGTCCTGGCCGACGATGAGCACCCGCACCCGGTCCAGCGGATGGCTGAAGACCCGCAGCACGTGCGCGCCGGCCGGCAGGTAGCCGCGGCCGCCCTGCAGCTCGCTGCGCAGGAACCCGCCGAGCTCGGCGACGGCGGGGGCGACCGGGGCCAGCGCCTGCGCCCAGCTGGGGTGAACCAGGTCGGCCAGGGGTCGCGCGTCCACCACGGCGGCGACTCTAACCCTCCAGGAGCTGGGCGAACCCGCGGGCCACCGCGTCACCGAGCCGGTCCGCGGGCCACGGCCAGCGGCCCCGCCGCAACGCCTCCGGCACGGGCAGCCCCGCCAGCCGTCGGATCTCCTCGGCCAGCCGGGCGATGCCCTCCCGCTGCGACCGCAGGTATGCCGTGCCGACCGGTGCCCCGTGCCCGGGCACCACGGTCGTGGCCTCGCCGAGCAGCGGCTCGACCCGTTCCAGCGTCGGCGCCCACTCCATCGGGAAGGAGTCGGCGCCGAACGCCGGCGGCGCGGACTCCTCGACGAGGTCGCCGGCATAGAGGACGTCGGCGGCCGGCACGTGGAGCACCACGTCCCCGCTGGTGTGCCCGCGCCCCGGGAACGAGGCGGTCACCTCCCGGCCGCCGAGGTCCAGCGACCAGGACCGCGTGAACGTCTGCGTCGGCACGACCAGCGGTGACGCGACCACCTCGGGACCGAACGGATCGGTGGGGTCCTCGGCATACAGGCGCTCGACCCGGGTCCGGCTCGCCCGCATGGCGGCGGGCACCGACTCGTGCGCGACGACCGGCGGGCCGGGGAAGGCGCCGTTGCCCCACGTGTGGTCGAAGTGCTCGTGGCTGTTCAGCACCGCGAGGACGGGGAGTGGGGTCAGCGCCCGCACGTGCCGGGCCAGCTCCCGTCCCTGGCGCAGGCTCGCGCGGGTGTCGAGGACCAGCACGCCCTCGTCCCCCGCCACGACCCCGGCGGAGACGTCGAAGTGGTCGTACCGGCGCACCCAGCACCGGTCGCCGACCTCGATCCAGCCGCTCGCCACGCCGCACAGCCTCGCACGGCGGTGGGAATGACAGCGCTGTGATTCCCGGTACCATGGGTCCGGCCGCAACAGCGCAGGAGGATTGATGAGCAACGCAGCGCAGCAGGTCGACCACGAGGCCGGCGGCGAGCTGAGCGAGCGGGACCACGAGATCCTCGCGTTCGAGCGCCAGTGGTGGAAGTACGCCGGCGCCAAGGAGCAGGCCATCCGCGAGCTGTTCGACATGAGCTCCACGCGCTACTACCAGGTGCTCA
>DASSKF010000161.1:0-12362 GCA_035690725.1 Segeticoccus sp.
GGGCTCGGGCTGGTGCCGCGGAGCCGCACCGTCGTGCTGGGCCTCCCGCTCGGACCGCGTCTCCTGCTGGTCGTGGAGGTGCGTGGTCATCGCCCCTCCCCCCTGCGGTCCAGCCCCTGGTGATCCGGCCCATGATGATCCGGCCCGTGGTCATCCGGCCCATGGCGATCCAGCTTGTCCAGCGCGCCGCGCAGGCAGCGGTCCAGGTCGCCGGCGAGCGCGTCCGTCGTGGCCCCGGCGGCGGCCGGGTTCGCCCGGACCACCACGTCGGCGTCGCACGGCAGCGGCTCCAGCCGGGTGGCCATCAAGTGCCGCAGCACCCGCTTGGTGCGATTGCGCACGACGGCGTTGCCGACCGCCCTGGACACCACGAAACCGACGCGCGGCACGGGGCCGGCGTCGGCAGGGCTGGACGCGACCGCTGCGGTCGCGGTGCTGCGGCGGTTGACGTGGACCACGAGGCGACGACTCCCCGATCGCGCGGACCCGGTGCCACGGACGGTCGAACTGAAGTCCGGCGAGCGTCGCAGCCGGTGCGCCGCTGCCAACACTGGTCGGCCCGCTCGTCCGGAGTTCCGGTCTGCGCCGTGCGTCGCGTGCCCGAGCGGTGCTCAGGCAGCGAGCTGGGAGCGGCCCTTGCGGCGGCGGTTGGCCAGGATCGCCCGACCCGCACGGGTGCGCATCCGCAGGCGGAAGCCGTGGGTCTTGTGCCGGCGGCGGTTGTTCGGCTGGAAGGTGCGCTTGCTCACGGGGCTCTCCTAGCGGGGCGGGCCGCTCGTCACGTCGTGCGTGCGTGGCGGCCCGTCGTCGTCCTTGGTCGGGCTGGCGGCACCCGGCTGGTGCCGGGCGTGCCGTCCGCCCGGTCGGGCGGTCGACCGCGCGGGTCGGCCGCCATCGGCAGCCCGCGTCCCCCTCGGGCTCCGGACGAGCCGGGTCGCGGAGGATCACGGGCAGGCGAAAGCGGCCGTCACGGCCGAGTCCACGGTACGGGAGCGCCGAGTCAAGGGTCAAACCCGGGGGCCGGGTGAATCGCTCCCGCGACGAGAACCGATCATCGTGGAGGACCGGGAGCGAGGAGTCGAGACGACACGCCGAGGGCGGTGGTGGAGCGGGCAGATCTTGGGGCATTCTTGACCGTTGACGGCTTGCCGCCGGGCTCGTCGCATTGCTAGCGTCCTCGACCTCGCCGCCTTTCTCCACCTATGCACAGCCTGTGGATAAGTGTGTGGATGACCGGTCTACAGTGAGGGGCTCCCGGCGGCGCCGGGGACCACGACCACGACCAGCAAGGGGCAGCACGTGACGGATGGGCCGGTCGATTTCACCCAGGTCTGGCACACCACACTCGTGGAGCTGGAGGACTCGGGGATCCCGGCGCGTGACCGGGCCTACCTGCGCCTCACCCGTCTCGTCGGGGTGATCGACGGGACCGCGCTGCTCGCCGTCCCCTACGACCACACCAAGGTGATGCTCGAGGGGACCCTGCGCGAGCCGGTCCGCAGCGCCCTCACCGGCGTCGTCGGTGACGAGCTGCGCCTCGCGGTGACCGTCGACCCCGCCCTGCGTGACGACGTCGAGCAGACCGACGAGGCGGCGAACGCCGGCATCGGCGAGAACCCGGTCGACGAGGACCACGAGCCACTGTTCAGCATCGCCTCCGGCGGCGCGCTCAACCCGACCGGTACGGGCACCGAGCCACCCGGCTTCCCGGCGCCGGGCGCCGACGGGTCGCGCAACGGATCGGTCCCGGGTGGTGGCCCGCACCTGTCCGCCGTCGGGCAGAGCGACCACACGCCGGCCCGGCCGCGGATCGCCGACCGCCCGGGCGCCCTCGGGGCGCCGGCCCCCACCGGAGGACCGGGGGGCGAGGTCGAGGTGTCCTCACGGCTGAACCCGAAGTACACCTTCGACACCTTCGTCATCGGCTCCGGCAACCGGTTCGCGCACGCGGCGGCGGTCGCGGTCGCGGAGGTGCCCGCCCGGGCATACAACCCGCTGTTCGTCTATGGCGACTCCGGACTGGGCAAGACGCACCTGCTGCACGCGATCGGCTACTACGCCCGCAGCCTCTACCCCGGGGTCAAGGTGCGCTACGTGAACTCCGAGGAGTTCACCAACGACTTCATCAACTCGATCCGCGACGACCAGGCGTCGGCGTTCCAGCGCCGCTACCGGGACGTGGATGTGCTCCTCATCGACGACATCCAGTTCCTGCAGGGCAAGGAACAGACGATGGAGGAGTTCTTCCACACCTTCAACACGCTGCACAACAGCGAGAAGCAGGTGGTGATCACCTCCGACCAGGCGCCCAAGGCGCTGGAGGGCTTCGCCGAGCGGATGCGCAGCCGGTTCGAGTGGGGCCTGATCACCGACGTGCAGCCGCCGGATCTGGAGACCCGCATCGCGATCCTGCGCAAGAAGGCGATCCAGGAGGGCATGGACGCCCCCGACGAGGTGCTCGAGCTGATCGCCTCGAAGATCTCCACCAACATCCGCGAGCTCGAGGGTGCGCTGATCCGGGTGACGGCCTACGCCTCGCTGTCCGGGCAGACGATCACCACCGAACTGGCCAGCTTCGTGCTCAAGGACATCATCCCGGCCGGGGAGAGCGGGCAGATCTCCACCCAGCTGATCCAGGCGCAGACCGCCGGCTACTTCCACATCACCGTCGACGACCTGTGCGGCACGTCCCGCTCGCGCACGCTGGTGACGGCCCGGCAGATCGCCATGTACCTGTGTCGCGAGCTGACCGACCTGTCGCTGCCCAAGATCGGCCAGGCCTTCGGCAACCGCGACCACACGACGGTCATGCACGCCGAGCGCAAGATCCGGCAGCTGATCGGCGAGCGGCGGCCGATCTACGACCAGATCACCGAGCTGACGGGGGTCATCCGCAAGGCCGCTCGCTGAGCGGGGCGGCCCCAGCACTACCGCCCCGGGACTCCCGACACGTCCCGAGCCCCGGCGTCCACACCTCTGTCCACAGGAGTTGTCCACAAGAAGTGGACGAACTTTTTCGTGCCCGCGCGACACCGGACCGTGCTGCCAGCTCCGGCCGTCACCCGGTTGTCCACAATCTCCACAGCCTGTGGACAACCTGTGTGTACCGCACGGATGATCGATCGTCCCCGCAGCTGTGGACACCGTTGTGGACCGCTGGGGACGCGGGGCGCTCGACGGGGGACAACGTGCGGACGCGACGGCCGACGATGTGGACGGCCCGCGATTGTCCACAGGTCGCCCGAGTTGTCCCCAGCCCCGGTCCACCTGACCTCCACACCGCTCGAGCCGCCCTGACCTGCGGGAAAGGACGTTGTCCACAGGATCCACAGGTGCGATGACGACTCCCAGACCAAGAGACCAGATGGACCACCCCCGACCACTGGGGACAACCGACCCGACCTTGGGACCGGACACGCGTTCGAAGAGTCCACTTGGGCTTTTCGACCGAGATCCCTCGCGCAACGAGTGTCCGGTCGGCAGAGAGGCGCGCGCCTGGCGGAGCTGGCCCAAGCTGGCGGAGCTGGCCCGAGCTGGCCGGGCCGCGCCAGTGAGAGAGGCGGGGCTGTGGAGGGCAGGTTCCCCTCGGTCGGTGCGGGGCATTAAGGTCGGACTCCACTGTCTGTCCAGCACCTCTGCACGTCCAGGGCCCTCCGGACCCGTGCCCCGAGCACGCCACCGGCTCGCCGACGTGACCGGGCCTGCTGGTGATGTCTGCTCGAAGGGCGGGAACCGGTGAAGTTCAGGGTCGAACGCGAAGTCTTGGCCGAGGCGGTCACGTGGGCGGTGCGTGGGCTGTCCACGCGCCCACCGGTCCCGGTGCTCGCCGGCGTGCTGCTCGAGGCCGACGAGTCGGGCACGCTGACCCTGTCGGCGTTCGACTACGAGGTCTCGGCGCGGGTGACCGTGGCGGCCGACGTCAGTGAGTCCGGCACGGTCCTCGTGCTGGGCCGCCTGCTGGCCGACATCTCGCGCAACCTGCCGGCCCAGCCGGTCGACGTCGCCACCGACGGCAACAAGGTGCAGGTCACGTGCGGCTCCAGCCGGTTCAGCCTGCTGCAGATGCCGTCCGAGGAGTACCCGACCCTGCCGGAGTCACCCGAGGCGAGCGGCACCATCGCCGGCGACGCGTTCACCGCGGCGGTCGCCCAGGTGAGCGTGGCCGCCGACCGCGGCGACACCCTGCCGATCCTCACCGGCGTGCGCGTCGAGATCGAGGGGGACAAGGTCACCCTGCTCGCCACGGACCGCTACCGGCTGGCGATGCGCGAGCTCACCTGGAACCCGGCGACCTCCGACGCCAGCCATGTCGCGCTGGTGCCCGCCCGCACCCTGTCCGAGACGGCCAAGGCGCTCGGTGCCTCCGGGACCGTGGAGGTCGCGCTGTCCAGCGGCGGCCAGGGCGACGGACTCATCGGCTTCGAGGCCGGGCAGCGCCGGACGACCACGCGGCTGCTCGACGGGGAGTACCCGAAGGTCACCTCGATCTTCCCGAGCTCGGTCGACACCACCGCGATCGTGCAGACCTCGGCCATCGTCGAGGCGGTCAAGCGCGTCGCGCTCGTGGCCGAGCGCAACACCCCGGTGCGGCTGCGCTTCAGCGAGGGCCAGCTCGCGATCGAGGCGGGCACCGGCGACGACGCCCAGGCCAGCGAGGCCATCTCCTGCGCCCTGACCGGCCCCGAGCTCGAGATCGCGTTCAACCCGCAGTTCCTGCTCGACGGGCTGGGAGCCCTCGGCACGGCATACAGCCGCTTCGCCTTCACCCAGCCGAGCCGCCCGGCGGTGCTCTCCGGGCAGCCCGAGGAGGACGGGGACTCCGACGAGTCCTACCGCTACGTGCTGATGCCGGTGCGGTTCGCCAGCTGAGCCGGCCCGCGTGACATCGCGCGACATCGCCGGGCCCCCCGGCGGGTCGTACCGTGACCCTGACAGCTGACCCTGACAGCCGGAGACGAAGGAGCGTGCCATGCAGCTGGGACTGATCGGCTTGGGGAAGATGGGCGGCAACATGCGCGAGCGCCTGCGCGACGCCGGGCACGAGGTGGTCGGCTACGACCGCAACCCCGAGGTCAGCGACGCGGACTCGCTCGAGGGCGTGGTCAAGCAGCTGGAGGCCCCCCGCACGGTGTGGGTGATGGTGCCGGCCGGGGACGCCACCCGGCAGACGGTCGAGCAGCTCGGCGACCTCCTCGACGAGGGCGACCTGGTCATCGACGGCGGCAACAGCAAGTTCACCGACGACTTCGAGCACGCGCGGATCCTCGGCGAGAAGGGCATCGGCTACGTCGACTGCGGCGTCTCCGGCGGGGTCTGGGGGCTGGAGAACGGCTACGGCCTGATGTGCGGCGGCGACGAGGAGCACGTGCAGCGTGCGATGCCGATCTTCGACGCCCTGCGACCGGAGGGGCCGCGCGAGGAGGGCTGGTGCCACGCGGGCGACGTGGGTGCCGGCCACTACGCGAAGATGGTGCACAACGGCATCGAGTACGGCCTGATGGCGGCCTACGCCGAGGGCTTCGAGCTGCTCGAGGCCAAGGACATCGTCACGGACGTGCAGGGCTGCTTCAAGGCGTGGACCCGCGGCACGGTCGTGCGCTCCTGGCTGCTCGACCTGCTGGTCAAGGCACTGGAGGAGACTCCGGACCTCGAGGGCGTGAGCGAGTACACCACCGACTCCGGTGAGGGCCGCTGGACCGTCGAGGAGGCCATCAACAACGCGGTGCCGATGCCGGTGATCTCGGCGGCGCTGTTCGCCCGGTTCGCCTCCCGGCAGGAGAACTCCCCCGCCATGCAGGCGGTCGCCGCGCTGCGCGGGCAGTTCGGCGGCCACGCCGTGCAGATGCTCGAGGACGTCGTCGGCGGCACCCACGAGGGCGCCGAGCCCAAGCGCGACGGCAAGGCCAAGCCCGGTGCCGCCGGCGAGGCCTCCGACGCCGGCGAGCAGGACGCCACCGGCAAGAGCCGGGAGCAGCAGGCGGCCGAGGCGACCTCGGCCGGCCCGTCCTCCGGCTCCGGCACCGCGACCGCCGGCGGCTCGAAGGCGAGCCCCAACCCGGGTGAGGCGGGCCCGTCCTCGGGCACCGGCTCGACCACCGGCTGACCGGAGCCCGGTGCACCTGAGTCACCTGTCGATCAGCGACTTCCGGAGCTATCCCCGGGCCGAGGTGCCGCTGCGGCCGGGCGTGACGACGTTCCTCGGGCTCAACGGGCAGGGCAAGACCAACCTGGTCGAGGCGGCCGGCTACCTCGCCAGCCTCGGCAGCCACCGGGCGGCGACCGACGCGCCGCTCGTGCGCTACGGCGCGCAGCAGGCCATCGTGCGTGGCACGGTCGTGCGCGACGGCCGCGAGACGCTGGTCGAGCTGGAGATCACCCCCGGCCGCTCCAACCGGGCGCGCCTGAACCGGTCCCCGGTCCCCCGTCCCCGCGACGTGCTCGGGTCGCTGCGCACCGTGCTGTTCGCCCCGGAGGACCTCGCCCTGGTCAAGGGCGACCCCGCCGAGCGGCGCCGGTTCCTCGACGACCTGCTCGTGGCGCGCCAGCCCCGCTGGGCCGGGGTGCGCTCCGACTACGACAAGGCGCTCAAGCAGCGCAACGCCCTGCTGAAGTCGGCCGCGCCGGTGCTGTCCCGCGGCCGGCGCGGGGGTCGTGGCGAGCGGACCCGGGAGGGGGTGCCGGTGGACGAGGCCCGCGCCAGCGCCCTGCACACCCTGGACATCTGGAACGCCCAGCTCGCCGAGATCGGCGCCGCCCTCGTGTATGCGCGGCTGCGCCTGTTGCGGGACCTCGTCCCCTACCTGTCCCACGCCTACGACGAGGTGAGCGCGGGCCGCTCCGGTGCGTGGGCGGCATACCGCTCGTCGGTGGTGGAGGAGGTGGCCGAGCGGATCGCGGCCGGTGAGGTGCCCGAGCAGGCCGAGCTGCGCGCGGTGCTGCTGGCGACCTTCGAGCAGGTGCGGGACAAGGAGATCGAGCGGGGCGTGAGCCTCGTCGGGCCGCACCGCGACGACGTGGTGCTGACCCTCGGGGAGCTGCCGGCGCGGGGGTACGCCAGTCACGGCGAGTCCTGGTCGTTCGCGCTCGCCCTGCGGCTCGCGGCCTACCAGCTGCTGCGGCACGACCTCGGCACCGACCCCGTGCTCGTGCTCGACGACGTGTTCGCCGAGCTCGACGCCGGGCGGCGGGAGCGGCTGGCCGCCCTGGTCGCCGACGGGGAGCAGGTGCTGATCACGGCGGCGGTCCCTGACGACGTGCCCGCGGCGCTGCGGGCATCCGGGCGCACCTGGGAGGTGACGCTCGGGTCGCTGCAGGAGGTCGGCGCAGCGCACGCCGATGAGGACGCGGGCCGGCCCGAGCCGCCGGCCGAGGAGGTCTCCTGATGGCGCCCGGCGACGGGGACGAGTCCGCCCCCGGTGCGGCAGGTCCGGAGGGCGCCGGAGCGGACCGGACCGGCGGGGCCGCTGAACCGGCCGAGCCCGCCGAGGCCGACGAGGCCGCGCTCGCCGCGTTCGCCCGGGCGCGCAAGGCCGCCCGTGACCGGGGGCTGCGTCCGGGCAGCCCCGCCTCCCGCCGTCGTGTTCCACGTGGAACACGCACCGACTCCGACCGGCCGGCGAGCCGGCGTGACCCGGAGCTGCTCGGCGACCAGCTCGACCGGCTGCTGCTGGACCGGGGCTGGAACGCCGACGTCGCGGTCGGCTCGGTCATGGGGCGGTGGCCGGCGATCGTCGGTGCGCAGGTGGCCGAGCACAGCCGGCCGGTGACCTTCGAGGACGGTGTCCTCACCGTGCGTGCGGAGTCGACCGCGTGGGCCACCCAGCTGCGGCTGCTCAGCTCCTCGATCCTGGGCCGGCTCGAGGCGGAGGTCGGTGCCGGCGTCGTGCAGGAGCTGCGGATCCAGGGGCCGAGCGCGCCCTCCTGGTCGCGGGGTCCGCGCCGGGCCCGGGGACCGGGGCCACGGGACACCTACGGATGAGGTCCGGCACGGGGCGACCAACCGGCCCCGTGGGCCGCTGAGGGGCCGGTCCACGTATCGGGAGTCGTCTGCCGGCGCACATTCTCCGGAAATCGGCCGCTGGGGGCCTCCTGAGGCGGGTTTCCCGCGCGGTGGGCGGTAGAATGGGAGGCGAATCAGCGGTCACGACGAGACGGCTTCCCGCTGCCTCGGAGGGACCGCGTTCCGTGCCCGACCCCAGGTCCGCACGCCGGGACCGGACCGGCCCCGCCCCTCGGGCGGGCGGCCGTCCGGACGGCGTCTGCCGGGTGCGACCCGCGCGTCATCGTCCGCCACCGAAGGAGCACCGTGCCCGAGGTCAACCCCGAGCCCACCGACGACCAGAGCGGCGCCGACGGGCAGCAGCCCGGCACCGACCCCGAGAGTGTCGACCCGCAGAGCGTCGACCCCGAGAGCGTCGACCCCGAGAGCGTCGACCCGGAGCAGCCGATCAACCGCACCCCCGGAGAGCCGGCCGCGGACGACCCGGCGATGCCCGAGCTCCCGGAGACCCGGGCCGCGGACGGTGAGCCGGAGTCGCTGGCGACCGCGTCGGCCTACGACGCCTCGGCGATCCAGGTGCTCGAGGGGCTGGAGGCTGTTCGCAAGCGGCCGGGCATGTACATCGGGTCCACCGGCGAGCGGGGCCTGCACCACCTCGTCACCGAGATCGTCGACAACTCGGTGGATGAGGCGCTCGCCGGCTACGCCACGCAGATCGAGATCACCCTGCTCGAGAACGGCGGCGTGCGGGTCGTCGACGACGGTCGCGGCATCCCGACCGACATCCACCCGGTGGAGAAGAAGCCGGCCGTCGAGCTCGTGCTCACCCAGCTGCACGCCGGCGGCAAGTTCGGCGGGGGTGGCTACGCCGTCTCCGGCGGCCTGCACGGGGTCGGTTCGTCGGTGGTGAACGCCCTGTCCACCCGCTTCGACGTCGAGGTGCGCCAGCACGGGCACGTCTTCCGGCAGAGCTACCGCCTGGGCGTGCCGCAGGCGCCGCTGTCCCGTGACGAGGCGATCGAGGAGTCCGACACGGGCACGACCGTCACGTTCTGGCCCAGCGCGGACATCTTCGAGACCACCGAGTTCGACTGGGAGACCCTGCGCTCGCGGTTCCAGCAGTACGCCTTCCTCAACAAGGGCCTGTCGATCACCCTCATCGACGAGCGGGTGCGGGAGGCCGAGGAGGACCCCGAGGCGCTCGACGAGGGCATCCGTGAGGACGCGGGAGAAGCCGAGGGCGCACCGAAGGAGCCCCGCACCGTCACCTACCGGTATGACGGTGGGCTGGTCGACTACGTCCGGCACCTCAACTCCTCCAAGCGCGCCGAGGCGGTCAACGACGAGATCATCGACTTCGAGTCCGAGGACACAGAGCGAATGCTCCAGGTCGAGGTGGCCATGCAGTGGACCACCGCCTACTCGGAGTCGGTGCACACCTACGCGAACACGATCAACACCCACGAGGGCGGAACCCACGAGGAGGGGTTCCGCACCGCGCTCACCCGGCTGGTCAACAACTTCGCCCGCGCCCAGAACCTGCTCAAGGACAAGGACGACAACCTCACCGGCGACGACATCCGCGAGGGCCTGACCGCGGTCATCTCGATCAAGCTCGGCGAGCCGCAGTTCGAGGGGCAGACCAAGACCAAGCTCGGCAACTCCGAGGCCAAGACGTTCGTGCAGCAGGTCATGGCCGACGAGTTCGCCGACTGGCTCGAGCGCCACCCCAACGAGGGCAAGGCGATCGTGAAGAAGTCGATCCAGGCCGCCGCCGCCCGGATGGCCGCCCGCAAGGCGCGGGAGGCGACCCGGCGCAAGGGCCTGCTCGAGAACGGCGGCCTGCCCGGCAAGCTGCGCGACTGCCAGAGCAACGACCCGACCGTGTCCGAGGTCTTCATCGTCGAGGGTGACTCCGCCGGCGGCTCGGCCGTCCGCGGCCGCAACCCGGAGCGGCAGGCGATCCTGCCGCTGCGCGGCAAGATCCTCAACGTCGAGAAGGCCCGCATTGACCGGATCCTCGCCAACAACGAGGTGCAGGCGCTGATCTCGGCGTTCGGCACCGGCATCGGCGAGGAGTTCGACATCTCCAAGGCGCGCTACCACAAGATCGTCCTGATGGCCGACGCCGACGTCGACGGCATGCACATCCGAACCCTGTTGCTGACACTGCTGTTCCGGTTCATGCGTCCGCTCATCGAGGCCGGCTACGTCTACCTCGCCCAGCCGCCGCTCTACCGGATCAAGTGGAGCAACCACGAGCACGAGTTCGCGTTCACCGACCGCGAGCGCGACGCCATGGTCGCTGCCGGCCAGGCGAACGGCTGGCGGCTGCCGAAGGACAACGCGATCCAGCGCTACAAGGGTCTCGGCGAGATGGACTACCAGGAGCTGTGGGAGACCACGATGGACCCCGACCACCGGGTCCTGCTCCAGGTCACCCTCGACGACGCGGCCGCCGCGGACGAGATCTTCGCGATCCTCATGGGCGAGGACGTCGAGAGCCGCCGCGGCTTCATCCAGCGCAACGCCAAGGACGTGCGATTCCTTGACATCTAGCCGGCCTCAAGGGCCGCGGCGGGGAGAGGCGCAGACCGCTACCACCCGGCCTCGCTCCGCTCGGCCTCCTGCCAGACCCGCCACGCGGTCTGCGCCTCTCCCCACCCCGACGTGGCCCCCGCCGAGGTGCCCGCTCACGAGTCGCGGGTGCGGGGTGGGCGGCGGAGCGTGGCGGGACTGGCAGGAGCGCGAGCTTGCGAGCGCGGATGGTAGCTCCGCCGCCCACCACCCCGGGGCCGCGGCAACCGGCCTGCGCGGCGCACCACCCCGCGAGCCCGCCCAAGCCAGCCACACGGCATACCGAACGAACTGCACTGACGGACAAGGGAACTGACACGTGAGCGACATCACGCCACCCATCGAGGGCGACCGTAGCGAACCGATCGACCTCAACACCGAGATGCAGCGCAGCTACATCGAGTACGCGATGAGCGTCATCGTGAGCCGGGCGCTGCCGGACGTGCGCGACGGCCTCAAGCCGGTGCACCGCCGGATCGTCTACGCCATGTATGACGGCGGGTACCGTCCCGACCGCGGGTTCAACAAGTGTTCGCGCGTCGTCGGCGACGTGATGGGGCAGTACCACCCGCACGGTGACACCGCGATCTACGACGCGCTCGTGCGGCTGGTGCAGGACTGGTCGATGCGCTACCCGCTGGTGCAGGGCCAGGGCAACTTCGGCTCCCCCGGCAACGACCCGGCCGCCGCACCGCGCTACACCGAGTGCCGGATGGCGCCGCTGGCCATGGAGATGGTCCGCGACATCGGCGAGGACGCGGTCGACTTCGAGCCGAACTACGACGGCAAGACGATGCAGCCGAGCGTGCTGCCCAGCCGGTTCCCGAACCTGCTGGTCAACGGCTCGGCCGGCATCGCGGTCGGCATGGCCACGCAGATCCCGCCGCACAACCTGCGCGAGGTCGCCGAGGGCGTGCAGTGGTTCCTGCAGCACCCGGACGCGAGCCGGGAGGAGCTGCTGGAGAAGCTGATGACCATCATCAAGGGACCGGACTTCCCCACCGGCGCGCTGATCATGGGGCGCAAGGGGATCGAGGACGCCTACCGGACCGGGCGCGGGTCGATCACCATGCGGGCGGTCGTGGAGGTCGAGGAGATCCAGGGCCGGCAGTGCCTGGTGGTCAGCGAGCTGCCCTACCAGGTCAACCCGGACACCCTCGCCGAGAAGATCGCCGATTTGGTCAAGGACGGCCGGCTGGCCGGCATCTCCGACCTGCGGGACGAGACCTCCGGTCGCACCGGGCAGCGGCTCGTCATCGTGCTCAAGCGGGACGCCGTGGCCAAGGTCGTGCTCAACAACCTCTACAAGCACACCCAGCTGCAGAACAACTTCGGCGCCAACATGCTCGCCCTGGTCGACGGGGTGCCTCGCACGCTGCCGATCGACGCGTTCATCCGCCACTGGGTCGAGCACCAGATCGAGGTCATCCAGCGGCGCACCACGTTCCGCCTCCGCAAGGCCGAGAACGAGATCCACATCCTGCGTGGTCTGCTCAAGGCGCTCGACGCGCTCGACGAGGTCATCGCCCTCATCCGGCGCTCGCCCACGGTCGAGGAGGCGAGGTCGGGCCTGATCGACCTGCTCGAGATCGACGAGCTCCAGGCGGATGCCATCCTCACCCTGCAGCTGCGCCGCCTGGCCGCGATGGAGCGGCAGAAGATCGTCGAGCGCGCCGCCGAACTCGAGAAGGAGATCGCCGAGTACCGGGCGATCCTGGCCGACCCGGGGCGCCAGCGGTCGATCATCAGCGAGGAGCTCACCGAGATCGTCGAGAAGTACGGCGAC
>DASSKF010000162.1:0-3711 GCA_035690725.1 Segeticoccus sp.
GGCGAGTAGCCGCTCTGCTCCTCCCAGCGCTCGGACCCGAACGACGGCCCGTGCGCCACGACGAAGTCGGCCGCCCGCTTGATGTGCTCGGTGTAGAGCTGCTTGTCGTCGGTGAGCCCCGCCCGCCACGCCATCAGGATCGGGTATGCCGACTCGTCCAGCTGGTCTCCCCCGGTGCTGGGTGCCTTCTCACCGTTGAGCAGCGAGTTCCTCGGCATCCGGCCGTCCGACAGCTGCTGCCGTTCGAACAGGAAGCGCACGGTGTCCCGCGCGGTGGCCAGGTCGCCGTCGGCCATGAACCCGGTGAACGCCTCGTAGAGGTCTCGGCTGAACACCGTGCGGTACGACTCGAAGAAGACGGGCAGCCCGCCCGGCTTCGCGCCGGCACTCACCGCCTGCCCCCACGGGCTCGCCACCGACGCCACGACGGCACCGGGGAACGTCTTGTCCTCGCTGGCCTTCAGCACGTTTGCGGACAGGTAGTAGGCGTCGCTGCGGCCGTTCCCCCGGCCGGTGCCGCCCGGCCCGGCGGCCCGGGGCGGAGGTCGCAGCGACCGGTCGTAGGTCCGCCACGTCTTGACGTAATGCTGGTACGTCCGGGCGAACGGTGCGCCGGCGCTGCGCCCCGCCGTCCTCACGGCCTCCTCGGCGGTCTGGCCGTAGCCGAGTGCGAGCGTGAATGTGCGGTCGTGACCGACTGCAACCCGCGCGGTCTGGACCACGTTGCCCTGGTCGGCGCTGGCCGTCCCAGAGGTCAGCTGGTGACGGGCGTCGAGCTGGGTCAGGCCGTCGCTCGGCGTTCCGGCGAAGCCGCTCTCGGTGGCCGGGAACGGCCGGTCCGCGCGCAGCGCCCCGAACAGCGGGACGGCGTAGTCGCGGTTCACCGCCTGGCTCTTCGGCGTCACGTCGGAGGAGACCAGGGCCGTGGTGGCCGGGTCGACGGTGGCGTCGTCGGCCCCGCCGTTCTCGCTGCCTCCGCCCCCGTTGCCGTTCATGGTGGCGTCGTAGCGGACGTAGACCTGCAGCCCCGGGACCGAGGAGACGACCTTGGTACGCATCACGACCGACTCGCGCGCGGGATCGGTGACGTAGTCGGTGACGAGGCGGTACCTGCCGTCCTCGTCCCGGCTGGTGACCTCGCACGCCATACCGCTCGGGTCGGTGCTGCGCACCGAGTAGGTCATGTCGCGGGTCTGCAGGTCGGTGAAGCTGTGCCCGTCGGTCACGACGTACTGCAGGGTCTCGACATTGGTGTTGTCGATCGTCGGGCTGTAGACGTCGGAGAGCACGCCGTCGGCGACCGTGAACCACACCTTGGAGCCCCGGTTCGCCGCCGTCCCCAGGCAGTCCTTGCGGGCCAGGTCGAAGTGGGACACGGCACCGGGTCCGCCGGCGGCCCCGTCCGCGTCGGGTGGGCCCGCCGCCATCGCCGACACCGGCGCGGCCGCCAGGAGCAGGGACAGGGCCGGCAGCGCGACCAGGTGTCGCTTCACGGAATGCGAACGATCCATGACGGGGCCTCCAAGGGGGTGGCCGGAGTGGCCCGCCAAGAGTTGCGCTGATCGCGAGAGTGCGCAAGAGCGTCAACCATGTGCAGCATGGCTGCCCTGCTTGTCACCCCTTCACGAAGCGGGTCGGATGGGTCTACCTTCTGCTGGATGCAGACCGTCCTGGCCCACCGTGCATACCGTCTGGTCCTCGCCGTGCTGGCAAGCGTCGGCCTCATCCTGGCCGCAACGGCGGGCGCGACGACCGCGGCAGCCGGCCCACCCAGCGCGGACGCGCGCCTCGACGGCGCCGGGGACGCCGGCCCGCAGGGTGCCGACGTCGTCGACGTCACCCGGGTCGCACCACGACAGGTCGACCTCACGGTCGAGTCGGCAGCGCTCGGTGGCGAACAGGTGAAGATTCGGCTGCTGACTCCTGACGGCTGGAACCCCGGTGACCGAAGTCAGCACTGGCCCACGCTGTGGCTGCTGCACGGCTGCTGCGGCGACTACACGTCGTGGACCGCCATGACCGACGTCGCCGACATCCCGGCGCTGAAGGACGTGCTGGTGGTCATGCCGGAGGCCGGCTGGAACGGCTGGTACTCCAACTGGTGGAACCAGGGCGACTACGGCGCGCCGGCGTGGGAGACCTTCCACACCGTCGAGCTGCGCCACCTGCTCGAGCACGACTTCGGTGCGAGCAGCAACCGGGTCGTCGCCGGGTTGTCCATGGGCGGCCAGGGTTCCCTGCTGTATGCCGCGCGTCACCCGGGCATGTTCCGCGCGGCCGCGTCGTTCTCCGGGTCCGTGCACCCGCTCGACACGCCGGAGTCGATCGACCGGCTGATGGGCTTCTTCGCCCACGACGGCAACGACCCCACCAACGTCTGGGGCGACCCCGTCGCGCAGCGCGACATCTGGGAGGCGCACGACCCGTACTACCTGGCCCAGCACCTGAAGAACATGCCCGTGTTCCTCTCGGCCGGCAACGGGGAGGCCGGTCCCTACGACGCGCCAGGCAGCTTCGGGCCGCTGGAGGCGGACTTCCACCACCAGAACCTCCAGCTCGCCCAGCGGCTCCGGGAGCTCGGGGCGAAGCACCTCACCACGGACTTCTACGGGCCCGGCCAGCACAAGTGGGGCTACTGGCAGCGCGAGCTGCACCGGGCACTGCCGATGCTGCTGGGTGCCCTGCGGGTGAGTTGACGCAGTCCGGACCGGTCTCGCGGAGACGGGCCGCCCGCGTGACCAGTCAGCAGGTCAGTCGGCCACCCAGACCTCGTGCTCGTCGTCGTCGAGCAGCGAGGCCCACTCGTCGCCCACCGCCACGAAGACCGGCTGGGAAGTCAGACACCTCGAAGACCCGGTCATCGACCTGCTCCGAGTAGACGATCCCGTCCGGTCCGGCGCCGCCGGCGTCGAACACGACCCAGGCATCCTCAGCGAGCGCGAGCACCGACCGGTCGATTCGGTGCTCGGCGTTCCACCCGAGGAACGGCATCAGCGACCGGTCCTGCAGCACCGGCAGCCAGTCCCGCGCCGGCGAGCGACCCACGCCCTCGCCGGAAGCCGGCCCCGCCGTCCCCTCACTCATCGTCGTCGTCCTCATCGGCGTCGTCCCCGACGTCGGCAACCGGCGGACCCCACTGCCAGCCCCCCTCGCGGGTCGGGACATACAGCTCCCGCAAGCCGATCGACTGCCCCTGCCCGACCGGTCCGCCACGGCAGACACTGCAGCCCAGCGCCTCGACGAGCAGGCTGCGGTGGTGCTCCCACACGAGCGCAGCACTGATGGAGGCGCTCACCCAGGGACCGCCCTCGGGCTTGCACTGGTCGGATGCGCCGAACCGGATCGGGCACCCCGACTGCGCTGGGAACGCCTGCACCGGCACCGGCTCCCGCGGGTAGTCGCGCCCGTCGACGCCGGTCGGGACGCAGGTCAGCCCGCGTTCGTCCCAGCGCAGGAACGCCCCCTGCCCGAGCCTCGCCGCCAGCCCGTCGACGTCCTTCTCGGTGACGTTCGGATCGGTGACGACCGCGCCGGCCTGCGCCCACCACCGCTGCGGATCGAACACGCTCGCCCGCCGCCAAAGCCAGTGCCGCACGTCCAGGTCGTCGCGCAGCGCCCGGGTCGTCTCCCTGCCCTCCCGGAGCGTCGACAACCGCCCGAAGACCGAGGTGCCGGTCACGACATACGCCACATCTCCCTCGGCGAGCACAC
>DASSKF010000163.1:0-8701 GCA_035690725.1 Segeticoccus sp.
CGGGGCACCCCGCAGGGCGACTGGGTGTCGATGGCCGTGTGCTCCGACGGCTCCTACGGCGTGCCGGAGGGGCTCATCTCCTCCTTCCCCGTGACCACCTCCGGGGGCGAGTGGCAGATCGTGCAGGGCCTGGAGATCGACGACTTCTCCCGCAGCCGCATCGACGCCTCCGTGGCCGAGCTCGAGGGCGAGCGGGACGCGGTCCGCAACCTGGGTCTGGTCTCCTAGCCCGGCGCTCAGCGCGGTCCCAGGTCCACCGTGGTCACCACCACGGCCAGGGCGATGGCCACCCCCCACAGCGCGACGACGTCGTAGCCCCGCGACCGGACGACCAGCGCACCGACCACCGAGCGTGGCAGCACGAGGCGCAGCACCCCGGCGAGGGCGAAGGCCGCCGCCATGACGTAGCCCCCCAGCCGCAGGCCGCCGGCGCCGACGACCACGAGCCCGGTGACGATGCCGGCGCCCAGAACCCACCAGAGGCCGAGGGGGGACGGACGCGGGCCGGTCATCCGGGGCCCGGCCGGCACTCAGGCGGCACGGCGCTCGGCGGCGGTGACGACGTTGCTGAGCAGCATGGCCCGGGTCATCGGGCCCACCCCGCCGGGGTTCGGGGACACCCACCCGGCGACCTCGGCCACGTCGGGCGCGACGTCGCCGACCATCTTCGACTTGCCGGTGGACTCGTCGACCGTCCGGCTGACGCCGACGTCCAGCACCGCAGCGCCCGGTCGCACCATGTCGGCCGTCACGATGCCCGGCTTTCCGGCGGCCGCGACGACGATGTCGGCCTGGCGGACGTGCGCGGCCAGGTCGCGGGTGCCGGTGTGGCAGAGGGTGACCGTGGCGTTCTCGCTGCGCCGGGTGAGCAGCAGACCCAGCGGCCGGCCGACCGTGAGGCCGCGCCCGATCACGGTGACGTCGGCACCCGCGATCGGGACGTCATACCGGCGGAGCAGCTCGATGACGCCCACCGGCGTGCAGGGCAGCGGCGCCTGCTCGCCCAGCACGAGGCAGCCGAGGTTGAACGGGTGCAGCCCGTCGACGTCCTTGGCCGGGTCGACGCGGGAGAGGATGGCGAACTCGTCCAGCCCGGTGGGCTGCTGGACCAGGAAGCCGGTGCAGGCCGGGTCGGCGTTGAGCTCGTCGACGACGGCCTCGACCTCGGCCTGGCTGGTGCCGGCCGGCAGGTCGCGGCGGATGCTCTCGATTCCGACCTCGGCACAGTCCCGGTGCTTGGCACCGACGTACCACCGGCTGCCCGGGTCGTCGCCCACGAGCACCGTGCCCAGCCCCGGCACGATCCCCCGGTCGCGGAGGGCGGCGACGCGCGCCGTGAGCTCCTCCTTGATCGTCGCGAGGGTGGCCTTGCCGTCCAGGAGCGTTGCCGTCACGCCGGTCATCCTCCCATGTGCCCGTGCTCGGGGCGGGGGGTCGCTGGGCGTCGGCGTTGCGCCGACCAGGTGGCGGCATACGCGGCCACGAGCGTGATCAGCACCCCGACGAGCACCCGGGGGCCGATCGGCTCCGTGCCCGCCGGGGCCGCGAGGTCCAGCGCCACCGCGGTGCCCAACTGCCCGGTGAGCATGACGAGGGTGTAGATGAGCATCCCGAGGTACTGCACCACCACGGCCGAGATGACGATGAACGGGACCCCGAGCAGCCCGCCCAGCCAGGCCCACCACGGCGCGGAGACGTGCACCGGGGCGTGCAGGGCGGAGGTCACCAGCCGGACGAGCGCGACGACGAGGAGGAGGCACAGCCCGGTGGCGAAGTTGAGCCAACCGGTGGCGACGCTGCTGCCGCTGGTCGCGTTGACCTGACCGTTCGTGGCCTGCTGCACGGTGGTGCAGGCGCCGACCACCAGCGCGAGGACCGCCGGGAGGATGACCGAGTGGCCCGGGCCGCCCTCCTGGCCGCTGACGGCCACCGCCACACCGACCACGGCCACCGCCGCGGCCAGCAACCGGCCGACCGTCACGGGGCGGTGACCGGCCGGGGACAGCCCAAACCGGTCCACCACCAGGGAGTTGCCGGTCTGTCCCCCGACCACCGCGATGGTGAACACCGCCACGCCGGCCAGCGGCACGGCATACGTCTGGGCGGCGACGTAGGCACCGCCGGCGAGCCCGCCCAGGCACTGCCACCACCGCAGCTCACCGCGCCGCACGGCACGGGGGAGCCCGAGCAGGGCCCGGCGCGCGCCGGGCACGGCGAAGAGCATCGCGGTGAGCAGGACCAGCCCCGAGCTGAAGCTCCACACGGCCGCGTCCGTCGGCGCGTCCCAGCTGGCGCTGAGCACGCCGTTGAACTGGGACTGGACCGACAGCAGCGCCCCACCGACCAGCGTGGCCAGGGCAGCGAAGGTGACGGCACGCCCGTGCTCGCCCGGGGAACCGGGGGTGGGCAGCGGCACGGTCAGTGGAAGAAGTGGCGGGTGCCGGTGACGTACATGGTCAGCCCGGCGGTCTGCGCGGCGTCGACGACGAGCTGGTCGCGCATCGACCCGCCGGGCGCGACGACGGCCCGCACCCCGGCGTCGATGAGCACCTGCAGCCCGTCCGGGAACGGGAAGAACGCGTCGGAGGCGGCGACCGAGCCGCGGGCCCGCTCCTCGCCGGCGCGGGTGACCGCGAGGTGGCAGGAGTCGACCCGGTTGACCTGCCCCATGCCGACGCCGACCGAGGCACCGTCGTGGGCGAGCAGGATCGCGTTGGACTTCACCGCCCGCACGGCGCGCCAGGCGAACTGCAGGTCGGCCAACGTCGCCTCGTCGGCCGGGTCGCCCGAGACGAGGCGCCAGTTCGCGGCGTCGTCGCCGCCGGTGACCGTCCCGTCCTGGTCACGCACCACCGCGTCGACCCGGTCGCCCTGCTGCATGAGCAGTCCCCCGGAGATCGCCTTGGTCTCGAGGCCCGGGTGGCGGGGAGCGGCCTTGACCAGCCGGATGTTCTTCTTGCCCTGCAGGATCCGCAGCGCCTCCGGCTCGAAGTCCGGCGCCACGACGACCTCGGTGAAGATGTCCTTGACGGTCTCGGCCATCTCGACCGTGACCGGCCGGTTGGTGGCGATGACCCCGCCGAACGCCGAGGTCGGGTCGCACGCGTGCGCCTTGGCGTGAACGGACGCGACGCTGTCACCCTGCTTGCCCACCGCGACTCCGCACGGGTTCGCGTGCTTGATCACGGCAACCGTCGGCTGGTCGCCGTGGTCGTGGGCGGCCCGGTGCGCCGCATCGGCGTCGGTGTAGTTGTTGAACGACATCTCCTTGCCGTGCAGCAGCTCGGCCTGCGCCAGGCCCGGACCGTCCGGCAGGAACCCGTCCTCGTAGAGCGCCGCACTCTGGTGCGGATTCTCGCCGTAGCGCAGGCTGCGCACCCTGGTCCACGTCGCCCCGGCCCAGGCCGGGTAGCCCTCTCCTTCGCTGGTGTCCACGAGGACGTTGCCCATCCAGCTGGCGACGTGGACGTCATACGTCGCGGTGTGCACGAAGGCGTCGGCCGCCAGCCGCTGCCGCTGGGCGAGGGTGAAGCCGCCCTCGCGCACCGCCTCCAGCACCGAGGGGTATGCCGTGGGGCTGGTGACGATCGCGACGCTCGCGTGGTTCTTTGCGGCCGCCCGCACCATCGAGGGCCCGCCGATGTCGATCTGCTCCACACACTCGTCCTGGGTCACACCGGAGGCGACGGTGTCGGCGAACGGATAGAGGTTCGACACGACGAGGTCGAACGGCTCGACGCCGAGCTCCTCGAGCTGCCGGACGTGCTCGGGGTTGCGGGTGTCGGCGAGGATGCCGGCGTGCACCCTCGGGTGCAGGGTCTTGACCCGGCCGTCGAGGCACTCCGGGAAGCCGGTGACCTCCTCGACCGGGGTGACGGGGACGCCGGCGTCGGCAATGCGCTGGGCGGTGCTGCCGGTGGACACGATCGCGACGCCGGCCTCGTGCAGGCCGCGGGCGAGGTCGGCCAGCCCGGTCTTGTCGTAGACGGAGACGAGGGCGCGGCGCACGGGGCGACGCTCTTCGGTGGTTGCGGAGGTGGTTGCGGACACGGCTACTCCTCGGGCAGCGGTGGATCGGTGGAAGCACCCAGGCGTTCGATGCCTCCGACGTCACTCCCTGGTGGTGGCCCACCTGCGCCAGTCGTGTGCGGCCACCCTATCGGCCGGTGGTGGGGCACCCCGAGACGCACCCGGCGCCCCTCCACGCTGAACCCGTCGCGGACCATCCGGCCCACGGCGTCGACCAGCACCTCGCGCTCGGCGTCCTTGATCCGCTCGTGCAGAGTCTGCTCGGTGTCGTCGTCGCGCACCTCGACCGCCCGCTGCGCGACGATCGGCCCGGTGTCCACGCCGGCGTCGACCACGAAGAGGGTGCACCCGGTGACGCGGACGCCGTGCGCGAGCGCGTCCCGCACGCCGTGCATGCCGGGGAACGACGGCGACAGGGCGGGGTGGGTGTTGACCGTCTGCCCGCCGAACCGGGCGAGGAACGCCTCCCCCGTCAGCTTCATGAAGCCGGCCAGCACCACCAGCGAGGGGTCGTGTGCCGCCACGCGCGCTGCCAGCGCCTCGTCCCAGTCCGCCCGGCTCGGGAAGTCCGTGACCCGCAGCACGAAGGTCGGGATGCCGGCCCGCTCGGCCCGGGCCAGTCCCTCGATGCCGTCCCGGTCGGCGCCGACGGCGGCGATGCGCACGCCGTAGGCGGGGTCGTCACAGGCGTCGATGAGCGCCTGCAGGGTGGTGCCGCTGCCCGAGACGAGGACGACGATCGAGGCGGTCACGGGCAGCGACGATAGCGGTCGCGCACTCCGGTTCGTCAGCGGCGGAGGCGCCAGTGGTGGACGACGAGCAGGACGAGCGCGCCGACGAGGAGCTCGCCGAGCAGGAACGGCCACAGCAGCAGCGCGGTCGTCCCGACGTGGGCCAGGTGGGCGGTCCCGAGTGCGCCGCCGGAGAGCCAGCCGAGGACGGCGAACGCCGTGGCGGCGAGCAGGCAGGCGAGGGTCGCCGTGCGGGCGTGGTCCTGCCACGCCGCGAGCCGGGTGGTGCCGCGGACCACCTGTCGCGCGAGGACGGCACCGGCGGCCGCCGGCAGGAGCACGGACAGCCGCAGCCACCCGGGCAGCGGTCCGGGCTCGGGCAGCGCACCGAGCACGGGCACCAGCGGCAGCACACCGTCGTGGACGGACGTCCAGGAGATGGTGAGGTCCCCGACCGCCACACCCGCGCCGGTGCACCAGGACAGCGCCCACACCGCCGCGTTGGGCAGGGCGGCGAGCTGCAGCAGCACGAGCACCGTGCCGCCGACCACGCCGGGCTCGAGGGCCTGTTGCAGGTGTGCCACCCGGTCGAGGTGGACCAGCACCGCCAGCACCGCGACCAGCGACCCCGCGGCCCCGAGTGCAGCCGTCCCCCACAGCGCCGGCCGCACCGAACGGCGCACCCACCCGGGCAGGTCGAGCCGTTCCCCCGTCAGGTCGACCACCACGGAGGGCAGGAGCGCGGGGAGGTGGTGCCGTCCCCCGGCCAGCGCACCGACGACGGCCACCACGAGGGCGGCCAGGGGCGTCGACCACCACGACGGGGGCGCGGGCCCGAGCAGGCCGAGCGCCACGACGAGGACGGCACCGCCGACGTAGCCCCCGACATAGCTCCCGAGCGCGGCAGCGGCGCCGGCCCGGGCGCCGTCGGCCTCGCCGTCGACGACGACCGCGCTCTCCCGCCACACGGTGCGGGCCTGCCAGGCAGCGCTCCACAGCGGGAGCAGGACGAACAGGAGCGGCAGGAACCGCACGCTCACCCCGTCGGCCCGGATGCCGGCGCCGTGCGCGAGCGCCCAGACGCTGGCCGCCATGCCGAGGACCGAGGGCCAGTCGGCGTCGGCCCGGGCGTCGGCCGCCCAGGCGACCACGACGGGGACGGCGAGGAAGGCCAGCGGCACGAGCGCGGCGAGCACCCCCCGCCCACCCGCGCGCAGGTACGGCGACCAGTCGGTCTCCGTGGCGGACGTGACGGCCGGGGTCCGGCGGGTGCGTTCGAGCAGGCTCATGACGCCCCCATCGTCATCGGTTCCGGCTCCTCGGCCCCGCAGGCCACGCCGAGCGGCCACGATTTGGTCACGGATCACAACCGGGTGGTGGGCCGGGGCGTGTGATGGGGTGACAGCGGCGACGTCGCAGGAGCCGCGCGATTGGACAGCGGGCGGCCACGGGAGGGGAGGCGTGATGGGCGACGAGGCGGACTTCGACGAGTTCTACCGCGCGACCGCCCGCGACGTCATCCACGTGGTCTATGCGTCCACCGGCGACCTCACCGTCGCCCAGGACAGCACCCAGGAGGCGTTCGCCCGGGCCTGGCAGCGCTGGGACGCGGTGAGCACGTATGACGACCCGCGAGCCTGGGTGCGCACGGTGGCCCGCCGCCTCGCGGTCTCCACGTGGCGCAAGCGCACCAACGAGCGGGCCGCCCAGGTCCGGCACGGAGTCGCCGGCGCTCCCCCGGAGCCGAGCGAGGACAGCGTCGCCGTCGCGACGGCCCTGCGCACCCTGAGCCCGGCGGTCCGGGAGGCCGTGGCGCTCTACTACATCGCCGACCGCTCGATCGACCAGATCGCTGCGGAGACCGACACCCCTGCCGGGACCATCAAGGCCCGGCTGCACCGTGGGCGTGCCCAGCTGGCCGCCGCCCTGAGCACCGAGGAGTCCCACCATGGCTGAGCAGCGGTGGACCCCCGCCGACGACGAGGCGCTGCGCGCCCAGCTCGCGCTGCTCCGCCGCGAGGTGGACGACCAGCCGCTCCCCGACGTCCGCTTCGTCAAGGCGCGCGGCCGGCGGCGGCACCGCCGGCTGGTCGCGGGCGCCGCGGCGGTGGCTGCTGCCGCGGTCGTCGCGGTCGGCTACGTCGGTGTGCGGGGCCTGCTCCCGGACGACCACGCCCTGGTCCCGGCCCACCCGAGCGTCTCGGCGCCGCGCGCCGTGTCCCCGACTCCGGCCCGACCCGAGGCCAGTGGGGCGCGGTCGGCGACCGCACCGCCCCGGGCCTCGGGCACGACGTCGAGCCCGACGGCGGCGTCGACGGAGCCGATGGAGGTCGTCGGGCCGCGGCCGCTGCTGTCCTCCTCGCTCTTCGTCCCGGCCTCCCGCTGGTCCTCCCCCGGCCTGACGGAGGGCCACCCGACCAGCGACATGGCGGGCGACTGGGAGGGCAGCGCGGACATCGCCCTGTGCGACGTCGACACCGCCATGGACGGGAGCCCGCGGGCGGGGCGGTTCGGCATCGTGACGGTCCGCGACGACACCACCGGCACGGCGGTCGGGAAGCAGCGGATCCGGCTGTTCGACAGCGTCGCGCAGGCCCGCGCGGAGCGCGACCGGCTCGTCGAGGGCATCCGCACCTGCCCGGGCCGCATGCCCGGCGTGACGGTGACCCCCGCGGCCGGCGCCGCGCCGACGACCTTCCGGGTGGACTTCGACAACCCCAACGGTGGACCGGTCATCACCGAGTGGGTCGACGTCGCGGTCCAGACGACACGGCCCGCCGTCAGCACCGTGGTGCTGAACGGCGGGACCGTGAACCCGGCGCTGCAGGACGGCTTCGCCGAGCTGCGGCGGCTTCGTGCGCTGGCGACGTCGTAGCGCCGCCGGCCGGGCCGTTACTTCGTGAGGTTCTTCATGATGTCGCGCATGATGTCGGCGGTCTCCGACGGCGTCTTGCCGACCTTCACGCCGGCCGCCTCGAGCGCCTCCTTCTTCGCGGCGGCGGTGCCCGAGGACCCGGAGACGATGGCACCGGCGTGGCCCATGGTCTTGCCCTCCGGGGCGGTGAAGCCGGCGACATAGCCGACGACCGGCTTGGAGACGTGCTCCTTGATGTCGTCGGCCGCGCGCTCCTCGGCGTCGCCGCCGATCTCGCCGATCATCACGATGGCGTCGGTGTCCGGGTCGGCCTCGAATGCCTTCAGGGCGTCGATGTGCGTGGTGCCGATGATCGGGTCGCCGCCGATGCCGACCGCGGTGGAGAAGCCGAACTCCCGCAGCTCGTACATCATCTGGTAGGTCAGCGTGCCCGACTTGGACACGAGGCCGATCCGGCCGCCCTCGGCGATGTCGGCCGGGATGATGCCGGCGTTCGACTGCCCGGGGCTGATCACGCCGGGGCAGTTCGGGCCGATGATGCGGGTCGTCCCCGCCTGCTCGGCGTAGGTGAAGAACTCGGCGGTGTCCTTGACGGCGACGCCCTCGGTGATGACCACCACGAGCGGCATCCGGGCGTCGACGGCCTCGACCACCGCGGCCTTGGTGAACTTGGCCGGCACGAAGATGACCGAGACGTCGGCCCCGGTCTCCTTCATGGCGTCGGCCACACCGCCGAAGACGGGGACCGTGTGGCCACCGTCGAACTCGACCTGCTGGCCGGCCTTCTTCGGGTTGACGCCGCCGACGATGTTGGTGCCGGCGTTCAGCATGCGCTGGGTGTGCTTCATGCCCTCGGAGCCGGTCATGCCCTGGACGATGACCTTGGACTCGCCGTTCAGAAAGATTGCCATTTCGCTGTGTCCGTCCTGTCCCGTTCCGCTCAGTTGCCCGCGGCGAGCTCGGCAGCCTTGCGGGCCGCGCCGTCCATGGTCTCTTCGATGCTGACGAGCGGGTGCGCGGCCTCGGCGAGGATGCGCCGCCCCTCCTCGACGTTGTTGCCGTCCAG
>DASSKF010000164.1:0-2314 GCA_035690725.1 Segeticoccus sp.
GTCCCGAGGTCCGCCGCAGAGTCCCGAGGTCCGCCGCAGAGTCCCGAGGTCGGCGAGGTGGGGGCTACGGGCGGCGCAGGCCGGCCAGGTGGGCGTTGTTGAGCAGCCCGACGCCGATCCAGCAGGCGAACATGCTGGAGCCCCCGTAGGACAGGAACGGCAGCGGCAGGCCGGTGACGGGCATGAGGCCCAGGTTCATGCCCACGTTCTCGAAGACCTGGACGGTGAACCAGCTGGCCACCCCCACGGCCACCAGCCGGCTGAACGCGTCTCGGGTCCGGACGGCGATCACCAGCGCCCGGACGATGACGAACCCGAGCAGCAGCAGCACGCCGGCGGTGCCGAGGAACCCCAGCTCCTCCCCCGCGACCGAGAAGATGAAGTCGGTCTGCTGGTACGGGATGAACCCGCCCTGGGTCTGCGCGCCGTGGAACAGGCCCTGCCCGTCCCACCCCCCGGAGCCGATCGCGATGCGCACCTGCCGGGTCTGGTAGCCGATGCCGGTCGGGTCCGCCGACGGGTCGACGAACGCGATGAGGCGGTCGCGCTGGTAGGAGCTGAGCACCGGGGTGGTGAGCGCGACGGTGACGGCCGCCGCACCGAGGGCGAGGACCCCGAACAGCCACCGGCGGGGTGCACCGGAGACGGTGACCACCCCGAGCCCGAGCGCCCCCAGGACCAGCGCGGAGCCGAGATCGGGCTGCAGCAGCACCAGCCCGACCGGTATGCCGACCAGCAGCCAGGCCAGCGCGACGTCACGGTGCGAGGGTGGTTCCCCGCGCTCCCGGCGGTCGGCGAGCAGCATCGCGAGGCCCACCGCGAGTGCGGCCTTGGCCAGCTCGGACGGCTGCACCGACATCCCGCCCGGGAGGGGGATCCACGAGTGCGACCCGTTGACCGTGGTGCCCAGCGGCGAGAGCACCAGGACGAGTCCGAGCACGGAGGCGAGGTAGATCCACGGGGCGAGGGCGCGCAGCCCCCGGAAGTCGATGCGGGTGGCGACGACGGCGAGCACGACGCCCGCGGCGAGGTTGACCAGGTGCCGCACGAGGTAGGCCTCGCCCCACGCATGCCGGGTCGCGGACCACACGAGGACCGCGCCCAGGACGGACAGGCCGGACGCGGCGAGGACCAGCCCCCAGTCCGTGCGGGCCAGCAGGAGCCGCGTCGGCGTCCGGGAGCTGCGCGGGCGCACGCCGACGCGCGGACCGAGCCGGGCTCCCGTGCCCGCGGACACCGGTGTCAGCCCCGGTGCAGCGGGACGCCGAGCACCTCGTGGCAGCGCCGGACGTCGTCGGCCATCTGCTCCAGCAGCTCGTCGATGGAGTCGAACTTCTCGGTGGGCCGCAGCCGGGAGACGAACTGCACGCAGACGCGCTCGTCGTAGAGGTCGAGGTCGGTGCGGTCGAGCACGTAGGCCTCCACCGTGCGGGTGTGCCCGTCGAAGGTGGGGTTGGTGCCGACCGAGACCGCGGCGGGCATCGTGCGGTCCGGGTCGCCCTCGGGCCGCTCCGGACGGACCAGCCACCCGGCATACACGCCGTCGGCAGGGACCAGGCCCTCGCTGGCGGCGCAGAGGTTGGCCGTCGGGTAGCCCAGGGCCCGGCCGCGGTGGGCCCCGTGCACGACCGCGCCGCTGACCCAGTGGGGCCGGCCGAGGATGTCGGCGGCCTCGTCGACCTCCCCGGCCGCCAACAGGGCGCGGACCCGGGTGGAGGACCACCGGCCCTGGCCGCCCTCGGTGCCGAGGTCCTGGACGGTGGTGACCTCGAAGCCGTACGTCGTCCCCAGCTCGCGCAGGGTCGCCACGTCGCCGGAGTTGCCCACGCCGAACCGGGTGTCCCGCCCGACCACGACGGCGCGGGCGTGCATGGCCTCGACGAAGACCCGGCGGACGAACTCCTCGGCGGTCCACGAGGCGAGCTCGTGGGTGAACTCCATGACCAGGACGCCGTCGAGGCCGGTCCGGGCGAGCAGCTCCAGCCGCTGCTCGAGCGACGTGATCGCCTCGGGGGCGCGCTCGGGGTGCAGCACGAGCACCGGGTGCGGGTCGAAGGTGACGGCGAGCGCCCGGGCCCCCATCGCGTCCGCCTGCTCGCGGACGTCGCGCAGGACCGCCTGGTGCCCACGGTGGACGCCGTCGAAGTTGCCCAGCGTCACCACGCCGGGGCCGAGGTCCGCCGGAATCTGCGAGAGGTCGGTCCAGCGCTGCACGGGGACCACTCTACGAACCGGCCGGCGCGAACACGACGTGGGTACGGGCGCGGTCGCGGCTCTCGTCGAGCATCGCGACCAGCCGGCCGTCCGGGGCGAA
>DASSKF010000165.1:0-8808 GCA_035690725.1 Segeticoccus sp.
AGCACACCGCGGCAGCGCGCCGACCTCGACCTCGCCGCCGGCAAGGCCGCGGTGCTCGTCGAGGCGCTGCCCTGGCTCGAGCGTTTCCGCGGCAGCCTCGTCGTGGTCAAGTACGGCGGGCACGCCATGGGCGACCCGGCCCTGCGCGCCGCGTTCGCCGAGGACGTCGCCTTCCTCCGGTATGCCGGGCTCCGCCCCGTCGTCGTGCACGGGGGCGGCCCGCAGATCGGCGCCATGCTCGACCGCCTCGGGTTGGAGAGCGAGTTCCGCGCCGGGCTGCGCGTGACGACCCCGGAGGTGATGGACGTCGTCCGGATGGTCCTCACCGGGCAGGTCGGCCGGGAGCTGGTCGGGCTGCTCAACACCCACGGCCCGCGGGCGGTCGGACTCTCCGGCGAGGACGCGGGGCTCTTCGGCGCCCGCCGGCGCCAGCAGCTCGTCGACGGCGAGTCCGTCGACCTCGGACTCGTCGGCGACGTCGAGGCCGTCGACCCCTCGGCGGTGTGGGACCTGCTCGAGGCCGGCCGCATCCCGGTCGTCTCGACCGTCGCGCCCGACCTCGACCACCCCGGTGCGGTCCTCAACGTCAACGCCGACACCGCCGCGTCCGCGCTCGCGGTCGCCCTCGCGGCCCGCAAGCTGGTCGTGCTCACCGACGTCGAGGGCGTGTATGCCGACTGGCCCCGTCCCGAGAGCCTGCTCTCCTCGGTCTCCCTCGAGGGCGCCGAGGAGCTGCTCGGCCGAGTCCAGTCCGGCATGGTGCCCAAGCTCGAGGCGTGCACCCGCGCGGTACGAGCCGGCGTGCCGGCGGCCCACGTGATCGACGGGCGGACCGCGCACTCGCTGCTGCTCGAGGTGTTCACCGGCGCCGGTGTCGGCACCATGGTCACGCGCGACGGGGACGACCCGCCCTGCCGCGACAGCAGCGAAGGAGCAGGAGCATGAGCCGGTCCGCCGACCTCCTCGACCGCTACGACGCATCCCTGCTGGGCGTCTTCGGCCGGCCAGGTGCCGTGCTCAGCCACGGCCAGGGGTGCCGTGTCTGGGACGTCGACGGCCGGTCCTATCTGGACCTGCTCGCCGGGATCGCGGTGAACTCGCTGGGCCATGGCCACCCGGCTCTCGTCGAGGCGATCACCCGCCAGGCGGCGCACGCCGTCCACGTCTCCAACTTCTTCACCACCCGACCCCAGGTGGAGCTGGCCGAGCGGCTCCTGGCCGTCGCCGGTGCCCCCGAGGGGTCGGCGGTGTTCCTCACCAACTCCGGCACCGAGGCGATCGAGGCCGCCATCAAGCTCGCCCGCCGCACCGGCCGCACCCGGATCGTCGCCATGGAGGGCGCCTTCCACGGCCGCTCCACCGGCGCCCTCGCGCTCACCCACAAGCCGGCCCACCGCGAGCCGTTCCTGCCGCTGCTGCCCGGGATCTCGCACGTCCCGCTCGGCGACGAGGCCGCCCTCCGGGCGGCCGTGGACGAGACCGTGGCCGCGGTCGTCGTCGAACCGATCCAGGGGGAGGCAGGCGTCCGGGTGGCCGACCCGGCATACCTGCAGCTCGTGCGAGAGGTGACCGCCGAGCGCGGCGCACTCATGGTGGTCGACGAGATCCAGACGGGCGTCGGCCGGACCGGGCAGTGGTTCGCCCACCAGCTCGCCGGGACCACGCCGGACGCCGTGACCGTGGCCAAGGGCCTGGCCGGCGGGGTCCCGATCGGGGCGCTGCTCACCTACGGGCGGCGGGTGACCGGGCTGCTCGGCCCGGGGCAGCACGGCACCACGTTCGGCGGGAACCCGCTGGCGGCGGCCGCCGGGCTCGCGGTGCTCGAGACGATCGAGCGCGACCACCTGCTCGAGCACGCCCGGCGCACCGGGGAGGAGCTGCAGCGGCTCGTCACCGCGATCGGGCACCCGGTCGTGCGCGAGGTCCGGGGACGGGGACTGCTGCAGGCGATCCAGCTCGCCGACGACCGGGCACAGGCGGTCGCGCGGCGCGCTCTCGCCGCCGGGTTCATCGTCAACCCGGTGACCCCGTCGGCCCTGCGACTCGCCCCGCCGCTGATCATCACCGCCGAGGAGCTCGCGACTTTCGTGGACGCCCTGCCCGACCTGTTGGACCAGTCCGCCCCCGAGGAGGCCCGGTGACCCGCCACTTCCTGCGCGACGACGACGTCACGCACGCCGAGCAGGCCGAGCTGCTCGACCGCGCCGTCGCCCTCAAGGCCGACCCGCTCGGCAACCAGCCGCTCGCCGGCCCGCTCGCCGTCGCGCTCGTCTTCGACAAGGCCTCCACCCGCACCCGGCTGTCGTTCTCGGTCGGCGTCAGCCAGCTCGGCGGGACGCCGGTCGTCATCGACGGCGGGACCAGCCAGCTCGGCCGGGGGGAGTCGGTGCTCGACACCACCCGCATCCTCGACCGGCAGTGCGCCGCGATCGTGTGGCGGACGTTCGGCCAGCAGCGTCTCGAGCAGGCCGTGTCGGTCAGCTCGGTGCCGGTCGTCAACTCGCTGACCGACGAGTTCCACCCGTGCCAGGTCCTCGCCGACCTGCTGACGATCCGCGAGCACAAGGACCGGCTCAGCGGGCTCACCCTCACCTACGCCGGCGACGGCGCCAACAACATGGCGCACTCCTACCTCCTCGGTGGGGCGCTCGCGGGGCTCAACGTCCGCATCGCCGCGCCGGACGGCCACCAGCCCGATCTCGACGTGGTCCAGCGGGCTCGCGAGCTCGCCCACGGCAGTGGCGGATCCGTGCTCGTGACCGACGACACCGACGTGGCCTTCGACAGCGCGGACGTCGTCGCCACGGACACGTGGGTCTCCATGGGGCAGGAGGAGCAGAGCAGCCAGCGGACCGGTGCGCAGAGCCTGTTCGGGCCGTTCGCCGTGGACGCGGCCGCCATGGCGAAGGCGGCCCCCGACGCGATCGTGCTGCACTGCCTCCCCGCCTACCGGGGGGTCGAGATCGCGGCCGAGGTGATCGACGGGCCGCAGTCGGTGGTCTGGGACCAGGCCGAGAACCGGCTGCACGCCCAGAAGGCCCTGCTCACCTGGCTGGTGGAGCAGTCGTGATCGCCCAGACCCGCGCCGCCCGGCACCAGCGGATCGTCGAGGTCCTGACCCGGCACAGCATCCGCTCCCAGCTCCAGCTGCTCGACCACTTGGCCCAGGACGGGTTCGAGGTGACCCAGGCGACACTCTCCCGCGACCTCGTCGAGCTCGGTGCCGCCAAGGTGCGCCGCGGCCGCGAGCTGGTGTATGCCGTCCCGGGCGAGGGTGGGGACCGCAGCCTTGTCGCGGCGCAGGGAACGGGCCCGAGCGAGCGCCTCACCCGGCTGCTCGAGGAGCTCCTCGTCACGGCGGAGTCCTCCGGAAACCTCGTCGTGGCCCGGACGCCGCCCGGTGCGGCACAGTACCTGGCGTCGGCAATCGACCACGCCGACGCCCCTGACATCATCGGCACGATCGCGGGTGACGACACCATCCTCGTGATCACCTCCGGCCCGGACCAGGGGCCGGTCGTGGCCGGGCGCCTGCTCGGGCTGAGCGCTCCGCACGAGGACGAGGATCCGGGAGCCCGGCGCCCGCCCCGCAGCACCGACGACTGACCCGACAGCAGAGGAGCACCGGATGACCCACGGCGCCGACGACGCGCAGGGAAGCAGGGGCGGCGGGCTGAGCCTCTGGGGCGGCCGTTTCGCCGGCGGGCCCGCCGATGCCCTCGCCGCCCTGTCGAAGTCGACCCAGTTCGACTGGCGGCTGGCGCCCTACGACATCGCCGGCTCCCGGGCGCACGCCCGGGTGCTGCACCGGGCGGGCCTGCTGGACGAGGAGACCCTCGACCGGCTGCTGGGCGGGCTGGCCCGGCTGCTCGACGACGTGGAGTCCGGCGACTTCGCTCCCGCCCCGGCCGACGAGGACGTGCACACGGCGCTCGAGCGCGGCCTGATCGAGCGCGTCGGGCCCGAGGTGGGCGGGCGCCTGCGGGCCGGCCGCTCGCGCAACGACCAGGTCGCGACGCTGTTCCGGATGTACCTGCGCGACCACGCCCGCACGGTGTCCGGCCTGCTCCTCGACGTGGTCGACGCCCTCGTCGGCCAGGCCGAGCGACACCCCGACACCCCGATGCCGGGGCGGACCCACCTCCAGCACGCCCAACCGGTGCTCCTCGCCCACCACCTGCTCGCCCACGCGTGGGCGCTGCTGCGCGACGTCGAGCGTTGGCGGGACTGGGACCGCCGCGCCGGCATCTCGCCCTACGGCTCGGGAGCGCTCGCGGGCTCGTCCCTGGGCCTCGACCCCGAGCAGGTGGCCGCGGACCTCGGCTTCGACAGCGCGGTCGAGAACTCCATCGACGGCACCGCGTCCCGCGACTTCGTCGCCGAGTTCGCCTTCGTCGCCGCGATGGCCGCGGTCGACGTGTCCCGCCTCGCCGAGGAGGTCATCCTCTGGGCGACCAAGGAGTTCTCCTTCGTCCGCCTCGACGACGCCTGGTCGACGGGGTCGAGCATCATGCCGCAGAAGAAGAACCCCGACGTCTCCGAGCTCGCCCGCGGCAAGGCCGGACGCCTGGTCGGCGACCTCGCCGGGCTGCTCACCACCCTCAAGGCGCTCCCGCTCGCGTACAACCGGGACCTGCAGGAGGACAAGGAGCCCGTGTTCGACGGGGTGGACACCCTCGAGGTCCTGCTGCCCGCCTTCACCGGGATGGTCGCGACGCTGCAGTTCGACGACGAGCGGCTCGCCTCGCTGGCGCCGCAGGGTTTCTCGCTGGCGACCGACGTCGCCGAGTGGCTCGTGCGGGCGGGGGTGCCCTTCCGGGAGGCCCACGAGGTCGCCGGAGCCTGCGTGCGGACCTGCGAGCAGCGGGGCTGTGAGCTCTGGGATCTCGACGACGCAACGCTCATGGCCATCTCGGCGCACCTGACTCCCGAGGTCCGGACCGTGCTCAGCGTCGAGGGCTCGCTCGCCTCGCGGGACGCCAAGGGCGGCACGGCGCCGGCGCGCGTCCGCGAGCAGCAGGGGCGGGTCGCGGAGCAGTCCCGCAGCCACCGCCGGTGGGCCGAGGACCGGCCGGCGGTACGGGTGTAGGCGACGCCCGGTCCGCGGGAGACGCGCCGCGCACGCCCGGGCCAGGAGTGGCACACGTGCCCTATGGTGTGAGGCACGACACGGGCGGCATGCGGTCGTCCGGGCGAGTCGGGAGGTCCCATGAGCACCGGCGAGCACCTCGCCTCCGCGGGCCAGCACGTCGCGGCCCTGCGCTCCGTCGTGGCCGGGCTCCGCCGCTCGGCCGGTGACACCGTCGACGTCCGACGCCTCGAGGAGGACGTGCGGCGGGTCGCCGCCGACCTCGAGCTGCTCGGCCAGCGGGCGGCCACCCGGTCGGGACCGGGGAGGCCGGGGCAGGAGGAGGTCGTCTACATCCCGGACACGGACTACGACCCGTCGTTCTGGGGCGACGCCGACGACGAGGGCCTCGGCCACACGAGGCGCTGACATGGACCACCTCACCACGTTCTCCGCCCCGCTTCGACACGTCGCGGGTGCCTCGGCATGAGCGGAGCAGACCTGGCGCAGGGCGTCGGTGCGCCGGGGCGCGCGCGGGTGGGGGCCCGCACCCTACGGGGCGGAGGTGACCACTGGTGGCTGCAGCCGGTCCTCACGGTGGCCGGCCTCACGGCGTGGGTGGTCTACGCCGTGGTGCGCACCATGCTGCAGCGCAACTACTGGGTGGCCGACTACCACTACCTGTCGCCGTTCTACTCGCCCTGTCTCACCTCCAGCTGCGCCCCCGGCGCCAGCCACCTCGGCACCCCGTTCCCGGACTTCCCGCCGCTGCTGCCCTACGCGCTGCTGAGCCTGCCGTTCCTGCTGCTGTTCCGGCTGACCTGCTACTACTACCGCAAGGCCTACTACCGCTCGTACTACCTCTCGCCGCCCGCCTGCGCCGTCGCGGAGCCGCACCGCACGTACACGGGGGAGACCCGGTTCCCGCTGATCCTGCAGAACTTCCACCGCTGGTTCTTCTACGCCGCCGTCATCATCTCCGCGATCAACACGTATGACGTCATCGTGGCCTTCCATGGCACGGGCGGCGGATTCGGCTTCGGGCTGGGCAACCTGGTCCTCGTGGGCAACGTGGTCCTGCTCTGGTGCTACACCCTCGGCTGCCACAGCTGCCGCAACGCCGTCGGCGGCCGGCTGCGGCACTTCTCCAAGCACCCCGTGCGCTACTGGGCCTGGAGCAAGGTGAGCGTGCTCAACGCCCGCCACATGCTCTTCGCCTGGCTCACGCTGGCGTCGTTGGTCGTCACCGACGGCTACATCGCCCTCGTGGCCGGTGGCGTGTTCCCCGACCTGAGGTTCGTCAACTGATGACTGACTGTGAACGGCACGAGTTCGACGTCATCGTGATCGGGGCCGGGGGAGCCGGTCTGCGCGCGGCGATCGAGGCCCGCGAGTACGGCCTGCGCACGGCGATCGTCTGCAAGTCGCTCTTCGGCAAGGCGCACACGGTGATGGCCGAGGGCGGCATCGCGGCGTCCATGGGCAACGTGAACGCCCACGACAACTGGCAGGTGCACTTCTGCGACTCGCTGCGCGGGGGCAAGTTCCTCAACAACCCGCGGATGGTGGAGCTGCACGCGAAGGAGGCGCCGCAGCGGGTCTGGGAGCTCGAGACCTACGGTGCGCTCTTCGACCGCACTCCCGAGGGCAAGATCAGCCAGCGCAACTTCGGCGGCCACGAGTACCCCCGGCTCGCCCACGTCGGCGACCGCACCGGGCTGGAGCTGATCCGCACCCTGCAGCAGAAGGTCGTCTCGCTGCAGCAGGAGGACCTCGCCGAGTTCGGCGACCTCGACGCGCGGATCCAGGTCTTCCACGAGCTCACCATCGTCGACCTGCTGCACGGCACCGGACCCGGCGGCCGCCGCGGCGTCGCCGGCGCCCTCGGCTACTGGCGCGAGTCCGGCGACTTCGTGCGGTTGGAGGCGCCGGCCGTCATCCTCGCGACCGGCGGCATCGGCAAGTCCTTCCAGGTGACCAGCAACTCGTGGGAGTACACCGGGGACGGGCACGCGATGGCCCTGCGGGCGGGTGCCTCGCTGATCAACATGGAGTTCGTCCAGTTCCACCCCACCGGCATGATCTGGCCCCCGTCGGTCAAGGGGATCCTCGTCACGGAGTCGGTCCGCGGCGACGGCGGCGTGCTGCGCAACTCCGAGGGCAAGCGCTTCATGTTCGACTACGTGCCCGACGTGTTCCGTGGCCAGTACGCCGAGACCGAGGAGGAGGCGGACGGCTGGTACGACGACCCGGAGCACAACAAGCGACCACCGGAGCTGCTGCCCCGGGACGAGGTCGCGCGCGCGATCAACAGCGAGGTGAAGGAGGGCCGCGGCACGCCGCACGGCGGGGTCCACCTCGACGTCTCCAGCCGGCTGCCCGCCGACGAGATCATGCGTCGGCTGCCGTCGATGCACCACCAGTTCAAGGAGCTGGCGGACGTCGACATCACGGCCGAGCCGATGGAGGTCGGTCCCACCTGCCACTACGTGATGGGGGGCGTGGAGGTCGACGCGGACTCCGGCGCGACGAGCGTTCCCGGCCTGTTCGCCGCGGGTGAGGTGTCCGGCGGGATGCACGGGTCCAACCGGCTCGGTGGCAACTCGCTGTCGGACCTGCTCGTGTTCGGTCGCCGGGCGGGTGCTGGGGCGTCCGCGTACGCCAGCGAGCTCGGCGAGCGCCCGTCCGTCACCGACGACGAGGTGGACCGGGTCGCCGGGATCGCCCTGGCCCCGTTCGACGACCACGGCAGCGACAACGAGAACCCGTACTCCCTCCACCAGGACCTGCAGCAGATGATGAACGACCTCGTCGGCATCATCCGCCGCGAGCCGGAGATGCAGGAGGCGCTGCAGCGCCTCGAGGGCCTGCGGGCGCGGGCCGCCCACGTGCACGTCGAGGGCCAGCGACGGTTCCATCCCGGGTGGCACCTGGCGCTGGACCTGCGCAACATGCTGGCGGTCTGCGAGTGCATCGCCCGGTCGGCGCTCGAGCGCACCGAGAGCCGTGGGGGTCACACCCGGGAGGACCACCCCGACATGGACGCCCGGTGGCGCGGCGTTAACCTCGCCTCCCGGCTCGGCGAGGACGGCAGGGTCGAGCTGGTGCACCAGTCCACCCCCGAGATCCGCCGCGACCTGCTGGCGCTGTTCCCCGCGGAGGAGCTCGCCAAGTACCTCACCCCCGAGGAGCTGGCCCTGCTCGGCGAGAGTCCGCAGTCCGCAGAGGAGGAGGCCACGTGAGCTACGACGCGACGTTCCGGGTGTGGCGAGGAGACTCGGACGGCGGTGAGCTGACCGACTACACCGTCGAGGTGAACGAGGGCGAGGTCGTCCTCGATGCCATCCACCGGTTGCAGGCCACGCAGGCGCCCGACCTGGCCGTCCGCTGGAACTGCAAGGCGGGCAAGTGCGGCTCGTGCAGTGCCGAGATCAACGGCTACCCGCGCCTGATGTGCATGACCCGGCTGAACCTGTTCGAGCCGGACGAGACGATCACCGTCACGCCGATGCGCACGTTCCCGGTGCTGCGCGACCTCGTCACGGATGTCTCCTACAACTACGAGAAGGCCCGTCAGCTGCCGGCCTTCGCCCCGCCAGCGGGCGTCGAGCCGGGGGAGTACCGCATGCAGCAGGTCGACGTCGGGCGCTCGCAGGAGTTCCGCAAGTGCATCGAGTGCTTCCTGTGCCAGGACGTGTGCCACGTCATCCGCGACCACGAGGACAACAAGAAGGCCTTCG
>DASSKF010000166.1:0-9372 GCA_035690725.1 Segeticoccus sp.
CGGCGTCACGGATGTTGTTGTGGTCCTTGACCGCGTCCTCGACCTCCTCGGGGGCGTCCGACGCGTCCGAGGCACCCTTGCCGACCTGGAGCAGTGGCGGGTAGAAGTACTTCTCCTCGGCCTCGGCGTGGTTCTCCAGGAGGATCTCCAGTCGCTGCCACAGTGCCGTCAGGGTCGCGGTGTCGGACCGGTCGACCTCGTCGAGCTGGGCGAACATCTGCCGCTGCTCGGCGTGCTGCTTGAGGATGACCTCCGTGATGTCCATCGCGTCTCCTTGTCGGCATCGTCCGTCTCGTGGGCTGTCCGCGCACCACCGTACCCGCGCCGCGGATTCCTCGCCCTCGGGCGGGAGGCGGTGCCGACGCGTACGGTGCGAGCAGAGCCGAACCACCGACCAGGGACCCACCAACCACGCGACAAACGAAGGCAGGTGGTCAGCATGACGGACAGCGCGGACGCGACACCGGCACGGCCCGCCCACCACGGCAAGGTCATCGCCGCGAGCATCTCAGCGGCGGTGGGCGCCTTCCTCTTCGGCTTCGACTCCGCAGTGATCAACGGCGCCGTCGACGCGTTGGCGAAGGACTTCGCCCTCGAGGCCTTCCTCAAGGGCTTCACCGTCGCCATCGCCCTCCTCGGCTGTGCGGTCGGAGCCTGGTATGCCGGGCAGCTCGCCGACCGCTGGGGCCGCAAGCCGGTGATGGTGCTCGGTGCCATCCTGTTCTTCGCGAGTTCGCTCGGCGCGGGCCTGGCGTTCTCGGTGTGGGACCTCATGCTGTGGCGCGTCGTCGGCGGGCTGGGCATCGGGATCGCCTCGGTGATCTCACCCGCGTACATCTCCGAGGTGGCGCCGGCCCGGATGCGCGGCGCCCTCACCTCGATCCACCAGCTCGCGATCACCATCGGCATCTTCGCCGCGCTGCTGTCGGACGACGTCCTGCAGCGAGCGGCGGGCGGCCCCTCGGAGGTGCTCTGGTTCGGGACCCCCGCCTGGCGCTGGATGTTCATCGTCGGCGTGGTGCCCTCGGTCATCTACGGGATCCTTGCCGTGCTCATTCCGGAGTCCCCGCGCTACCTCGTCCGCGCCCGCGACGACGACGAGGCCAAGCGGGTGCTGCGCGTCGTCGTCGGCGAACCGGACCCGGATGCGAAGCTCACCGAGATCCGGCAGAGCCTGAACGAGGAGGACCGCACCAGCTTCGCGGACATCGCCGGCGACAGGTTCGGCCTGAAGCCACTCGTCTGGGTCGGCATCGGCCTGGCGGTGCTGCAGCAGTTCGTCGGCATCAACGCGATCTTCTACTACTCGACGACCCTGTGGCACTCGGTCGGGTTCAGCACCGCGGAGTCGTTCAAGACCTCGGTGATCACGGCGGTCATCAACGTGGTGATGACGTTCGTGGCGATCATCTGGGTCGACCGGTTCGGCCGGCGGCGGCTGCTCCTCATCGGGTCGATCGGCATGCTGGTCGGCCTCGCGTTGGCGTCGGCGTCGTTCTTCCACCAGATCGGCAGCGGCGACAACGTCTCCCTGCCCGAGCCGTGGGGCCTGGTCGCCCTCGTCGGCGCGAACCTGTTCGTGATCTTCTTCGCGGCCACGTGGGGCCCGGTCGTGTGGGTGCTGCTGGGCGAGATGTTCCCCAACAACATGCGGGCCTACGCGCTGGCGATCGGGGCGGCGGCCAACTGGGTCGCGAACTTCATCGTGAGCTTCTCCTTCCCCTACCTGGCGCAGAACATCGGGCTCGGCTACATCTACGGCGCCTACGCCGCGTTCGCCGTCATCTCGTTCTTCTTCGTGCTCGGCAGGGTCCCCGAGACGAAGGGACAGGAGCTGGAGCACATGCAGGACGAGGTCCCCACCCGGCGCCGGCGCACGGAGTCGACCTCCCGGTAGTCCCGTGCAAAAGATTCTTCCTTCTCTTTACCCACGCTTGAAACTTCTCTCCGGACAATGGTCCGCACGACACAGGTGCGGAGAGGGTGGTCCGGGTGGGTTCACGGTTGGCGCGAGGTCTCGCGCTGTTCCTCGGAGCGGGACTGGTCGGCGCGCTGGCGCCGGCCGCGGTCGCGGACACCGGTGGAGGAGGTGCGAGCGCGTCGGTCGACTGCGGCTGGGCGACGACCGGTGACCTCACCCTGGAGCAGGCGTTCGACCGCTCGGCGGCGGCTGCCGCGGTGCCCGAACCGCTGCTGAAGGCGGTCTCCTACATGGAGTCCCGCTGGGACGCCCACCCCGGTGTCGCCAGCGCGGACGGCGGCTGGGGTCCGATGAACCTCACCGACAACCCCGCTCCGGGCGTGGACGGCCGGGGCACCGGTGCGGCCCGCTCCGCCGGCTCCCAGCAGACGGCACGGCTCGCCGCGCAGCTGACCGACCTGCCGGTGTCCCTCGTCAAGGCCGACCCGGCTGCCAACGTGTGCGGGGCAGCCGCTGTGCTCGCGGCATACCAGGGGACGGACCGGGGGCAGCTCGGTGACTGGACCGGTGCCGTCGCCCGCTACGGCACGGCGGGCTCGCGTGGCGCCAACGAGCAGTTCGCCCGGCACGTCTACGCAACGCTGCGTCGGGGACAGTCGCGGACGACGGCCGAAGGTCAGCAGGTGCAGCTCGCGGCGCACCCGCAGGTGCTGGTGCCGCGCGGGGCGAGGTCCTCCGACCGCACCGACTGCCCGTCGGACCTCGCGTGCGAGTGGCTGGAGGCGCCGTACGCCAAGTACGACCCGGACGCGCCGGACTCGACGGGGGCGTACGGCAACCACGACCTCGCCCACCGCACCGGCATCAACGGTCGGGGCACCAAGGGCAGCCCCAAGCTGCGCTACATCGTCATCCACGACACCGAGGGCAGCTACGATTCCGCCACCTCACTGGTGCAGGACGCGACCTACCTCGGCTGGAACTACACGATTCGCTCCAGCGACGGGCACGTCGCGCAGCACATGGACGCCAAGGACGTCGGCTGGCACGCCGGCAACTGGTACGTCAACATGCACTCGATCGGCATCGAGCACGAGGGCAAGGCCGGCAACGCGGGCTGGTTCACCGAGGCGATGTACCACAACTCGGCGGAGCTCGTGCGCTACCTCGCGCGCACGTACCGGATCCCCATCGACCGCGCCCACATCGTCGGGCACGACCAGGTGCCCGGCATCCTCACCGGCTACACGCGCGGAATGCACTGGGACCCGGGCCCCTACTGGGACTGGGAGCACTACTTCGAGCTGCTGAAGAAGCCGCTCGGCGGTGAGCGTCCGGCGGTTGCCCACGTGCAGCCGGGCGACGTGGTCACGGTGCGTCCCGGGTATGCCGGGAACGCGCACCTGATCACGCAGTGCGAGCAGCAGTCCCCGGGGTCCGGTCCCTGCATCGAGGGCGCGCCCACGAACTTCGTGGCTCTCCGACAGGCTCCGAGCGAGGACGCGCTGCTGGCGAAGGACGTTGCGGTGCGGCCCGACTCGGCCGCCGGGAGCACGGTCGTCTCCGACGTCAGCGCCCGGGCGGTGACCGGTGAGAAGCTGGTGGTCGCCGACGTGCAGGGCGAGTGGGTGCAGGTGTCGTGGGCCGGCGAGCTCGCCTGGCTGCACAACCCGGCCGAGGACCCCATCCTGGTGCCGACCCACGCCTGGACCGTGACGGTCAAGCCGGGCGCGGACTCGGCGCCGGTCTACGGGCGGGCCTACCCGGAGGCGGCGGCCTACCCCGACACCATTCCCGCGCAGGCGGTCTCGCCCATCGAGTACACGATCAAGCCGGGCCAGGAGTACGCGATCACCGACGACCGCGTGGTCACCGACTACTACCGGGCCAAGTCCTTCGACGGCTCGGCGCCCGGAGACCGGACCGACGTGGTCGGGCAGGACCGCTACCTGCAGATCAGCCTGGCCCACCGGTTCGTCTACGTCCGCGCCGCCGACGTGCAGGTGCACCGCAGCTGACGCGACCCAGGGGTGCGCCCGATGCGCGGCCGGCCACGTGACGGTGGCCGGCCGGGCGTCACCGGTGTCGGCGCGGTCCCTCGCCCTCGCTGCGCTCGGGCTCACGCCAGACCCGCGCCAGCGCCGGCACCACCGGCAACGCGCGGCCACCCGCAGCGGGCCACGCGTGGCTCCGTCAGCTGAACAGGCCGCGGATGTCGTCGGCGGTGAGTGGGGCCGACAACAGCGCATCGTCGTCCATGACCTGGTTGAACAGGCCGCGCTTGCGCTCCTGGAGCTCCATCACCTTCTCCTCGATCGTGCCGGTCGACACGAGGCGGTAGACGAGGACCTGCTTGTCCTGGCCGATGCGGTGGGTGCGGTCGACCGCCTGCGACTCGACGGCCGGGTTCCACCACGGGTCGAGCAGGAAGCAGTAGTCGGCCTCGGTGAGGTTGAGGCCGAAGCCGCCGGCCTTGAGGCTGATGAGGAACACCGGCGCGTCACCGGACTTGAACTCCTCGATGCGCCGGGCGCGGTCGCGGGTTCGCCCGTCGAGGTAGGAGTAGCGCACCCCCTCGGCGTCCAGCCGGGCCCGGACCAGCTTGAGGAAGCCGGTGAACTGGCTGAACACGAGCGCGCGGTGCCCCTCGTCGACGACCTCGTCGAGGTGCTCGAAGAACGCGTCCGCCTTGCTGGAGCGGACGTGGGCGTACTCCTCGTCGACGAGGCCGGGCGCCAGGGCGAGCTGCCGGAGCAGGGTGAGGGACCGGAAGATCGCGAACCGGTGCCGGTCCATGTCGCCGATGAGGCCGAGCACCTTCTGCCGCTCCCGCTGCAGGTGGGTCTGGTAGATCCGCCGGTGCTTCGGGTTGAGCTCGACCTCGAGGACCTGCTCCTGCTTGGGCGGAAGCTCGGAGGCGACCTGCTCCTTGGTGCGGCGCCGGATCAGCGGCCGGATCCGCTGGCGCAGCGTGGCCAGCCGGGAGGTGTCGCCGGCCTTCTCGATCGGCTTGGCGAACAGCTCGGTGAACCGGTCCGGTTGCGGGAACAGCCCGGGAGCCACGATCGACAGCAGGCTCCACAGCTCGAGCAGGTTGTTCTCGAGCGGGGTGCCGGTGATCGCGAGCTTGAACGGTGCCGGCAGGCGCCGGGCGCACTGATGGGTCTTGGCCCGGTGGTTCTTCACGAACTGCGCCTCGTCGAGCACCAGGCCCGCCCAGGGGAGGCGGCGGTAGGCCTCCTCGTCGATCCGGAACAGGGCGTAGGAGGTCACGACCAGGTCGGCCCCGGCCACGTCGTCGGCGAGCGGGCGGCGCTGCTTGCGCTCGCTCGCGGTCACGGTCGCGACGGTGAGGTCGGGTGCGAACCGCGCCGCCTCGTGCGCCCAGTTCGCCACGACGGAGGTCGGGGCGACCACGAGGAACGGTGCGGTGGAGCGGCCCGACTCCGCCACCCGGCACAGCAGCGCGAGGGTCTGCACGGTCTTGCCGAGGCCCATGTCGTCGGCGAGGATGCCGCCGAGCCCGTGGTCCCACAGGAACGCCAGCCACTGGTAGCCGTCGCGCTGGTACGGACGCAGCTCGGCGTGCAGGGTCGCCGGGACCTCGGGCGGAGCGAGGTCGTCGAGGTCGAGCAGGCCCTGCACCGCCCGGTGCCAGTGCCGGCTCTGCTCGTCGACGACGCCGAGTGCGACGAGCTCCTCCCACAGGCCCGCTTGGTACTTGCTGATCCGCAGGTCCGGGCTGTCGTGGTCCTGCAGCGCCCGGGCCTCGTCGATGAGCCGGCGCAGCTGCTCCAGCTCCGGCCGGTCGATGCGGAACCAGGTGCCGCTGTCGAGCAGCAGGTGGGTCTCGCCGCGGGCGAGCGCGAGGAACAGCTCGCGGAACGGGACCTCCTCGCCGCCGATGGTCACCGTGACCCCGAGCCCGAACCAGTCGGCCGCCTCCTCGGGACCGCTCGCGGCGTCCCCGCCACCTGCGGGCTCGCCGTCCCGCACGTCAAGGCCCCCGGGGCCCTCCCGGTCACCCAGCCCGCCGAGGCCGTTATCCCCAGGGCCGTCGTCGTCGAGGTCGCTGGTGGACAGGTGGATGACGGGGGCGGCGTCGGTGAACCGGTAGTCCGGCACCTCGCCGACGACCTCGAGGAGCAGCCCGTCCAGCTCCTGCAGCCGGGGGAGCACCTCCTGGGTGAACACCGCCGTCTCCAGTCCTCTCAGCTCGACCCGCGGGACGGGCACGTGCCGTCCGTCCTGCTCCACGGCGAGCTTGCGCAGCCCGCCGGTCGGCAGGTCCAGCCCGGCGAGCAGCTCCTCCTCGGCACCCTGGTCGCGGGCGACCGCGGGTCCGCCACCGGCGCCGTGCAGCGGCACCCGGGCGAGGTCCTCGCCGACCCGGTAGGCGAATCCCCACTCCAGGTCGGCCCGGTGCCCGTCCGTGCAGGTGACCGTGAGCGCCAGCTGCGGCGGGGCGATCTCGGGGAGCTCCAGGGAGCCGTCGGAGGAGCTGACCGGCACCGCCTGCCGCAGCGAGGGGTAGTACTCCTGCAGGAACCGGCCGAGGTCGGTCGGCGGGATGTCCAGGCGGCGGCCGTCATACAGCAGCTTGGACAGCTGGGGGCTGACGGCCTGCTCGAACGGGACGAGCAGCAGCCCGGGAGGCGTGCTCTCGGCCGTTCCACCGTCCGCGGGCCGGTGCAACAGGTCGTGGGCGGGCGTCCCGGGCGGCGCCGAGTCCCCCGTCAGGAAGGCCCCGTGCGCCGGGTCGCCGACCAGGTGCACCCCGCCGGCGGGGAGCACGAGGTCGCCGAAGGCGACCACCGGCTCCACCGCGGTGCTGCCGTCCTCCGAGCGGCGCAGGTCCAGCGAGGCCGCGGCCGCGTGCCCGGCGAGCAGCACCTCCGCCCCCGCGTCGCGCCCGGTGACGAACGCGACCCCGCTCGTGCGAAGGGTGCGCAGCAGGCTCCAGACGCCGGCGCCCAGCTCGTCGAGGTGGATCGCCTGGTCCCCGGTCGCGAAGTAGGTGTGCCGGCTGCGCGCCTGGTGGGCGAAGAAGAACTCCCCGAGGGCGTCGACGTGCCGCCGGTCGGTGCCCGGCCGGGCGTAGCCGAACCCGATGTCCCGCCAGGAGACGCCGGTGCGGATCCACCGCTTCGTCCTGCCCGGGGTCACCGGGTGCAGCCGGACGCGGGTGTGCGCGGTGACGGTCGTGGCCCCGGCGTAGCGGCTGCGGGTGCGGGGCGGCACCACCTCGAACAGCAGCCCGAGCGGCGTCCCGTGGGTCTCCTCGCGCGTCGACTCGTGCGCCTGCACGATGCTGCCCAGCACGCCTTCCCAGGCGCCGGACCCCGCGCTCTCCCGGTCGCGTTCGCGCACGGCGCCGCGCGCCTCCAGGACCACGGCGGCCACGTGCTTGCAGTCCACCTCCATCGGGCAGGTGCACCGACCGGAGAAGTGGCCCACGCCCCGGGGCGGGGCCTCGTTGGCCGTGACGAGCGTGGAGTACTGCTGGCCGCCACTGCCGGCAACGGTGGCGAAGAGCGTCCCGCCCCCGCCGAAGGTCAGCTCGACGACGTGCCCGTCGTGGGCGTACGCCAACCCGCGCTGGAAGGAGGCCGCGCCGACGACGGCGAGGATGTCGCTGTCGGTCACGCCGTCCACCCAGCTCGCGTCCATCCCCCGACACTACGGCGAGCGGCGGACACCGTGCCGCGCCGCCTGTGGACGGCCGATCCCCTGTGGACGACGGGGAGTCCGCCGGGTCTCCTCGGTCGCGTCGCTGCCGGTGAGCGGACAGGATGGTGCCGAGGAGGTGCAGGTATGCCGACCGCTCGCCGTGGCGCCGGCCGTGGCCAGAACGCTGCCGAGGAGCCGCTCTCGACCTACCGGGGGAAGCGGCGCTTCGATCGCACCCCGGAGCCGTCGGGGGAGCCGTCGGGGGAGCCGGCACCGGGGGAGGTGCCGGACTCGTCGGAGAGCCGCGACGGTGCGCGCCGGTTCGTCGTGCAGCGGCACCGCGCCACGCGTCTGCACTACGACCTGCGCTTCGAGATCGACGGGGTCCTGGTCAGCTGGGCGGTGCCCAAGGGCGCGACCCTCGACCCGCGCGTCCGGCGGATGGCGGTGCACGTCGAGGACCACCCGATCGAGTACGAGAGCTTCGAGGGCGTGATCCCCAAGGGGGAGTACGGCGGCGGTGACGTGATCGTCTGGGACCGCGGCACCTGGGAGCCGCACGGCACCGACGACCCGGCCGAGGCCATCCGCAAGGGGGACTTCCACGCCGACCTGCACGGGGAGAAGCTGCGCGGGCGCTTCGTCCTCGTCCGGCGTGGCGGAGCCGGCGACGGCCGGGACGATCGGGAGCAGTGGCTGCTGCTGCACAAGCACGACGACGACGCGGTGGAGGGCTGGGACCCGGAGGACCACCCGCGCTCGGTCCTCAGCGGTCGCACCAACGAGGAGGTCAAGGCGGCCCCCGAGCGGCTCTGGCGCTCCGACCTCCCCGCGGACGAGGCGGCCGTCGAGCTCGACACCGCCACCGTGCCGTGGCCCGAGGAGGGCGAGCTCGGTGCCCTCGACGAGCTGGGGGCGCAGGGCACGTGGGAGGTATTCGGGCGGTCGCTGAAGGTGACCAACCTCGACAAGGTGCTCTTCCCGCCGCGCGAGGGCGGGGAGCCGGTGACCAAGCGGGACTTCCTGCGCTACACGGCGCAGGTCGCGCCGACCCTCGTCCCCTACCTCGAGGGCCGAGCGGTCAACCTGCACCGCTACCCGGAGGGCGCGGACCGAAAGGGCTTCTGGCACAAGGAGGTCCCCGGTCATGCGCCGGAGTGGCTGTCCCGGTGGGACAACCCGGACGCGGATCCCGGGGAGACGCATACCTACCTCGTGGTGGACGAGCCCGCGGCCTTGGTGTGGGCCGCCAACTTCGGCGCCCTGGAGTGGCACCCGTGGACGTCGCGGACCGACGAGCCCGACCACCCGACATACGCGCTGTTCGACATCGACCCGGGTGAGCGCACCTCGTGGGAGGAGGTGCTGGAGCTCGCTCGGCTGCACCGGACGGCGTTCGAGCACCTGCACATCCGCGCCTATCCCAAGGTCACCGGCCGCCGCGGGATCCAGATCTGGGTGCCGATCCGGCGTGGGCCGAGCTTCGACGACACCCGGCAGTGGGTGGAGCAGGTGTCCAAGACGGTCGGCCGGGTCATGCCGGACCTGGTCAGCTGGAAGTGGGAGAAGCGCGAGCGCAAGGGCCTGGCGCGACTCGACTACACCCAGAACGCGGTGAACAAGACGCTCGTGGCGCCCTACAGCACCCGTCCCGGGGCGGGGGCGCCGGTGTCGACACCGATCACGTGGGACGAGCTCGACGACCCCGACCTGCGCCCGGACCGCTGGACGCTGCGCACCGTGGTGGACCGGCTCGCCGCGCGCGGGGACCTGTTCCGCGG
>DASSKF010000167.1:0-2272 GCA_035690725.1 Segeticoccus sp.
ACCTGGGCCTTGACGACCACCACGCCGCCGCTCTTCGCGCCGATCGTCTCCGCGGCCCGCTCGGCCTCCTCGACGGTCTCGGCCACGGCGCCGTCGAGCACGGGGACCCCGTGCTTCTCGAAGACGTCGCGCGCTTGGTACTCGAACAGATCCACGAGCTCTTCCCTTGTTCGTCGGCGTACATCTCAGCTGGTGTCGCAGGGCGCGCATCCTGGTCCGGCTCGTCGTGCGCAGGCCCTGCGGCACCCGGAACTCCAAGCGGAGGATAGTCCCCCGGCGACGGATCCCGGCGCGCCGGTCCGGCGTCCAAGCGACATGATGGCCTGGATGACCCGCTGCGTCCGCGTGCTCCTCGTCACCTCCGCCGCACTGCTGCTGGCCGCGTGCGCCGGCCCCGGCGGGGGCGGGACCACCTCCGGGAACGGCCCCGCCTCCGGCAGCGGCGCGCCGGCCGGAGGGGGTGGGACGTCGTCCGCCGACGTGTTCCCGCTCACCCTCGAGCGCCGGGGCGGGATCGCCGGGTTCGACGAGACGATGCGGGTGGAGGCGGACGGCACCGTCAGCTTCAGCCGGCACGGCGGCCAGACGACGCGGTGCCGGCTGCACCCCCGGTTGCTGGACGCGGTCGCCGACGGGGCACAGCAGGTCGACTGGCCCGGCCTCGGTGCCCCTTCGACCACCCCGAGGTATGCCGATGAGCTGGTCGTCGTCGTCACCAGCCCCCGCGGGTCGGCCCGGTTGGACGCGGCGGCGGCCCGCGCCCTGACCAAGCCGCTCACCCGGGTGCTGGTCGACGTCAGCCGGCCGGCCGGTGAGCAGAAGCTGTGCACGCCGCTGGAGTGACGGCTCAGCCGACCGCGAGCGACGTGTCGTCCACCACGAAGCTGGTCTGGTAGTAGGCGTCCTCGTCCATGACGAAGCGCACCTGGACCTCCTGGCCGGCATACCTGCTCACGTCGACCGAGACGTGGTGCCAGGTGCCGCCGTCGGCGTCGAGGTTCGAGTACGCCTCCAGGGTGTGGGCGGTGCCACCGGCCACCACCTGCACCTTCATCCGGTCGTAGGCACCGGACGGGTAGTCGTCGGTGTCGACGGCCAGCCAGTAGGACAGCGTCGCCGAGGAGGCGTCCGGGACGGCCACGGCCTGCGTCTCCTGCTCGCTCGCGGTGCGGCCGTTGCCGCCCAGCCACATCTTCCAGGTGCCGCTGTGCGCCGGACGACCGGTGTTCCGGGTGATCGGCCCGTTCGTGCCGGTCCACGCCAACGCACCGGACTCGAATCCCGCGTTCTGCAGCAGGTTGTCGCCCGTCGGGGGCGGGTTGTCGCTGCCGCCACCGTCGCCGGTGCACCCCTGGCTTCCGGCGGGGACGTCGATCGCGTCGAACGCCGCCTCGACGGCCGCGCACTCGGTGCCGTCGCCGTAGAGCTCCTTGACCGAGGCGATGGCCCCGTCACGGGCGTCCCCGTAGGTGCTGTAGGGGCCCAGCTTCGTGGCCAGCGTGTGGTACCAGATCTTCTCGGCCTTCACGTGCCCGATCCCCTGCACGCTCGACCCGTCGCAGGTCGGGCTGTTGTAGGACACCCCGTTGATCGTCTTCGCGCCGGACCCCTCGGAGGCCAGGTAGAACCAGTGGTTCAGCGGCGCCGAGGAGTAGTGCGGGTCGAGGTTCTTGACGCTCGAGGAGTAGCAGTCCGGGTACTGCGACCCGCCGCGGGAGGGCCGGTCCATGTAGCGCAGCGGCGAGCCGTCGCCGTTGATGTCGATCTCCTCCCCGATGAGGTAGTCGGGGACGTCGTTCGCGTTGTCGGCGTACCACTCCACGGCGGTGCCGAAGATGTCGCTCGTCGCCTCGTTCAGGCCGCCCGCGTCACCGCTGTAGACGAGCCCGGCGGTGTTCTCGGTGACACCGTGACTCATCTCGTGACCGGCGACGTCGAGCTCCACCAACGGGTTCTGGTTGGCGTACCCGTCGCCGTAGGTCATCTGGGTGCCGTCCCAGAAGGCGTTGACGTAGTTGTCGCCGTAGTGGACCCGGGACCGGGCACCGCTCCCGTCATTCCAGATTCCGGCGCGGTTCATGACGTCGTCGTAGAAGTCGTACGTCATCTCGGCGCCGTAGTGCGCGTCCACCCCCGCCGACTCGCGGTTGCCCTGGGAGCCGTTGCCCCAGTCGTCGTCGGAGCCGGTGAACGTGTCACCGCTCCCGGACGTGCGATTGTGCAGGTCCGTGGTGTGGTTGCCCTCCCCGTCCGTCATCCGGTAGCCCGAGCT
>DASSKF010000168.1:0-5837 GCA_035690725.1 Segeticoccus sp.
CCGGCAGAGCCACTCCCACGGGACGTTCGACGCCAGCATGTCGAGCACCGCGGGGGACTTCCGCGGGCTGACCCGCCGGCTGCTCGTCCGGCTCATGGCCCGGGCAGGGACGCGGGTCGAGGAGCCGGTGCACCGCTTCGAGCTGGAGACGCCGGAGCCCGCCCTGGGCGCGGTGCTGCGAGCGGTCGCGCAGCTGCACGGCGTGCCGTCGGACGTGCGGGACCGGTCCGGGATGCTGCTCGTGACCGGTGACGTCCCCGCTGCGCAGGTGGCGGCGCTGCGGCGCCGGCTCCCGACGCTCACCCGCGGCGAGGGCACGCTGGTGACGACGTTCTCCCACCACCGACCGGCGGCAACCGGCCCGGCGCGACGACAATGAACGCGTGGACGCGGGCAGCAGGGCCAGTCGGACGGCGGTGCTCGTCTGCCAGGGCCGGGCGGCGGCGCACGGGCACCTGGCCCCCGGCCGGTTCGACGACCCGGTGGCCTGGCAGCTGCTCCGGCCCGACGAGCGGGCCGTGGTCGAGCAGGCGGCGGTGGAGCCCGCTGACGGGACCCCGGCCGAGGGCGGCCGACGCAGCCCCGTCGAGGTGCAGCTGGTTCGCGCCTGCGCGGAGCTGATGGTGCCGCGCACGGTGGCCGTCGACGCCGCACTCGCCGAGACGACCAACCACCAGGTGGTGCTGCTCGGCGCCGGCCTCGACGGCCGGGCGTGGCGGATGCCGTGGCTGGGGGAGGCGACCGTGTACGAGGTCGACCACCCGGCGACCCAGGCGGACAAGCGGGAGCGGTCCGCCGCTCTCCGGCCGACCGCGCGCGCCGTGCGGTTCGTCCCCGTCGACCTCCGCCAGCAGGCACTGGGACCAGCGCTCGGACGAGCCGGCTTCGACCCGGCCAGGCCGGCGACCTGGGTCTGGGAGGGCGTGGTCCCCTACCTCAGCGAGCCGGAGGTGGCGCGGACGGTGCGCCAGGTGGGCGACCTGTCGGCGTCCGGCAGCCGGCTGGTCGTGAGCTACCAGGTGCCGTCGCTCGCCGCCCCCGCGGGCCGCCTGCTGCTCTCCCTCGCCCTGCGCCTGCAGGGGCGGGAGAACCCCTACGGGCAGGAGCCGCACCGGTCGGCCTGGACCGCACGCGCGATGCGGGAGCTGCTGGTCCGCTACGGCTTCGAGGTCGCCTGGGACGCCGACCTGCTGACCCTGGCCGACGGCGTCGACATGGAGGTGCACCACCGCCGGCAGCTGCGGCACGGCCGGATCGCCGTCGTGGACGCCCGCGACTGACGCCGACCGGTCAGCGACGGTGCTCGTCCGCGGCCGGGTCGTCGTCGCCGTCGCGGTCCTGCTTCACCTCGGCGACCCCCTCGACCCGGTCGACCAGCCCGGTGCGGAACGCGGCACGGCTGACCATGTGACCCGACACCGGGACGGTCAGCAGCTGGAAGACGACCACCAGCAGCAGCATCCCGATGTCGAGCGGCGAGCGCAGTCGCAGCCCCAACCCGACGACGACGAGCAGGACCCCCAGCACCTGCGGCTTGGTGCTGGCGTGCATCCGGCTGAGCAGGTCACGGAAGCGGAGCAGGCCGATGGCCGCGGCCAGGCAGAGCAGCGCACCGGCGAACAGCAGTGCGGTGCCGATCCCGTCGGCGACGTCCGTCCAGCTCATCGGCCACCGGCCTCGTCCGCTCCCCAGGGCTCCGATCGATCGGGTCCCGGCCGGTCCCGCCGGTCGGCCTGCTGCGAGGGCAGCGGCTCGTCCCGGTCACGCCCCACGAACCGGGCGACGGCGACCGAGCCGACGAAGCCCACGAGCGACAGGGAGATGAGGATCGGCAACGTGGCCGAGTGCCGGGTGATGGCGGCCTCGAGGCCGAGGGCACACACGAGCGTCGAGATGAGCACCTCGGTCGCGATGGCCCGGTCCAGGACACTGGGCCCGCGGACGACACGGACGAGCGCGACGGCTGCCGCGCCGACGAGGACCGCCGCGATGAGGGCGACGACCACGGTCATCGGTGACCTCCTTCGTGGTCCGGGTGGTCGGGGGAGAAGGCGCGCAGCACCCGCCGCTCCTGCCCGCGCACGCTTCGCCGGGTCGCCTCGACCTCCTCGTCGCTGTGCACGTCGAGGGCGTGCAGCAGGAGCAGCCCGGTGTCGGAGTCGAGGTCGATCACGACGGTCCCCGGCACCAGCGCGACCATCTCGGCGGTGATGGTGCGGAACAGGTCGGCGTCGCCGACCAGCTGGACCTGCAGCACCCGGCCGGTCACCACCGGCCCGGGCCGCACCGCCTGCCAGGCCACCCGGACGCTGGCGACGACGAGGTCGGACAGGAACCGCACCGTCAGGACCACCAGGGCGACCGGGCGCAGGTGCACCCCGGTGATGAGCCGGGGCAGGGGAAAGGCCACCAGCACCAGGGCACCGAGCAGCACGCCGGACAGGACGTTGCCCCAGGTGATGCTGCCCTGCAGCAGCACCCAGATCCCGGTCAGCCAGAGGAGGGGGACGGGCTGCACGCGTCGCGGCCTCACGGCACACCCCCGGGGTAGACCGACTGGACGTAGGGCGTGCGCTGCAGCATGTCGCTGGCGGCCCGGTCGGTGATGCCGAACAGCGGCCCGGCCACGACCGTGATCCCGACGCCGACGGCCACGAGCACCGCGGTCGGCACGACGATGCCGGGCGACAGGGCGCCGCCGCGCTCCGGGCGGGTCCGCGCGACGACGGCGTCGGAGGGCGCCCGCCAGAACGCCCGGCCCCAGATCCGGCTCATCGCATAGAGCGTGAGCAGGCTGGTGACGAGGGACCCGGCGATGAGGACGTAGGCCAGCCAGGTGCCCGACGCGGCGCCGGCCTCGATCAGCCCGACCTTGCCGAGGAAGCCCGAGAACGGCGGGATGCCGGCCAGGTTCATCGCCGGGACGAAGAACAGCACCCCGAGCAGCGGCGCCGCCCGGGACAGCCCGCCCAGCTCGGACAGCGCGGTGCTGCCGCCCCGGCGTTCGATCAGCCCGGCGACGAGGAACAGCGTGGTCAGGATGGTGATGTGGTGGGCCACGTAGAAGACGGCCGCGGAGAAGCCGGCCACCGAGCCGACCGCGACCCCGAAGATCATGAAGCCGATGTGGCTGACGAGCGTGAACGACAGCATCCGCTTGATGTCGTCCTGCGCGACCGCGCCGAGGATGCCGACGAGCATGGTGAGCAGTGCCGCCCACAGCAGCAGGTCGGTCAGGTGGCCCTCGGGGAACAGCAGGGTCTGGGTGCGGATGATCGCGTACACACCCACCTTGGTGAGCAGTCCCGCGAAGACGGCGGTCACCGGCGCCGGCGCCGTCGGGTAGGAGTCCGGCAGCCACCCCGACATCGGGAAGACGGCGGCCTTGATGGCGAACCCGAGCAGCAGCAGGACCTGCAGCGCCGTCCGGGTCCCCTCCGGGAGCGCGTCCAGCCGGCCGGCCAGCTGGGCCAGGTTCACCGTGCCGGTCGCGGCGTACACGAGGGCGATCGCCACGAGGAAGACCAGGGAGGAGAGCATGCTGACGATCACGTACGTGACCCCGGCACGCACCCGGGGCGGCGTGCCCCCGAGGGTGAGCAGCACGAAGCTCGCCACCAGCAGCATCTCGAAGCCGACGTAGATGTGGAACAGGTCCCCGGAGACGAACGTCGTGGAGACGCCCGCCGCGAGCACCATCATCGTCGGGTGGAAGATCGGCAGCGGCGCCTCCCCGTCGCTCTCGTCGTCGAACGACGAGCGCCCCTGGCCGATCGAGTAGAGCAGGACGCCGAGCGTGACCAGGGAGGAGACCACCAGCATCAGCGCGGACAGCCGGTCCACGACCAGCACGATCCCCAGCGGTGCCGGCCAGCCGCCGACCTCGACCACCTGCGGCCCGGCGTGGTCGGCCGCCCACAGCAGGGCACCGGACACTGCCACCACCGCGGTCAGGACGGTCACCGACACGAGGCGCTGGATGCGGGTGTGTCGTCCCGCGACGACCGTGATGCCGGCACCCACGAGCGGCAGGGCCACGGGCAGCGGGACGAGGGCGTCGAAGGCCTCCGGGTGCAGCGCGGTCACCGCTGGTCCTCCTCGCCGACGGCGCCGAACTCGCTGAACTCGGCCGGCTCCTCCGGCTCGCCCTCGTAGTCGCTGTCGGACAGGTCGTTCTCCTCGGCCTTCCGGGAGATCCGCGTGTCCTCCGGGTCGTCCTCCTGCACGTCGTGGTCGGACAGCTGCCAGGACCGGTGCGCCAAGGCCAGCAGGAACGCGGTCGTCCCGAGCGTGATGACGATGGCGGTGAGCACCATTGCCTGCGGCAGCGGGTCGCTCATGTCCGACACGTCACTGACCCCGACGATGGGCGCCCGACCCGCCGGCCCGCTGGCGATGAGGAAGAGAATGTTGCCTCCGTTGCCGAGCAGCAGCAGGCCGATCAGGGCGCGCACGATGCTGCGGGCCAGCACCAGGTGGACCCCGGTGGCGAAGAGCACGCCGACCAGCAGGCAGAGGGTGAGGTTCGGGACCATCAGGACCGCCCCTCCGCCCCGCGAGGTCCGTGCGCGGTGGGCAGCACGGTCGGGTCCGGCTCGTCCTGCTCCTCCTGCTCCTGCATCGTGTCGATGGCCGAGCCGAGGCTGCGCAGGATGTCGAGCACCAGCCCGATGACCACGAGGTAGACCCCGATGTCGAAGAACAGCGAGGTGACGACGTGCACCGAGCCCACCAGGGGCAGGTGGAGATCGAACACCCAGCTCTGCAGCACGTCACCGCCGAACGCCATGGACACCAGGCCGGACCCGGCGGACAGGAACAGGCCGGCCCCCAGCAACAGACCGGGCAGGACGGGCGCGGCGGCCCGCAGCTCGTCACGGGCACCGGCGAGGTAGCGCACCGCGAGCGCCAACCCCGCGACGAGGCCGGCCGCGAACCCGCCCCCCGGGTGGTTGTGCCCGGAGAAGAGCAGGTGGAGCGACCACAGGACCATGGTGTGGAAGACGAGCCGGGTGACGACCTCGAAGATCACCGAGCGCCGCTCGGCGCTCATCGCCGAGCCCTCGGCCAGCCACGGGCTGCCCTGGTTGCCGCCGCTGCTGGCGTGGGCGCGGCGCAGGCTGCGGGCCCGCTCCAGCAGCCGCCGGCTCACCGTCAGGTTCTCCTAGCGCAGGAAGACCAGGCTCGCGACGCCGGTCGCCGCGGCGACGATGACCGACAGCTCGCCCATCGTGTCCCAGGCCCGGATGTCGACCAGCGTCACGTTGACGATGTTGTGCCCACCTCCGAACTCCACGGCTCCCTTGGCCAGTCGCGCGGTCAGGGGCTCCGCGGTGCGCACGCTCACGGCGGTCAGCGCGAGGGCGGTGACCACCACCCCGACCGCCAGGCCGAGCAGGCCACGCACCCGACGGGTCAACCGCGAGGGGTCGTCGTTGAACTTGCCGGACAGGCGCCGGACGACCAGCACGAAGACGACGAGGGAGAGGGTCTCCATCAGCACTTGGGTGAGGGCCAGGTCCGGTGCGCCGTGCAGCAGGAAGAGCAGCGCCGTGCCGTAGCCGGTGACACCCACCAGGAAGACGGCGCGCAGCCGGCGCCGGGCCCGGGTGGTGAAGAAGGCGGCCGCGGCGACGAGCAGCGCGACGGCCGGCTGCGCGAGGTTGTCCCACCAGGTCACCCGCTCCGGCCAGCTGACGCCACCGAGGAGCACGGCACCCGGGACGACGACCGCGGTGACCAGGATCAGCCCCAGCGACAGCGGCAGCGACCCCCGTTGCAGGACGCCGGTCACCTCGAGGGACACCCGGTCCAGGGACCGCATCACCAGGCGGTAG
>DASSKF010000169.1:0-22997 GCA_035690725.1 Segeticoccus sp.
GGCACGGCCGACCTCGGCGGCGAGCGCGGTGCCGGCAGGCAGCCGCGACCAGTCCAGCGGCCGCCCGGAGGGCATCGGGCAGACCATGGCGCGGCCGCGGTCCGGCACCGGCGCGAAGCCGCGCGCGACCGGGACAGCGAACGGAAGCCGTCGGGCAACGAGCCGCAGCAGTGGCTGGGCGGCCTCCTGCTGGGCGCCGGCCGCGGCCGTCAGGGGAGCGCGGAGCAGCCACCGCCGGTGTTCGGTGTCCTCGATCCGGGCGGTCTCGAACCCCGCGTCGTGGTGCGCGCGCACCTCCTGCACGGTCTGCGGGTCGAGGCCCGGCACGGCGCTGCTCGCCAGGGCCGCCAGCGCCAGCGGCCCCCTCGGGGTGGTCGCACTCATGCCCCAAACCGTACGTCCCCACCCCCTCCTACGCTGGCAGGTGTGAGCCGCCCGTCGGAAACTCTCCTCGACCTGTCCCTGTCCACCGCCGTGGTCGACCGAGCCGCGCACGGACGGCGGGATCCCGAGCTCCTCCCGCAGCTGCTGGCCGACCCGGGGACCCGCGTGCTGGACCTGCGCGGGGACCGGGTGCTGGTCGTTGCCGACGGCGAGCGGCCACGGGTCCGCCTGCGCCCACCGGAGCAGCCGGACCGGGACGCGCTGGTGCTCTACCTGGGCCGCGACGGTGAGCACACCGCATACCTGGCGGTGGTGCGGGACCCGTGGGAGCAGCCGGACGAGGCGCAGTGGCCCACGCTGCGCCAGGTCGGCCCCCAGCTCGACGACCGGGACGCCGGGCTGTTCACGGCGGCCCTCGCACTCGGCAACTGGCACGCGTCCCACCCGCGCTGTCCGCGCTGTGGCACCGCGACCGTCCCCAGGGAGGGCGGCTGGGTGCGGCACTGTCCCCAGGACGGCAGCGACCACTTCCCACGCACCGACGTGGCGGTGATCATGGCGGTGACCGACGAGCAGGACCGGCTGCTGCTCGCCCGTGGGCCGCAGTGGGCGACGGCGCGCGGCTCGGTGCTTGCGGGGTTCGTCGAGCCCGGGGAGACGCTCGAGGCGGCGGTGGCCCGCGAGGTCCAGGAGGAGGTGGGGCTGGCGGTGACCGACGTGACCTACCGCGGCAACCAGCCGTGGCCGTTCCCCTCCTCGCTCATGGTGGGATTCACCGCACGTGCGGAGGGGACCGTGCTCACCCTGGACTCGGTCGAGATCGCCGAGGCCGACTGGTTCACCCGCGAGGAGCTGCGCACCCGGGTGGAGGCCGGTGACCTCGGGCTGCCCTCCCGGCTGTCCATCGCGCGACGGCTGATCGAGGACTGGTACGGCGCCCCGCTCAGCGGCCCGCGGGCCCTCTGAGACCATCGGAGCGACCATGGCCCCCAGCCCCGACGACATCCTCGCCGCACTCGATCCCGAGCAGCGGGAGGTGGCCTCCTCGCCGACCGGCCCCATGTGCGTGCTGGCCGGCGCCGGCACGGGCAAGACCCGCGCCATCACCCATCGCATCGCCTACGGCGTGCACAGCGGCGTCTACCAACCGCAGCGGGTCCTCGCCGTCACCTTCACCGCGCGGGCCGCCGGCGAGATGCGGACCCGGCTGCGGCAGCTCGGCGTGGTCGGCGTGCAGGCCCGCACCTTCCACGCCGCGGCCCTGCGCCAGCTGCACTACTTCTGGCCCCGGGCGATCGGCGGCGCCGCGCCGGAGGTCCTCGGCCACAAGGCGCCCGTGGTCGCCGAGGCCGGCTCGCGACTGCGCTTCCAGCTCGACCGGACCGCGGTCCGTGACCTCGCCGCCGAGGTCGAGTGGGCCAAGGTCGGCATGCTCACCGCCGAGAGCTACCCGGAGGCCGCCCGACGGGCCGGCCGGGACCCGGCCGGTCTCGATGCCACGGCGATGGCGCGGTTGCTGGAGGTCTACGAGGAGGTCAAGACCGAGCGGCACGTCATCGACTTCGAGGACGTCCTGCTCACCATGGTCGGCATGCTGCGGCAGCGCCCGGACATCGCCCGGGAGGTGCGCGACCAGTACCGGCACTTCGTCGTGGACGAGTACCAGGACGTCAACGGCGTGCAGCAGCGACTGCTCGACCTGTGGCTCGGGGAGCGCCGCGAGGTGTGCGTCGTCGGCGACGCTGCCCAGACCATCTACTCCTTCACCGGCGCGACCCCGCGCCACCTGCTGGAGTTCCCGGGTCGCTACGAGGGCGCCCAGGTCGTGCAGCTGGTGCGCAACTACCGCTCCACGCCGCAGGTGGTCCAGCTCGCCAACCGGGTCGTCGGCGGAGGCGCCGGTCGCGCTGGTGCCCCCTCCGCACTGCGGCTGCGCTCCCAGGCTGAGGACGGGCCGGCGCCCGAGCTGACGAGCTACCCCGACGACCCGGCGGAGGCGACCGGTGTCGCCCAGCAGGTCCGCTCGCTCATCGACGGCGGCACGCCCGCGAGCGAGGTCGCCGTGCTGTTCCGCACCAACGGCCAGTCCGAGGCGTTCGAGTCGGCGCTCGCGGCCGCGGAGGTCCCCTACCTGGTCCGGGGAGGGGAGCGCTTCTTCGCCCGACGCGAGGTCCGCGAGGCCGTCCTGCTGCTCCGTGGCGCGGCCCGGTCGGACGACGGGGGCAAGCCGCTGGGGGAGGTCGTCCGCGACGTCCTCGCCGGCGCCGGCTGGAGCCCCCGGCCGCCGAGCAGCGGTGGCGCGACCCGGGAGCGCTGGGAGTCGCTGCAGGCCCTCGCAGCGCTCGCGGACGACTTCTCGTCGGCCGGCCCGGAGGTTCGCCTGCCGCACCTGGTGACCGAGCTCGACCGCCGCGCCGCCGAGCAGCACGCGCCGACCGTCGAGGGGGTCACCCTCGCCTCACTGCACGCCGCCAAGGGCCTGGAGTGGGACGCGGTGTTCCTCGTCGGGTGCAGCGACGGCCTGCTGCCCATCACCATGGCCGAGACACCCGCGGCCATCGAGGAGGAGCGCAGGCTGCTGTATGTCGGCCTCACCCGCGCCCGCCGCGTCCTGCGGTTGTCGTGGGCCGCCTCCCGCAGCCCGGGTGGGCGGGCCTCGCGCCGCCCCTCCCGCTTCCTCGAGCCCGCGGCGGACCTGCTCGGCGACAGCGCTCGGCCCCGCGCGCGCACCAGACGGGCGCGGGGCAGGGCGCCCCGCCCGCCGCGGATCACCCACTGCCGCACCTGCGGTGCCGAGCTCGAGACCGCCGCGGAGCGCAAGGTCGGCCGCTGCCACGCCTGCCCCCCGACCTACGAGGAGGCGACGTTCGAGGCCCTGCGCGAGTGGCGACGGGCCGTGGCGAGCGAGGCGAGCGTGCCGGCCTACGTCGTCTTCACCGACGCCACGCTCACGGCCATCGCCGAGCGGACCCCCGGCTCGCTCGAGGAGCTCGCACAGATCTCCGGGGTCGGCGCGCGCAAGCTCGACCGCTACGGTCCGTCGGTCCTCGCGGTTCTCGGCGGGGAGGATCCGCAGCACGTGAGCGAAAGCGCCTCTCCGGCAACGTGATTCCCACCCGCGTCGAGGATGCGTGCGGTTGATCGGTGAATCACTTCCGGTTATCGGAGGGATTCTCGAAAAAATGCGTTGCACCGGCCCCGGCGGCCCCGTAATCTTCTACCCGTACCCACCCGGCGGCTGCCCGTCGTCCGGGACGTCACCAGAAGCAGATGAGGAGGGTTGGCCTGATGGAGAACATGACGATGACGAACGCGACGCGGATCTCCCGCGACCGGTTCGGCTGCCCGCGCACCGATGGCGCCTTCCTCGCCATGGACGTGCCGGCCGCTCGGACGCAGGGGACCACTGTGTCCGCGTTCGGCCTCGGCATTGATGGCGGCTTCGGTCTCGGCATCGCCGGTTCCATCGTCGCCACCGCCTACGTCCCGGCCCGCAAGCAGTCCGTCACGGATGTCGTTCGATCTCGCACCTGGAGACCACCGGTCTAGTCTTTCTGGACCACCACCTCCAGGCCGCGGAACCCGACATCCGGGATCCGCGGCCTTTCTGTTTGTCACAGCCGGTCGTTCCGATGAATCAGCACCACACCACCAGTCATCCACCCGCAGAGCACTTTCACCAGGGACCGCCACCGATGAATGAGCACCGCACCACCGGATCCGCCGCCTCCACCGGGCCGGCGGCACCACGACCGCAGATGAACCGCACCCTTCCGACGGCCACCGCCACCGCCGGGAGTCACGAGAGCAAGGAGGCGATCCCGATGCAGCTGTCCGCACTCCTCGACCTGAACGCCGCGGCCGGCGACGCCGGCACTGACATCCCCTGCCGGGTGAACGACCCGGAGCTCTGGTTCGCCGAGAGCCCGAGCGACGTCGAGTTCGCGAAGTCGCTGTGCGGCTCCTGCCCCGCCCGAGCGGACTGCCTCGCCGGCGCACTGCACCGGCAGGAGCCGTGGGGCGTCTGGGGTGGCGAGCTCCTCGTCCAGGGAGCCGTCGTCGCCCGCAAGCGTCCTCGGGGTCGTCCCCGCAAGCACCCGGTCGCCGCCTGATTCCGCAGGACCGCCAGGCATGACCCATCCACCGTCACCGAGCGCGACCCGAGCCGCACTGCGTCCCAGTGCGGACCGCGCGCCGACCCACAGGAGTTTCACCATGCATCACCTGATCGAGGTTGACCTCGCCCGCAGCCGAATGCAGAACCAGGAGCTGTCCCGCCAGCAGGGCAGGAACCGCCGCTCCCTGGAGATCCTGCTCCGGGCTCGCCGCGAGGCGCACCGCCTGAACCGGCACTGAACCGGCACTGAGCCGGCACTGAGCCGGCACTGAGCCGACACACCGAAGGCGGGGGAGCAACCGGTCGCCGACCGGCTGCTCCCCCGCCTTCGTCGTGCCCGGGGCCGACAGCTCGGCGAGCCGGGCTGGCGGAGCCGGGGGCAGGGGAGGGGGCGGCACACGGCCGTGGGGTCAGTCACCAACCGGCGGCAGGTCGGCCTCCGGGAGCCAGTGGTCCACGACGGCGCGGGCCGGGACCTCGGCGCCGATCTGGCACAGCACCCCGATCCCGCCGAGCCAGACGCGGTGGATCAGCAGGTACTCCGGCGGGAGGTTGAACCGCAGCCCCACCGAGAACTGCGGCCGGCGCGGGTCGTTGACGTGCTGGAAGATGCTGCGCATCCACGCGCGGCTGAAGTGGAAGGTGTCGCTGCGCAGGGGGGCGATGAACGGCTCGAGGTAGTCGAGCGCGGCGTGGGCGTCCACGTCGATCGAGGACCGGACGAACCCCTCGGCGCGCAGGCCGGCGAGCAGGTCGTCCGCGCCCCCCTCGAGGCCGATCGTGAGCAGCCGGCCCATCTCCGGGGGGAGGCCGGCGGGGAGCCGGTTGACCGCACCGAAGTCGATGACCCCGAGCCGCCCGTCCTCGAGCAGCCGGAAGTTGCCGGGGTGGGGGTCGGCGTGCAGCAGGCCCGCGCGCTGCGGGCCGGCGAGCAGGAACTCCAGGTAGCGCTCGGCCGCCTGGCGCCGCTCCTCGTCGGTGCCCGAGGAGATGATCCGCGACAGGGGCCGGCCGTCCATCCACTCGCTGACGATGACGTGGGCGGTAGAAGTGACGACGTCCGGGATGACGAACTGGTCGTCGCCTGCGAAGACCTGGGCGAACTGGTGCTGGGTGGCCGCCTCCAGCTCGTAGTCCAGCTCCTCGCTCATCCGGCCCTTGAGCTCGGTGAGGATCGGGGCGATGTCGAGGCCCGGGATCCACCCCGCGGCGAACCGGGCGACACCGGAGATCTGGTTGAGGTCGCTCAGCAGGGCCTTGCCGGCGCCCGGGTACTGCACCTTCACCGCGACGGCCCGCCCGTCGTGCCACGTGGCGCGGTGCACCTGCCCGATCGAGGCCGCTGCTGCCTGTCGGTCGTCGAACGCGCTGAAGCAGTCCCGCCAGTCCTCGCCGAGCTCGGCCGCGAGAACCTGGTGCACCAGGGAGGCGGGCATGGGCGGTGCCGCGTCCTGCAGCCGGGTCAGCGTCGCCCGGTAGGGCTCGGCCAGCTCCTCCGGTATGCCGGCCTCGAAGATGGACAGCGCCTGCCCGAACTTGAGTGCCCCGCCCTTGAGCTCGCCGAGCACCCGGAACAGCTGCTCCGCCGTGCGTGCCTGCACCTCCGCGGCGACGACCTCCGCGGGCAGGCCGCCGACCCGCTTGCCGAACCCCCATGCGGTGCGGCCGGCGAACCCGAGCGGCAGGCTCGCCAGCTTGGCCGTGCGGGTGACGGCCTTGCGCGGCAGGTCGGTCATGTGCTCATTGTGTCCTCTTCGCCGTCGCGCCGATGGTCTCGGGGCGGTGCGCCGCGCAGCGCGGGTGGGGGTCCCAGACCCGGTGCACGGTCTGCCCCCACGGGATGGCCGTCTCGACCGACACACCGGTCGGGTCGGTCTGCCGGTCCAGGTGCATGCCGACCAGCGCGCTCGCGTGCCCGGCGGCGAGCTGGGCCAGGGCCGCGTCGGTGTCGACCGGTGCGGGCGGAGCGGTCGGGTCGGCGCAGCCGATCTGGGCGAACACCGCCGGCCAGCCGGCGTCCCGGTCGCTGCGGTGCAGGTCGAGGCAGCGCAGGCACGGCCCGGAGCGCGGGTCGAGCAGCGGGCCGACGAGCACCCGGGGGTCCTGCACCACGACGGGCAGCTGGGGTACGTCGGCCCGCGCCCAGGGCAGGTCCTCACCGAGCGGCAGCACCTCGAGGGCAGCCAGGACGACGAGGTCCGGAAGGCCGGTGAGCTCGGCCGGACGCGTGCCGCGGTCGGTGATCCGCTCCACCCACGCGGTCACCGCCTCGCGACCGACGGTGACCGAGCCCACCCCGGCGGCGCGAAGCCCCGCTGCCAGGACCTCCGGGACGAGTCCCTCACCGGTGACCAGCACGTGGGCGCGCCGGCGGCGTTCCAGGACCACCCAGCCGTCGCCGGGGGAGCCGTAGGCCACGGACAGCGCCTCGGCCGCCCGCCGCTGGCGTGCCCGGGGGAGCGGCGGCGTCCCGCCCGGGGCGAGCGGGCCGCCGGGTGGGTCCTCCACGAGCAGCCCACCCCGGCGCAGCCCGTCGACGAGCTGGGTGACGCGGGCGGCGCCGATGCCCGCGTCGGAGGCTGCGGCATACAGCTCGGTGAGCTCGCGCGAGCCGTCCAGCAGCCGCACCAGGGCGACCTCGCGGTGGCTCAGCCCCTCGACGACCAGGCCGGCGGCGGGGGCCAGGCCGAACTGGAGCGCGCCGTCGCTGCGGCGCAGCGGGCGCGCCGACGGGCGCAGTCGCGGGCGTGGACTCATGCGGATCCCCTCCAACCGGTTCGCGTGGCGAGGCTGCCACGCGAGGGGCGGGCGCCGTGCCGGCCGTCCACAGGGCCCGGACACGGCGAAGGGGCGCCACCGCCGTGCGGTGCCGCCCCTTCGGGACGCTCGGTACGTCAGGCCTTGCCGAGGATGCGGTTGAGGTTGGTGCCGCAGACCGGGCACTTGCCCTTGGCCATCCGGCGGCCGTTCGTCTCGACGACGTTGCCCTCCGCCTCGCGCTTCGCCTTGCACTTCACGCAGTAGAACTCGCCCTGGTAGGTCTCTCCGGTCTCAGCCATGGACTTGCCTCTCTCGTCGCTGGTGCCGCGGGGTCGCGGCTGCGGGACCCCCGCAACCCTAGAGCACGCTGAGCACAATCTCGTGCTGACGGCCCGGGCGAGTCACCGCCGTCTCGTGCTCACCACCGACCGCTTTCCCCGTGAGGGATGCTGTTTGCGCCGAGTCGCGCTCCGGTGCGGCCGGTCGCCCCTGCCCTCGTGCGACCACCACGCCGTGCGGGGCCAGAACCGGAGGTGTGCCGTCCACGTCCCCTATGTTGTCGGTATGAGCGCAGGTGCCGTCTCCCACGGTGCGGGCGCTGGCGACGACCGCGGTGGCGCGGACCTGCCCGAGGTGGAGGTGCGCCGGAGCCCCCGCCGACGGCGCACGGTGAGTGCCTACCGCGAGGCCGGGCGTACCGTCGTGCTCATCCCGGGCCGCTTCAGCGCCGCGGAGGAGCGGCGATGGGTCGACACGATGGTGCGCCGGCTCGACGCGGGGGAGCGGCGGCGCCGGCCGAGCGATGACGAGCTCGTCGAGCGGGCCACGGCGCTCAGCGAGCGCTACCTGGGCGGTGCCGCCCGGCCGACCAGCGTGCGCTGGGTGGACAACCAGCGGAGCCGGTGGGGGTCCTGCACGCCCTCCGAGGGCAGCATCCGGCTCTCCGGCCGGCTGCGCGGCATGCCGCTGTGGGTCACCGACTACGTGTTGCTCCACGAGCTCGCCCACCTGCTGCAGCCGGGGCACGGGGCCTCGTTCTGGGCTCTGCTGGAGCCCTACCCCAAGCTGCAGCGTGCCCGCGGCTACCTCGAGGGTGTCTCGGCTGCCCAGGGGCTGGACCTGTCCGACACCGGCGACGACCCCAGCAACGACGCCGGCGACCCGGAGGACGGTCAGCCCAGCGACAGGTGACGGATCGCTGCCCGCGCGAGCGGCACGAGGTCGGGAGCCGCCTGCGCCGGCAGGGCTCGCAACGGCCACCAGCGCACGTCGTCGGACTCGTCGCTGACCGCGTGCCGGCCGTCCCGCCGGGCGGTGCCGGCGAAGCGGACGTCGAGGTGCTCGTGGCAGCGGCCGAAACTGCCGGAGAGCTCGTGCGCGTGCAGGTCCACGACCCCCGGCGCCAGCCGGAGGCCGGGGAGGCCGGACTCCTCGCGCGCCTCCCTGGTGCTCGCCGCGTGCAGGTCCTCGTCCTCCGGTTCGAGGTGGCCACCGAACTGCAGCCACAGGTGGGCCTTGCGGTGCAGCGTCAGGAGCACGTGCTCCCCGGCCTCGTCGAGCACGAGCGCGCTCGCGGTGAGGTGCCGGGCCGGTCCCTCCCGCCACACGGCGCCGGGGTGGTGCGCCAGGATGTCGAGGAAGTGGACCCGGCGGCGCTCCTGCTCCGCGTCGGGCGCGTGCCAGTCGGTGAGGACGCGCGTCGCGTCGGCGTGCAGCCGGCGGTAGGCGGCCGGGACGCCGGCCGGCGCCGGGGCGGGGTGCGCGCTCACCGGTCCCCGGCGCCCGGCGGGTCGTCGCCGGTCTCGTCCGGGCCCCGATCGGGGCGTGTGGTGTCGTCGTCCGTGGCGCTGCCGGTGGCACCGCTTGCGTCGGCGCCCTCGCGCAGCAGGGCGTCGAGGGCCTCGTCGAACTCGCTGCCGCGGTCGCCGGAGCGCGCCCGCTCGACGTAGCCGAGCGGGTCGTCGAGGTCGGCTGCGGTCGGCGCCACGTCCGGGTGCGCCCAGGCTCCGTCCCGTAGCGAGACCCCGCCGGCCGACTCCAGTGCGGCCCACAGGTTCGTCGCGTCGCGCAGCCGGCGGGGCCGCAGCTCGAGCCCGACCAGCTGGCTGAAGGTCCGCTCGGCCGGCCCGGCCGTCGCCCGGCGCCGCCGGACCGACTCCCCGAGGGCGTCCGCCTGGGGCAGGTGACCGGAGGTGGCCTGCCGGGTGACGACGTCGACCCACCCCTCGACCAGGGCGAGGTAGGTCTCCAGCCGGGTGAGTGCCGACTTCTGCGCCGTGCTCGGTTCCGGGTGGAACAGCGAGCCGGACAGCGCCTGCTGCAGGGCCTCCGGGTCGGAGGGGTCGACGCCGCGCATGGCCGACTCGATGCCCTCGGTGTCGATGTTGATGTCGCGGGCGTAGTCCTGCACCGCCGCGACGAGCTGGGGTCCGAGCCACGGGACCTCGGCGAACAGCCGCACCCGTGCCGCCTCCCGGACGGCGAGGTAGAGCCGCACCTGCTCGTCGTCGACCTGCAGCCCCTCCGAGAACGCGGCGACGTTCGCCGGCAGCAGGGCCACGACGTGCCCCGGCACGAGGGGCAGGTCGACCTCGGTGCCGCTCACGAGGTCGCCGGCGAGCGCTCCGACCGCCTGACCGAGCTGCATGCCGAACATGGCACCGCTCATCCGCTGCAGCATCGGCTCCATCTGTCCCAGCAGCGCCGAGGGGTCGAAGCCGGCGGGCAGTCCGGGCATCATCGACGCGTCGGCGCCCCCGAGCTGCTCGCGCATGGCGCCCTGGATGGCGGTGCCGACCCCTGCCGCGACCGGCTCGACCAGCTGTCGCCACACGGGCATCGTCCGCTCCACCCACTCGGCGCGGCTGAGCGCGGCGGCGCCGGCCGACGGTGCCGCGAAGTCGGTGACCTCGTCCAGCCACAGGGTGGCGACCTGCACGGCCTGCTGCACCTCGCGGGAGGCGACCGTGCTGACGGTCGCGTCCCCCTCGGCGGACACCGCCTTGCGGGCCACGTCGGTCGCGAGCGAGACGTTGAACGGCTCGTCCGCGGAGCCGCCGCTGAACATCGCCTTCAGCTGGGCACCGATCATGCCCATGGTGGCCGGGTCGACCTGGTCGAAGCCCATGGCGCCGAGGGCGCGCTGGACGTCCGCCTGGTCCCCAGTGCCGAACAGGGACCGCAGCATGGCCTCGAAGTCCGGCTGGTCGTCGGGACGCTCGGGCTCGTTCGGGTTCGGCGTATCAGGCACCAGTTGCTCCTAGCCGTCCGGGGAGGATCTGTCGTCCTTCAGGTAACCACGAGCAGGCCGTGCTGAGTTCCCCCCGGGAGGGCGGTTCGCTCTCGGCGCACACCGCCGGGCGGGGCACCGGCACCCGGCCGATCGGCTCGGTGACGGTCCGTGCGGCAGGCTGGGAGCCGGCATACGACAATGAGAGCCGCGTGGGACCCGCCCGGGCCCACGGCTCGCGAGGGAGGTGGAGCGTGACCGACCCAGAGGGTCCGGCCGTCGGGGACACCGACGGCGACCGGACCGCCGAGGCACTCGCCCGGCCCGAGGGCGTGGTGCTCGCGGACGTGCGGGAGACCCCGCTGTCGGTCGACGAGGTGCTCGCGGCCGTGCGGCACCCGCGCGCCGGGGGCGTGTGCACGTTCATCGGCGCGGTCCGGGAGCACGACCACGGGCACGGCGTCACCGCGCTCGAGTACTCCGCCCACCCGACGGTCACCGACGTGCTCCGCGACGTGGCGCACCAGGTCGTGCAGCGGCACGACGTGCTGGCCGCCGCCGCGGTGCACCGCACCGGCCGCCTCGAGGTCGGGGACCTCGCCGTCGTGGTCGCGGTCAGCGCCGCGCACCGCGGGGACGCCTTCGCCGCGTGCCGGGACCTGATCGACACCCTCAAGGCCACGGTGCCGATCTGGAAGCACCAGCAGTTCTCCGACGGCAGCTCGGAGTGGGTGGGCCTGCCGTGAGCGGTGATCGCCCGGCGGCCCGCGCGGGACTTCGTCCACGGACCGTCGCCTGGCTGGTCACCCTCGTCGTCATCGTCGCCCTCGCCGCCGCCTCCGCCCTGGTCCACCTCCCCTACGCGATCTTCCGCCCGGGGCCCGCGTGGAACACCCTCGGCAAGCTGGGCGGCCACGAGCTGATCACCATCAAGGGCACGAAGACGTACCCGGCCGACGGTGCCCTCGACTTCGTCACCGTCTCGGTGTTCGGCGGCCCCAACAACCCGGTGAACGTCTGGGACGTGCTGAGCGCCAAGCTGTCCGGCCACGCGGAGATCCTGCCCGAGGACGCCGTCTTCCCGGAGGGCGTGACGGGCAAGGAGGTACAGCACCGCAACGAGCTCGAGATGGTGCACTCCCAGGAGGAGGCTGCGGTCGTCGCGCTGCGCGCCCTGGGCCGGTCGGTCCCCGAGCGGATCGTCATTGCCGGCGTGCAGCAGGGGTCGGCGGCCAAGGGCAAGCTGCGCAAGGGCGACGTCATCAGGCGGGTCGCCGGCGAGCGCACCACGGACGTCTCCGACGTGCAGCGGCTCATCCAGGCCCAGCGTGCCGGGAGCACCGTCGCCATCACGGTCCGGCGCTCGGGGGAGGAGCGCACCGTCCACGTCCGGACGCACGCGGTCGACGGGCACACCGTGGTCGGCGTGCTGCTCATGCCGGACTTCGACCTGCCCTTCACGGTGAACATCGACGCCGGCAACGTGGGTGGCCCCTCGGCCGGGATGATGTTCAGCCTCGGCGTCTACGACAAGCTCACGCCCGGCTCCCTCACCGACGGCAAGCGGTTCGCCGGGACCGGCACGATCGACAGCGACGGGGACGTCGGCCCGATCGGCGGGATCGCCCAGAAGATGGTCGGCGCGCGCGACGAGGGCGCGCACTGGTTCCTGGCGCCCGAGCGCAACTGCGACGACGTGGTGGGGCACGTCCCGGACGGGCTCGAGGTGGTGAAGGTCTCGACGTTCGACGACGCCCTGCACCTGGTCAAGGAGATCGCCGGCGGGACGACCTCCGGGCTGCCCCGGTGTGGGACGTGAGGGTTCAGTCCGCGAGGGTGGCGGCGAGGGCGTGCAGCAGCCCGGGCGCGATGTCCCGGCCCGTCGCGACCTCGTCGTCGCTGTCGTGGGCCCGCTGCCGGAGCAGGCAGGTGGAGTCGCCCCCGCGGAGCACGGCCACGAGCAGCCGCACGTCCTGACGGTCCGGGTGCTCGGAGAGCCGCTGCATCGCCGCGTCGGGGTCGTCGGGCAGGTCGCGCTCCGCCTCCGGGGGCACGACGATGCGCTCGACCGACAGCGCAGCACCGTCCACCTCCTCGGGCCACGCGAGGCGGCCGAGCATGGACTCCAGGTTCGACGTGTCGGGCAGGTTCTCCTGCTCGATGGCGGTGTAGCCGTCGGGGGAGACGGTCTCACCCAGCTGCGCGCGCAGCTGGGGCTCCCGCTCCGCGAGGGTCGCCGTGCGGACCAGGGCGAACAGGCGGGGCGACTGGTCCCACCCGGCGAGGGCGACGTGCCGCTCGGTGTCCACGGCGGCCACGAGGAGGGGGTCCACCGGCGCGTCGTCCGGCGGCGTCGGTGCGGCGGGGTCGTTCGACGGCTCGGTCACAGCCGCCATGCTGCCACCCCGCCGGGGCGGATACCGATCGGGCAACGGCCGCGGCCGGGTGTCGGGAACCTCCGGGCCGCCGGATAGGTTGGTCCGACAGGGGTCGGCTCGTCCGGAGGGCCGGCTCCGGCGGCGACGTCCCAGGAGCCGCGAACAGAGCCAGCGAGATCGGGTTGTTGCGCAGTGAGTCACGAGTGGTTCGGCCACCGCGGTGGTGGCGGCGGGGACGCGGGCGAGGGCCCGGGCGGTCGCGGGCCGGCGGGCCCGCGGGGCCCACGGCCGGGACCGGTCCGCCTGCGGCGGCGCCGCGGACCCCTGGGGCCCACCATCGCGATCGTCATCGGGCTGCTCATCGCGATCACCATCGCGACCGAGCTGTGGACCGAGGTGCTGTGGTACTCCAGCATCGGCTTCGCCGGTGTCTTCCGCAACGAGATCCTCACCAAGGTGGCGCTCTTCGTCGCCGGCGGGGCGGTCACCGGCCTGCTCGTGGCGTCGAGCCTCGTCGTCGCCTACCGGTCCCGGCCCATCTACGCGCCGGTCACCCAGGAGCAGCAGAACCTCGACCACTACCGCGAGATGCTCGAGCCGCTGCGCAAGCTGGCCTTCGTCGCCCTGCCGGTGGTGGTCGGGCTCTTCGCGGGGGGCGCCGCGGCCGCGCAGTGGAAGACGGCGCTGCTGTGGCTGAACGGGCAGCCGTTCGGCACGGAGGACGCGCAGTTCCACATCGACATCGGCTTCTTCGTCTTCACCCTGCCCTGGCTGCGCTTCCTCGTGGGCTACCTGACCATGTCCCTGGTCCTCGCGATCATCGCGGCCGCGCTGACGCACTACGTCTACGGCGGCCTGCAGCTGCAGGCCAAGGGGCAGCGCACCACCAAGGCGGCGCGCGTCCACCTGTGCGTCCTGCTCGCGGCGATCGTGCTCGTGCGGGCCGCCAGCTACTGGCTTGACCGCTACGACCTGACGACGCACAGCAACGACTTCATGACCGGCATCACCTACACCGACGTGCACGCCGTGCTGCCGTCCAAGGCGATCCTGTCCGTCATCGCCATCCTGTGCGCCGCGATGTTCCTCGCCACGATCTGGACCAGGTCCTGGCGCATCCCGCTCGTCGGGCTCTCCCTCCTGCTCGTGTGCGCCATCGTCATCGGGGGCATCTACCCGGCCCTCGTGCAGGGACTGAAGGTCAACCCCTCGGAGCTGTCCCTGGAGAAGCCCTACATCAGCAAGAACATCAAGGCGACGCGGGCGGCATACGACATCGCGGACACCAAGGTGCGCCCCTACGACGCGGTGACCACCGCGAGCGAGGGGCAGCTGCGCAACGACGCCGAGACGATCCCGGGCATCCGGCTCGTCGACCCCTCGCTGGTCACCCCCACGTTCAAGCAGCTGCAGGCGTTCAAGTCCTACTACCAGTTCCCCGACTCCCTCGACGTCGACCGCTACGACATCAACGGCAAGACCCAGGACACGGTCATCGCGGTGCGGGGGATGGACCTCGCCGGCATCCCCGGCGGCGGGCGCAACTGGATCAACGAGCACACGGTCTACACCCACGGCTTCGGGGTGGTCGCCGCCTACGGCAACAAGCGGGGCCGGGACGGCCAGCCGGTGTTCTTCGAGAAGGGGATGCCCCCGAAGGGGCCGCTCGGCGACTTCCAGGCCCGGGTCTACTTCGGCGAGACGCTGGACACCTTCTCCATCGTCGGCGGCCCCAAGGGCGGGCCCCGGCACGAGCTGGACTACCCCAACCAGTCCGACGCGGGTCAGCAGAACAACACCTACCAGGGCGACGGGGGCGTGGCGATGGGCTCGCTCCTGCGCCAGCTCGCCTACGGCATCAAGTTCCGGGACCTGAAGATCCTGCTCACCGACCGGGTCAACCCCGACTCCAAGATCATCTACGACCGGACGCCGCGCGAGCGGGTCGAGAAGGTCGCGCCCTGGCTGAAGCTGGACGGGAACCCCTACCCGGCCGTGGTGGACGGGAAGATCCAGTGGATCATCGACGGCTACACGACGTCGTCGCACTACCCCTACTCGTCGATGAAGTCGATCGGCAGCGCGACCGAGGACTCCCTGACCCAGCGGACCTCCAGCGTCCAGGCGATCCAGGCCGGGCAGGTGAACTACATCCGCAACTCGGTGAAGGCCACCGTGGACGCCTACAGCGGGGAGGTGCACCTCTACGCCTGGGACAACGACGACCCGATCCTCAAGGCCTGGTCGAACGCGTTCCCGGGAACGGTCGAGCCGATGTCCCACATCAGCAGTGACCTGATGCAGCACCTGCGCTACCCCGAGGACCTGTTCAAGGTGCAGCGCGAGGTCATCTCGAAGTACCACGTGACCGACCCGAGCGCGTTCTACAACAAGTCCGACTTCTGGAAGGTGCCCAACGACCCCACCCAGGAGCAGACCGAGGTCAGCCAGCCGCCGTACTACCTGAGCCTGGCGATGCCGGGGCAGAAGACGCCGCAGTTCTCCCTGACCACGCCGTTCATGCCGATCGGCGACCGCAACGTGCTCTCCGGCTTCCTGGCCGTGGACGCGAACGCCGGCGACAAGGCCGGTTCGCCCCGGGACGACTACGGCACGTTGCGCCTGCTCGAGCTGCCGCGCGACACGAGCGTCAAGGGACCGGGCCAGTTCCAGAACGACATCGAGTCCTCCAACGTCAACACCGACGCGTACACCCAGACGCTGTCGCAGTTCCTGTCGCTGAACCGGCAGCAGGGCTCCGACGTCGAGCTCGGGAACCTGCTGACGCTGCCGGTCGGCGGCGGCATGCTCTACGTCGAGCCGATCTACGTGTCGGCGAAGGGCAACACCTCCTACCCGCTGTCCCGGGCGATCGTCGTCGGCTTCGGCAACCAGCTCGCGTGGTCCGACACGCTCGAGAAGGCGCTGGACCAGCTGTTCGGGGGCAACTCCGGCGCGGTCGCCGGTGACGCCGGGTCCTCCCCGGGGTCCTCCCCGGAGCAGGGCACCGAGGGCGGGAAGCAGAAGTCCGAGGGCAAGGGCCAAGGCGGTGCGAACCCGCAGCTCGACCAGGCGCTGGCCGACATCCAGCAGGCCTACGAGGACGGCCAGCAGGCGCTCAAGGACGGCGACTTCGCAGCGTACGGCGACGCCCAGAAGCGCCTGGAGGAGGCCATCAAGAGGGCGGTCGCAGCCGAGCCCGAGGGCGGGTCGGTCTCCGTGCCGGGGACGCCGGCGCCCACCCCCTCGGGGTCGTCCGGGTCGTCCTCGAAGTGAGGCGGCACGAGCCGATTTGATCCGGCACTCCGGGCTGGCGTAGGCTGAAGCCACACCGACGCGGGGTGGAGCAGTTCGGTAGCTCGCCGGGCTCATAACCCGGAGGTCGCAGGTTCAAATCCTGCCCCCGCTACCAGTCGAGAAGGGCCCGGACCACACGGTCCGGGCCCTTCGTCGTGCCGACTGGCTCGAGCGCCGGTCGACCGGGGCCGTCCTGCCTGCTCCGGCGAGATGCCGGGGGCCGGCCGCCGACCTAGCCTGCAGACCATGAGCGGCACGCTCACCCCGGACGCGACCGGCTGGTTCGTCACCGAGGGGCAGTGGCTGGGCCGGTTGGTGTTCCAGCGGGCCCTGGCGGCCATCTACGTCGTCGCGTTCCTGTCCGCTCGCAACCAGTTCCGCGCGCTGCTGGGGACCCACGGGCTGATGCCCATCCCCGCCTACCTGCGGCGGGTGCCGTTCAGGCGGGCACCGAGCCTGTTCCAGTGGCGCTACTCGGACGGCCTGTTCGAGGCGGTCTGCTGGGTGGGGATCGTCCTCGGCCTCGCCTCGGTCATCGGTGTCACCGGTGCCCTGCCGCTCGGCGCCTGCATGGCGGTGTATGCCGTGCTGTGGGCGCTCTACCTGTCCGTCGTCAACGTCGGGCAGGCCTGGTACTCCTTCGGCTGGGAGTCGCTGCTGCTGGAGGCCGGCTTCCTCGCCATCTTCCTGGGCAACGGCGCCACGGCGCCGCCGGTGCTCATCCTGTGGCTGCTGCGCTGGCTGCTGTTCCGGCTGGAGTTCGGTGCCGGGCTGATCAAGATCCGGGGCGACCGGTGCTGGCGCGACCTGACCTGTCTCCACCACCACCACGAGACCCAGCCGATGCCCGGCCCGCTGAGCTGGTGGTTCCACCAGCTGCCCAAGCCCCTGCACCGGGTGGAGGTGGCCGCCAACCACGTCACCCAGCTCGTCGTGCCGTTCGGGCTGTTCGCGCCCCAGCCGGTGTCGGGCACCTGCGCGGCCATCATGATCGTCACCCAGCTGTGGCTCGTGGCCAGCGGCAACTTCTCGTGGCTCAACTGGCTGGCCATCGTGCTGGCCCTGTCCGTGCTCCCGGACAGCTGGTGGGCGTTCCTCCTGCCCGGCTCGGGAGCGCACCCGGAGTGGAGCCTGCCGCTGTGGTTCCTCGTCGTCGTCCTCGCCGCCACGGTGCTCGTGGTGGCGCTGAGCTGGCGCCCTGCGTGGAACCTCCTCTCCCGCCGGCAACTGATGAACGCCAGCTTCGACCGGCTCCACCTGGTCAACACCTACGGCGCCTTCGGCAGCGTCACCAAGGTCCGCCACGAGGTGGTGGTCGAGGGGACGATGGATCCGCCCGGCGGCGAACGGCACTGGGAGGAGTACGAGTTCAAGGGCAAGCCGGGTGACCCGAAGCGGCTGCCCCGCCAGTTCGCCCCCTACCACCTGCGGCTGGACTGGCTGATGTGGTTCGCCGCGCTGTCACCGGCCTACGCCGAACCCTGGTTCGTGCGGATGCTGCGCGCGCTGCTCGAGGGCGACCGCCCGCTGCGCAGGCTGCTGCGCCGCGACCCCTTCGACGGCCGGCCGCCCGTCGCGGTCCGGGCCCGGCTGTTCCGGTACCGCTTCAGCACCCCGGCCGAGCGGCGGCATACCGGCCGGTGGTGGGAGCGCACGCTGGTGGGCGACTACGCGGGGCCGATCAGCCGACGGTGAGCGGGTCAGCGTCCCCAGGAGGTGGTCGGGGTGGGGCCGCTGGGGGTGGGGCTCGTCGTGACCGCACGGTGCCGTCGGCGCCGGCGCTGGTCCTGCTTCTGCTGCTTCGCGCGGGGCGCGAGCAGGAACTGGTAGACCGCGCCGGTCACCGTGGCCATCACCAGCTTGTCGAGCACGTCGATCGCCCAGTCCTCGCCGGTCCACTCGCTCGGGCGGTAGACGTCCAGCGCCGTCCCGACCGCGACGGTGGCCGGGTAGACGGTCGCGAACGTCGTGACGAGGGCCGGTATGCCGTGCAGTCCCCGTCGCGCGACCAGCGCGCGGGCGACCCCCCACTGCGTGCCGAAACCCAGGTGGCTGCCCCAGTTGAGCACGTCCGCGTTCCCGCCGTGGTGCTCCAGGCCGAACAGCTGGTGGGCGAAGTGCGCGGGCGCGTAGCTCTCCCCGCGGCCGGTCAGGGGCATCTCGACCTTCTCCTGGACGAGGCCGAGGACGGCGGCGCCCACGACGCCGGCGAAGGCGCCCCGGGTGAGACTGGAGAACAGGGACGGCGTGGTGGAGGCCATACGTGATCGTGTGGCCGATCCGGTCGTCCCGCAACCGGGACCGGCAGCTGCTCGGGCCGGCGCCGGCGGCTACTCGGGGCCGGCGCCGGCGTCGATCTGCTGGGCGAGGTAGCCCTGCAGGCCGACCCGCTCGACCGCGTCGAGCTGGCCCTCGAACCAGTCGGCGTGCCCCTCCTCGTCGCGGACCATGTCCTCGAACACGTCGGCGCTGCCGTGGTCACCGAGGTCGTGGCACTCCTTGGCGCCGGCGTTGAACTGGGCGATCGCGGCCCGCTCGCCCTCCAGCGCCAGGCGCAGCATCTCCTCGGGGGACTCGCCGACCTGGATCGGGTTGAGCTTCTGCAGGTTCGGGTGGCCGTCGAACATGAGGATCCGGTTGATGAGCTTGTCGGCGTCGCGCATCTCGTCGATCGACAGGTCGTAGAAGACCTTGCCCAGCTTCGGGAACCCCCAGTTGTCGAGCATCCGGGCGTGCAGGAAGTAGGTGTTGGTGACGGTCAGCTCGAGGGTCAGGGCCTCATTGAACAGTTGCACCACGCGTGGGCTGATCGGTTGCACCTGCCACCTCCAGGAGGGCTGGGTCGTCGAGCGCCCGCTCGGGGCGGACGGCGTCGACCAGGAGGTCGACGGTGGGCCCATGCTGGCACAGCAGTGCCTTGACGGAGAACACGCAGCCGCCACAGCTCTGCCCGGCTCCGGTCGCGCGACAGGCCTCCGCGAGGGTGCCGGCGCCCTGGTCGAGGGCGTCGCGCACGTCGCGGTCGGTGACGACCTCGCAGTGGCAGATGATCACGAAGGGAAGGCTAGCCTAACCTTCCCCTCGGGTCCACCCCTCGCGGGAGGATCAACCCGCCGACGCGGCGTGGGCCCGGGCGACGGCGGCCCCGAGCCGGGCGTTGTTGCGCACGAGGGCGATGTTCGCCCGCAGGCTCTCCCCACCGGTGATCTCGACGATGCGCCCGAGCAGGAACGGCGTGGCCTCCTTGCCGCTGATGCCCTCGGCGGCCATGTCGGCGAGCGCCCGCTCGATGATCGCGGCGATCCGCTCGGCCGGGATCTCCTCCGCGGCCGGCACCGGGTTGGCCAGCAGCAGCCCGCCGTGCAGGCCGAGGTCCCACTTGGCCCGCATGATCGCCGCCACCTCGGCAGGGTCGTCGACCCGCATCGGCACCGGCTGCCCGCTGTGCCGGGAGTAGAAGGCGGGGAAGTCGTCGGTGCCGTGCCCGAGCACGGGCACGCCGAGGGTCTCCAGCCGCTCCAGGGTCAGTCCGATGTCCAGGATGCTCTTCACCCCGGCGCTCACGACCGCCACGTCCGTGCGGGCCAGCTCCTCGAGGTCGGCGCTGACGTCGAACGTCTCGCCCGCTCCGCGGTGCACCCCGCCGATGCCCCCGGTCACGAACACCGGTATGCCGGCCAGCGCCGCCAGCCGCATGGTCGCCGCCACGGTGGTCGCGCCGTGCTCGCCGCGGGCCACCACGTAGGGGATGTCGCGGATGCTCACCTTGGCGACGTCGTCGCTGGAGGCGAGCAGCTCCAGGCCCGTGGGGGACAGACCCACGCGCGGCCGCCCGTGCAGGATCGCGATGGTCGCCGGCACGACGCCCTCGTCGCGCAGCAGCTGCTCGACCTCGCGGGCGGTCTCGACGTTCTGCGGGTAGGGCATGCCGTGGCTGATGATCGTGCTCTCCAGAGCCACCACGGGGCGGCCCTGCTCGAGCGCCTCGCGGACCTCGGGGGTCAGCTCGAGGGCGGCGTGTGGGGTGCTCATGGGGTCCTCTCGATCGTGGGGGTGGACGGGTCGGCGTCGTCGGCGGACACCGCGGCGGCCATCGCCTCGGCGAGGTCGGGGCGCACGGTGTGCGGGCTCTGCACCGTGAGCGCGGCGGCGCGGTGGCCCTCGCGGGCCGCGTCGAGGGGGTCGAGCCCGCGCAGCAGGCCGTGGGCGAAGGCGGCGAGCATCGCGTCGCCCGCGCCGGTCACGTCCTGCACCGGCACGGCGGCGGAGGAGAGGTGGACCGGCTCCCGGCCCGGGCTCGCCAGGACGCTGCCGCGGGGGCCGAGCCGCACCCAGACGTGGGTCGCCCCCCGGTCGTGGAGCGCCGCGACGGGGCTCCCGAGGTCCGCGGCAGAGCCCCGAGGTCCGTGGGAGTCTCCCGAGGTCGGCGGGAGGGCCGCGAGGGCGGTGAGCTCGTCGGCATTGGGCGTGACCGCGAACACCGGGCGCCCGGTCCGCAGCCGGGGCGCCAGCCGGGCTGCCTTGGGCACGCTGACCGGGTCGAGCAGGCAGGCGACCCCGAGCTCGGTGCAGGCGTCGAGGAGGTGCGCGAGGGTGTCCGCGGGCAGGTTGCCGTCGGCGACCACGAGCCCGGCGCCGGCCAGCAGCGGCCGGACCCGGTCCACCGCCGATGGGGGCATGGCGTCGCTGGCGACCATGTCGGACACGGCGACGAGCAGCTCGCCGGCGTGGTCGAGGACCGCCGTGTAGGTGCCGGTGCGGTCCGCGTCGGCGGTGACCGCGCTGACGTCGACGCCGGCCTCCCGGGTGTGCTCCAGCAGGTCCGCGCCGAGCCGGTCCCGCCCCACCACGGCCACCAGGTGGGTGGGCGTGCCGAGACGGGCCAGGTTCTCGGCCACGTTGCGGCCGACCCCACCGCTGCTGACCACGGTGCGGCCCGGGTTGCTGGTGCCGGAGACCGGCTCCACCAGCGACCGCGCCTTGACGTCGACGTTGGCGCCGCCCACCACGACGGCGTACCCGCCCGGGCGGGGCTGGGAGGCGGGCGCGCTCGGCATACCCGGAATGTATCGAGCGGCGCGAGGGCCCGTCGGCCGAGCCCGGCAGGGATGCAGGTCCGGTCGGGCCCCGACAGAATGGCAGGCACCGGCGGCCGGTCGGTGACTGCACCCGCACCCGACGAAGGGGACCTGATGAGCATCGAGCAGCTCGAGCACACGCAGGGCACGGGCGAGTGGGCGGGCGGCGGCCACAAACCGCAGGTCGTCGTGGTCGGATCGGGCTTCGGTGGGCTCTTCGGGGCCCAGGCGCTCAAGCACGCCGACGCGGAGATCACCCTGCTGGCCCGCACGAGCCACCACCTGTTCCAGCCGCTGCTCTACCAGGTGGCGACCGGCATCCTGTCCGAGGGGGAGGTCGCGCCCTCGACCCGGGAGGTGCTCAGCCGGCAGGACAACGTCGAGGTGGTGCTCGGCAACGTCACCCGGATCGACCTCGAGAAGCGGACGGTCACGGCGAAGGCGCTCGACCGGGAGAGCGTCTACCCCTACGACTACCTCCTGCTGGCCGCCGGGTCGGGGCAGTCCTGGTTCGGCCACAACGAGTTCGCGGTGCACGCCCCCGGCATGAAGAGCATCGACGACGCGCTGGAGCTGCGCGGGCGGATCTTCGGCTGCTTCGAGCTGGCCGAGCTGGCCGCCGACCGGGGCCGGCCCGAGGACGTGGACCGGCTGATGACCTTCGTCGTCGTCGGCGCGGGACCGACCGGGGTGGAGATGGCCGGCCAGATCGCCGAGCTGTCCAAGCGCACCCTCAAGCACGACTTCCGGCGCATCGACCCGACCCGGGCGCGCGTCATCCTCGTCGACGCGATCGACAAGGTGCTGGGCACCTTCGGTGACCGGCTCGGCAGCATCGCCCGCGAGCGGCTGGAGGAGATGGGCGTGGACGTCCGCCTCGGAGCCAAGGTGGTCGACGTCGACGCCACCGGGATCGTCGTGGAGCACCACGACGGCAGCCGGAACCGGATCGAGGCGGTCTGCAAGGTCTGGGCCGCCGGCGTCGAGGCGAGCCCCCTCGGCCGGCAGGTGGCCGAGCAGAGCGGTGCCGAGGTCGACAAGGCCGGGCGGGTCAAGGTCAACCCGGACATGACGCTGCCCGGACACCCGGAGGTCTTCGTGGTCGGCGACATGGCCTCGCTGCCCGGGCTGCCAGGACTCGCCCAGGGGGCGATCCAGACCGCGCGCTACTCCGCGCGGCAGATCATGCGGCGGCTCGCGGGCTCGCCGCCGGAGGGGCCGTTCGAGTACTTCGACAAGGGCAACATGGCCACGATCTCCCGGTTCAGTGCTGTGGCCAGCATCGGCAAGGCGCGCTTCGGCGGCTTCACCGCGTGGGTGCTCTGGCTCGGGGTGCACCTCGTCTACATCATCGGCTTCAAGAACCGGGTGACCACGCTGCTGCACTGGGCCGTCAGCTTCATCGGCCGCGGGCGCGCCGAGCGCACCGTGACCGAGCAGCAGATCTTCGCCCGGCTCGCCCTCGAGCAGCTCGGTGACCGCTTCGAGCCCAGCTTCGAGCAGACCCGTCCCCGCGAGGAGACGGACGTGGACCCGCAGCCCCCGATCCGCTGAGCCGCCCGTTGGGGGGTCGCCTAGGGTGGCGTCATGCCCTTGGACTACCCGATCGCGCGGCGCACGCTGCCGAACGGCCTTCGGGTGGTCGTCTCCGAGGACCACGCCGTGCCGACCGTCACCGTCAACATCTGGGTCGGCGTCGGCTCCCGGCACGAGCCGGAGGGGCGGACCGGCTTCGCCCACCTCTTCGAGCACCT
>DASSKF010000170.1:0-15759 GCA_035690725.1 Segeticoccus sp.
CCGGGTGCGCGAGTCGACGCTGCGCCTCGCGGAGGGCATCGGCGTGCGCGGCCTGATGAACGTGCAGTTCGCCCTGGCCCAGGACGTCCTCTACGTCCTCGAGGCCAACCCGCGGGCGAGCCGCACGGTGCCGTTCGTGTCGAAGGCGACCGGCGTCCCGCTCGCCAGCGCGGCCGCCCGCGTCATGCTCGGCGCGACGGTCGCCGACCTCCGCGCCGAGGGGATGCTGCCGCCCGAGGGGGACGGCAGCGTCCTGCCGGCGTCGGCCCACGTGTCGGTCAAGGAGGCGGTGCTGCCGTTCAAGCGGTTCCGCACCGTGGGCGGCCAGGTCGTCGACAGCCTCCTCGGCCCCGAGATGCGCTCGACCGGCGAGGTCATGGGCATCGACCGCGACTTCGGTGCCGCATTCGCCAAGAGCCAGCTCGCCATCAGCGGGCTGCCGCTCTCCGGCACGGTCTTCGTCTCGGTCGCCAACCGGGACAAGCGCGCGATGATCTTCCCGGTCAAGCGGCTCGTCGACCTGGGCTTCACCCTCCTCGCGACCGCCGGCACGGCAGATGTGCTGCGGCGCAACGGGATCGACGCCGAGGTGGTGCGCAAGCACAGCCAGGGGCGCGGTCCGGACGGTGAGCCGACGATCGTGGACCGGATCAGCTCCGGCGACATCGCGATGGTCGTCAACACCCCCTCGGGGCGGGACGCCCGCGCCGACGGCTACGCGATCCGGGCCGCGACCACCAGCCTGGACCGCCCGATCATCACCACCGTCCAGCAGCTCGGGGCGGCGGTGCAGGGGATCGAGGCGCGCCTGGCCGGGCCGCTGGACGTGACGTCGCTGCAGGCGCACACCGCCGGCCTGAACCTCCACGGGGCCGGCGCCGCGTCGTGACCGGCCGGCCGGCCCGGGCCGAGGTCGAGGTCGTCGCCACGAGGGCACAGGGCGCGCACCAGCAGCTGACCCTGCTGGCCCCACAGGTGGCCGACGCGGCCCGACCGGGCCAGTTCGTGGCCGTGCGGATCGGCGGTCCGACGTCGGCGCAGCTGCTGCCGCGCCACCTGTTCGTGCAGCGGGTGAACCCCAGCGCGTCCTACGGCGGCACGGTGGACGTGCGCGTCGCCCGTCGTGGTGTCGGCACCGGCTGGCTCGCCGACCTGCCGGTCCATGCCCGGGTGCCGGTGGTGGGGCCGCTCGGGCGTCCCTTCCCGCTGCCGCGGGACCCTGCGCCCTGCGTGCTCGTCGGCGAGGGGTGGGGCGCCTCGCCGCTGCCGTGGCTGGCCACCGTGCTGCGTGAGCGCGGGTGCCCGGTCGGGCTGGTGCTGCTCGGGGAGGGCGACGACGACTCTCCCGGTGCCCTGGAGGCTCGCCGTGCCGGCGTGCGCGTCCACCCGGCCGGCACCGCCGACGCCGTCGAGGCGCTCGACTCCGCCGCTCGCGAGCTGGACGCGGCCGTCGCCTACGTCAGCACCAGCAGCCTGCCGTCCGCCCGTTCGCTGGCCGGGCACCTGACCGACCGCGGCCTCGCGACCCAGGTGGTGCTGCCCGTCCCGATGCCGTGCGGGACGGGGCTGTGCGGCCGGTGCTCCGTCGCGGTCTCCGACTCCGGGGGCGCGCCCCGCCGCGTTCGCGCGTGCGTCGAGGGGCCGGTGCTGCCGGGCAGCCGCGTCACGTGGCGCGAGCTCGAGGACGGCGGGGTCGTCCCCGTTGCCACCACCTCCGACGGGGCCGTGTCGTGACCGTCGACCTGAGCACCTCCCTGGGCGGTGCGCGGCTGCCCGCCGCCGTCCTGGCCGCCTCCGGGTGCGGCGGCACCGGCCGCGAGCTCGCCCGCTTCGTGGAGCCGGCCTCCCTCGGCGCCCTCGTGACGCCCTCCCTCACGAGCCGACCGCAGCCCGCCCTCCCGGGCCCCCGGCTGGCGGAGACGCCCGGTGGTGTCGTCGTGGCCCCCGGCGCGCCGAACACCGGCGCCGACCGGTTCGCCGCTGACGAGCTGCCCTGGCTGCACGAGCGCCGGTGCCGGGTCGTCGTCTCCGCCACCGGTTCGACGCAGGGCGAGTTCGCCGACGTCGCCGCCCGGGTGCGTGCCTCCACCGGGTTCCCGGCGGTCGTGGGCGTGGAGCTCGACCTGGTCGCGTCTGCCCCCGAGGCAGCGGGCCGGCCCTTCGGCAGCGACCCGGTCCTCGCCGGCAAGGTGGTCGCGCTCGTCCGCGAGCGGCTACCACGCGACGTGCCCGTGGTGCCGAAGCTGGCCGGCTCGCCCCCCGGCCTCGTCGACGTGGCACGTGCCTGCCTCAAGGGGGGTGCCGAGGCGCTCACCGTGACCCCGGCGATCGTGGCCGACGTGCCGGGCCCTGGCCCCGCCGGGCCCGTGGGGGACGTGGCGGGGACGCTGTGCGGACCGGCCGTCCTGCCGGCCACCGCCCACGGCGTGCGTCGCCTGCACCGGGCGATGGCGGACGGGCGGCTGCGCACCGTTCCGGTCCTCGCGAGCGGGGGAGTGTCGACCGGCGCCGACGCGTTCCGGCTCGTCCTGGCCGGTGCGAGCGGCGTGCAGGTCGGCACCGCACTGCTCGCCGACCCCCGGGCCGTGCAGACGGTCCAGGCCGGCCTGGCCGACCTGCTGCAGCGGCACGGCTTCACCCGGCTCCGCGACGCCGTCGGGGCCGCCCACCACCAGGACAGGAGCCGCTGATGGAGCCCTTCGGGCGACGGCTGCGCGCCGCGATGGACACCCACGGACCGTTGTGCGTCGGCATCGACCCCCACCCCGGGCTGCTCGAGCGCTGGGGGCTGGACCCCGACCCGCACGGGCTCGCCCGCTTCGCCGACACCTGCGTCGAGGCGCTCGCCGGCCACGTCGCCGTCGTCAAACCACAGAGCGCCTTCTTCGAGCAGCACGGCGCCGCAGGGACCGCCGTGCTCGAGCGGACCCTCACCGCCCTGCGCGAGGCCGGCACCCTGTCGCTGCTCGACGTCAAGCGCGGCGACATCGGCTCCACGATGGACGCCTACGCCCACGCCTACCTCGCCGACGACGCCCCGATGCGTGCCGACGCGATCACCCTCAGCCCCTACCTGGGCTACGGCTCGCTGCGTCCGGCGGTGGAGCTCGCCCGGTCGACCGGACGCGGCGTGTTCGTGCTGGCCCTCACCTCCAACCCGGACGGGCCGGTCGTCCAGCACGCGCACGCCGACGGCGGCAGCGTCGCCGGGACGGTGCTGGAGGGTGCGCGCGCCGACAACGCGGACGCCGCCGACCTCGGGCACGTCGGGCTCGTCGTGGGGGCGACCGTGGGGACGGCGGTCGCCGACCTCGGCCTCGACCTCGCCGGCAGCCGCGCCCCGCTGCTCGCGCCCGGGCTGGGGGCCCAGGGCGGCACGGCCGGGGACCTGCGGGCGGCCTTCGGCAGCGCCACCTCCCAGGTGCTCGCCAGCGCCTCCCGGTCGGTCCTGGGGACCGGCCCGGACGTCGCGCGGCTGCGCGCGGCGGCCCGCCGGGTGGCCGACGAGCTCGCGTCGACGCTGGCCGTTCCCCTGCCGTGAGGATCGCCGGGGGTCTCGTTGCCACCCGCCGGGAGGACTCGCTAGGTTCTCGACCAATGCCGGCACGTAGCCTGACTGCTCGCGGCACAGTCCGCGCAGCACCCACCCCGTGAGGAGACCGACCGTGGCCCTACCCCCGCTGACACCGGAGCAACGTGCCCAGGCGCTGGCCAAGGCAGCGGACGCACGGCGGCAGCGGGCAGCGGTCAAGAACCGGCTGAAGTACGCCCAGGGCTCGCTCAAGGAGGTCATCGCCGACGGCAAGCACGACGAGGTCATCGGCAAGATGAAGGTCTCCGCGCTGCTGGAGTCGATGCCGGGGGTCGGCCGGGTCCGGGCCCGCCAGATCATGGAGGAGGTCGGCATCTCCGAGAGCCGGCGGGTGCGCGGCCTGGGCAGCAACCAGGCGGCCGCGCTGCTGGCCCGCTTCGAGCAGTCCTGACCGCGGACGCCTCGCGTCGCCCACCCGTCCCACCCCAGGAAGCGCCGGTATGCCGTCCCCCTCCCGACTCGTGGTCCTCGCCGGGCCGACGGCGGTCGGCAAGGGCACGGTCGCGGCGTGCGTGCGGGAGAACTTCCCGGACGTCTGGCTGTCGGTCTCGATGACCACCCGCCGGCCCCGGCCGGGGGAGGTCGAGGGGGTGCACTACCACTTCGTCTCCGACGCCGAGTTCGAGCGGCTGCGGGAGGAGGGGGAGTTCCTCGAGTGGGCGGTGGTGCACGGCCGGGCGAAGTACGGCACGCCGCGCACGCCGGTGCTGGAGGCTCTCGCGGCCGGGCGCAAGGCGCTGCTGGAGATCGACCTGCAGGGGGCCCGGCAGGTGCGTGAGCGGATGCCGCAGGCCCTGTTCGTCTTCCTCGAGCCGCCCAGCTGGGAGGAGCTGGTGCGACGGCTGGTGGGGCGGGGCACCGAGTCACCGGAGGAGCAGGCCGTCCGGCTGGCGACGGCACGGACGGAGCTGGAGGCGCGCGCGGAGTTCGACGTGGCGGTCGTGAACGACGACGTTCGGCGTGCGAGCGAAGAACTCGTATCATTGATGGAGCACGGGCCCACGCACGCCGACCGGGCCCCCCGCGCTCGGTCCTGACGCCACGGCGCGCAGGCACCGGCCTGACCGGCGAGATCGCACACGAGACGACAACCGACGAGACGGAGAACGCATGTCCGGCACGAAGGCCAACCCCGAGGGCATCACCAACCCGCCGATCGACGAGCTGCTCGAGGCCGCCGACTCCAAGTACGCCCTGGTGATCTACTCGGCGAAGCGCGCGCGCCAGATCAACGCCTACTACGCGCAGCTGTCCGAGGGCCTGCTGGAGTACGTCGGCCCGCTGGTCGACAGCCAGGTCAACGACAAGCCGCTGTCCATCGCGCTGCGCGAGATCAACCAGGGCAAGCTGACCAGCGAGCCGATCGAGGCCTGAGGGCCGGCGCGTGCGCATCGTCCTCGGCGTCAGCGGCGGCATCGCGGCCTACAAGGCCTGCCAGCTGCTGCGGCTGTTCACCGAGGCGGGGCACGACGTCACGGTCGTGCCCACCCGGGCCGCCCTCGAGTTCGTGGGCGCCCCAACCTGGGCGGCCCTGTCCGGCAAGCCGGTCGCGACCGAGGTCTGGGAGGACGTGCACCGCGTCCCGCACGTCCGGCTGGGGCAGGAGGCCGACCTCGTCGTCGTCGCCCCGGCGACCGCGGACCTGCTCGCGCGGGCCGCGCACGGGCTCGCGGACGACCTGCTGACCAACACCCTGCTCACCGCCCGCTGCCCGGTGGTGCTCGCGCCGGCGATGCACACCGAGATGTGGACGCACCCGGCCACCCGCGCCAATGTCGCGACGCTGCGCGAGCGCGGCGTGCACGTCGTCGAGCCCGCTTCCGGCCGGCTCACCGGCGTCGACACCGGGCCCGGGCGGCTGCCCGAGCCGGAGCAGATCTACGCCGCCTGCCTGGACCTGTCCGCCGGCGACGGCCCGGGCGGCACCGGCGCGGCCGGGCCGCTGAGCGGTCGGCGGGTCGTCGTGACGGCGGGCGGCACCCGTGAGCCGCTGGACCCGGTGCGCTTCATCGGCAACCGGTCCTCGGGCAAGCAGGGCGTCGCCCTCGCCCAGGTCGCCGCCCGCCGCGGTGCGCAGGTGACCCTGGTGGCGGCGAGTGTCGAGGTGCCGCTGCCGCCCGGCGTCGACGTCGTGCGCGTCGAGACGACGGTGCAGCTGCAGGAGGCGGTCGCCAAGGCCGCGGTCGACGCCGACGTGGTGGTCATGGCAGCCGCCCCCGGAGACTTCCGCGCCGCCCACTACGCGGACGCCAAGATCAAGAAGTCGCACCGTCCCGACGGGGGCCAGGCGGCACCGACGATCGAGCTCGCCACCAACCCCGACATCGTCCGCGGGCTGGTGGAGGCCCGGGGCGCCGAGCGGCGTCCCCTCATCGTCAGCTTCGCGGCCGAGACCGGTGACGCCCACGGCAGCGTGATGGACCACGCCCGGGCCAAGTTCGCCCGCAAGGGCAGTGACGTCCAGGTGGTCAACGAGGTGGGGGCCGGGCGTACCTTCGGCGCCGACGAGTCCACCGTGCACATCCTGGTCCGGGGCAGCGACGAGGTCGTCGAGGCGGGCCCCGCGAGCAAGGTGAGCATCGCCGGCACCGTGTGGGACGTCGTCCAGCAACGGCTGGGGTCACCGAGGGGCCCCTCGCGCGACGCCGACCGCGCGTAGACTCGCCGCAACCGACGGCCGGACTGCGCCGTCCCCGCCTGCCACCGGAGCTGAGGAGCACCACGTGACGCGTCTGTTCACATCGGAGTCGGTCACCGAGGGACACCCGGACAAGATCTGCGACCAGATCAGCGACGGCATCCTCGACGCCATGCTCGGTCAGGACCCGCACGCGCGGGTGGCCGTCGAGACCATGGTGACGACCGGCCTGGTGCACGTGGCCGGTGAGGTGAGCACGACCGGCTACGTGGACATCCCGCGCGTCGTGCGCGACACGATCGTCGAGATCGGCTACGACTCCTCGGCCAAGGGCTTCGACGGGCGCTCGTGCGGCGTCTCGGTCTCCATCGGGCAGCAGTCCCCGGACATCGCCCAGGGCGTGGACACCGCCTACGAGAGCCGCAGCCAGAGCATCGACCCGATGGACAAGCAGGGCGCCGGCGACCAGGGGCTGATGTTCGGCTACGCCGGCGACGACACCCCCGAGCTGATGCCGCTGCCGATCTTCCTGGCCCACCGGCTGGCCGAGCGGCTCACCACGGTGCGCAAGTCGGGTGACCTGGCCTACCTGCGTCCCGACGGCAAGACCCAGGTCACGATCGAGTACGACGGCGACCGGGCCGTGCGGCTCGACACGGTGGTGCTGTCGACCCAGCACGCCCGCGACGTGTCCCTCGAGGGCCTGCTCGAGCCGGACGTGGCGACCCACATCATCAGGCCGGTCCTCGGCGAGCTCCTCGACTCCGGTGTCGACATCGACACCTCGGACTACCGGATGCTGATCAACCCCACCGGTCGGTTCGAGGTCGGCGGCCCGATGGGCGACGCCGGGCTGACCGGGCGCAAGATCATCGTCGACACCTACGGCGGGATGGCGCGCCACGGCGGCGGCGCGTTCTCCGGCAAGGACCCCTCGAAGGTGGACCGGTCCGGCGCCTACGCGATGCGCTGGGTGGCCAAGAACGTCGTCGCCGCCGGCCTCGCCAAGCGCTGTGAGGTCCAGGTCGCCTACGCCATCGGCAAGGCGCAGCCGGTCGGGCTCTACGTCGAGTGCTTCGGCACCGAGACGGTCAGCCTGGACCAGATCCAGTCGGCGATCCCCAAGGTCTTCGACCTGCGCCCCGCGGCGATCATCGAGGACCTGGACCTGCTGCGGCCGATCTACCGTCCGACGGCCGCCTACGGCCACTTCGGCCGGACCAGCACCGGCCAGGTGGACAACCCGTTCCCGTGGGAGCGGCTCGACCGCGTCGACCAGCTCAAGACGGCCGTCGGCTGAGCCGCGTCCGGGGCGGCCGAGGCCACCGGTGCTGCACCCCGGGGTGGCCGAGCGGTGGGCGACCCCGCAGGCTGTCGGTCGGCCGCGATAGGTCTTGGGCATGAGTTCGGAGGGGAACCCGGCCAGCGGTGAGCAGCTGGCGCTGCTGCGGACCGCCGCGCGGTCCGGCACCCGGCGCTCCGGCCGCGTCCCGGCCCCCGACGTCGCCGCGGCGGACCCGGTCGCCGTCGTGGTCGTCGACATCGGCCTGCCGCACCTCGACCGGCCGTTCGAGTACCTCGTGCCCGCCGAGCTGGCCGACACGTGCGTCCCCGGTGTCCGGGTCAAGGTCCGCTTCTCCGGGCAGGACGTCGACGGGTTCGTCGTCGAGCGCCGCGCCGAGGCCGAGCACGCGGGCCGGCTCGCCCCGGTGCGCAGGGTGGTCAGCCCCGAGCCGGTGCTCACCCCCGCGCTGCTGCGCCTGTGCCGTGCCGTCGCCCGGCGGTACGCCGGCACGCTCAGCGACGTGCTGCGCCTGGCCGTGCCGCCGCGGCACGCCACCGCCGAGCGCAACCTCCCGCAGGAGCCGGCCGGGGACGGAGCCGCCGCAGCCACCTCCCGGCGCACCTCCTCGGAGGCGGGTCCGAGTGCGCAGGGGCCGGCGCCCCCGGGACCGTGGGAGGGCCACCCGGCTGGACCGGCCTTCCTGCGCCGGGTGGCGGCGGGGGAGGCGCCGGCCGCCGCATGGCTCGCCGCGCCCACCGGCGAGGTCGAGCTGGACTGGCCGGCAGCCCTCGCTGCCCTGGCCGCGGCCACCCTGGAGGCCGGCCGCGGCGTCGTCATCGTGGTCCCGGACCACCGCGACGTCGTGCGGGTCGACGCCGCCCTGGCCGCCCGCCTCGGCAAGGGCCGGCACGTGCGGCTCACCGCCGACCAGGGCCCGCAGGCCCGCTACACCGCCTGGCTGAAGGCACTGCGCGGGCACGTACGGTGCGTGGTCGGGACCCGCGCGGCGGCGTTCGTCCCGGTGCGGGACCCCGGCCTGGTCGTGTGGTGGGACGACGGTGACGACCTGCACGTCGAGCCGCGGGCGCCCTACCCGCACGTCCGCGAGGTGCTCTCGCTGCGCGCCGCGCAGGAGGGCGCCGCACTGCTCGTGGGCGGCTTCGCGCGCTCGGTACCGGTCCAGCAGTGGCTCGACGCCGGCCGCCTGCACCCGATCGAGCTGCCCGGCGCCGCCCGGCGACGGGCGGCGCCGCGGGTCACGATCGCCGGCGAGGGCCGCGAGCAGGAGCGCGACCCCGCGGCGGCCAGCGCGCACCTGCCCTCGGTCGCGTGGCGCACCGCCAAGCGGGCGCTGGAGCAGGGCCCGGTGCTGGTGCAGGTCCCCCGGCGCGGCTACCTCCCGGCCCTGTCCTGCCAGGCCTGCCGGGAGCGGGCCCGCTGCCCGGAGTGCCACGGGCCCCTCGCGCTGCCCGGCCCCGGGGCGCCCCCACAGTGCCGGTGGTGTGGGCGGCAGGTCCGGCGGTTCGTCTGCGCGGAGTGCGAGGGCCAGACGCTGCGCTCCACGACGGTCGGGGCCCGGCGGACCGCCGAGGAGCTCGGCCGCGCCTTCCCCTGCGTCCCCGTCCACACCTCGGGTGGCGGCCAGGTGCTCGACGCGGTCGGGCGCGAGCCGGCGCTGGTGATCGCCACCCCGGGAGCGGAGCCGGTGGTCGACGGCGGCTACGCCGCGGCGCTGCTGCTCGACGCGTGGGCGCTGCTGGACCGCCCGGCACTCGACGCGGGGGAGGAGGCGGTGCGCCGCTGGCTCAACGCCGGTGCCCTGGTGCGGCCGGCTCCGGACGGCGGCCGGGTCGTGCTGTGTGGGGTGCCCCAGCACACCACGCTGCCGGCGGTGGAGACCCTGGTGCGGTGGGACCCCGGCTGGTTCGCCGGCCGCGAGCTCGCCGAGCGGGGCGAGCTCGGCCTGCCCCCGACGGTGTGGATGGCCCAGGTGACCGGTTCCCGGACCGCGGTCCGCGACGCGCTCGCGGACGCGGCGCTGCCCGAGGGCGTCGAGCGGCTCGGGCCGATGCCCGCTCCCGCCGCGTCCCGCGGGACCCGGCGCCGGCAGCGCGGGCGGCCCGACGACGAGCCCCGCACGGAGGAGGACCAGCAGGTGCTGCTGCGGGCGCCGCTGCCGGTCGGGGACGAGGTGGCCGAGGCGCTCGCGGCCCTGCGGGCGGTGCGCAGCGCCCGCCGCGCCACCGAGCCGGTCACCGTGCGCGTCGACCCGCAGCACGCGCTGGGGTGACCTCCCTCACCGGACGGTCGGGACCGGCGCACGGGCACGGCGGCTGCTGCGGCGAGTGACCTGCTCGGCGGGACGCTGCTCTGTTACCGTGCTGCTGTCGACCCGAGGTTCCACGGCCTGCCCGCCCGAAAGGGCCCGGCGCCGCCCGGGAGGCACCCACACAACGGTTCACCGTTCGGCCTGCCCTGCCCTGTCACGGCCCGACGTCAAGGAGGTCTGATTGAGCGTCATCGACCCGGCTGCGCCCACGCCCGCCGCCGCCCCTGAGCCCGCCGCCCCGCGCAGCCCGCGCGCCCGCCGCTACCTCATGTGCCCTCCTCGCCACTTCGAGGTGGGCTACGCGATCAACCCGTGGATGGACCCGGGACTGCCCGTGGACGTCGAGGCGGCGAACGCCCAGTGGGAGTCGCTGCGCCAGGCCTACCTGGACCTCGGCCACGAGGTCGAGGTCATCGAGCCCGAGCCGGGGCTGCCCGACATGGTCTTCGCGGCCAACGGCGCCCTCGTGATCGGCGACCGTGCCCTGGGCGCGTCCTTCGCGCACGCCGAGCGACGCCCGGAGGCCGCGGCCTACCGGCACAAGCTCGAGCAGACCTCGGGTGTCACGACCTTCGTCACCCCGGACCACGTCAACGAGGGTGAGGGCGACTTCCTCGTCGTCGGTGACACCGTGCTCGCCGGCACCGGGTTCCGCACCCGCCCCCCGGCCCACCGCCAGGTGGAGGAGGTCTTCGGCCGGCCGGTCGTCTCGCTCACCCTGGTCGACCCCCGCTACTACCACCTCGACACCGCCGTGGCGGTGCTCGACGACCACAACATCGCCTACTTCCCGGAGGCCTTCGACGCCGAGGGGCAGGACCTGCTCGCGTCGCTGTTCCCGGAGGCGGTCATCGCGACCGAGGCGGATGCGGCGGTGCTCGGGCTCAACGCCGTGTCGGACAACTACCACGTCCTGCTGCCGACCGCGGCGCACGACCTGGCCGGGCAGCTGCGCGAGCGCGGCTACCAGCCGGTGCCGATCGAGCTGTCCGAGCTGCTCAAGGCCGGCGGCAGCGTGAAGTGCTGCACGATGGAGCTGCACCAGCACCGCTCCCGCCCCGTCGCCGGTTGACCAACGGTCTCCCGCCCGGCTCTCCTTCCGACCGGACACGGCTTCCGCGACCGATCTCGGCCGGGACGGCCGGGTGCGCTCTCGGCCGAGGTGTTCGGTCGAGGATCCGCGGGTCGGGGCGGGTCACCGGCGCGGCGGGGGCCACTCGTAGGGTCGTGACCATGGCCGCCACCCACCGCAACGCACGTGCGTCCGACCCTGAGCTGGCCCACTCGCCGGAGCTGGCCGACCCCGACCTCGCGCCCACGCCGGTGGACGCCGTCGTCTTCGACCTCGGCAACGTCCTGATCCGGTGGGACCCGCTGCCCGCGATCGCCGCGGCGGTGGGCGAGGAGCAGGCGCGCCGGTTCCTCGACCGGGACCGGCAGGGCAGCGACTTCGACTTCTACGCCTGGAACCACCGGCAGGACGAGGGCCGGCCCTGGGAGGAGGCCGAGGAGGCCGCTGTCCGGGCGCACCCGGGCTGGGAGACGGCCATCCGGGCATACCGGCAGAACTTCGGGGCGTCGCTGCTGGGCGCGATCGACGACACGGTCCGGATCCTGCGCGAGCTGCACGAGGCCGAGGTGCCGCTGTTCGCGCTGACCAACTGGTCCGAGGGCCTGTTCCCGGTCGCGCTCGACCGCTTCGAGTTCCTCGACCTGTTCGACGACATCGTGGTCTCCGGTGAGGAGGGCGTCGCCAAGCCGGATCCGCGGATCTGGACGGTGCTCGAGCGGCGCGTCCGGCACGCGGGCGGGCTCGAGGACTGCGTCTTCATCGACGACAGCCCGGCCAACGTGCAGTCCGCGGCGGAGGCGGGGCTGGACGCGATCCTGTTCACCGACACCGGGCACCTGCGCGAGGACCTGCGCGTGCGCGGGCTGCCCCTCATCGCCACCTAGACTCGGGGGAGCCGGAACCCGCGCGGAACCCCGGCCGCCCGCCCCGTCGACCCGAGGACGCCATGTCGGTCAAGGACATCCGCCTGTTCGGTGACCCGGTGCTGCGCACGCCGGCCACGCCCGTCACCGTGTTCGACCGGGAGCTGCGCCGGCTGGTGCAGGACCTGACCGACACGATGATGGACGCGCCCGGCGCCGGCCTCGCCGCCCCGCAGCTCGGCGTCGGGCTGCGGGTGTTCACCTGGTTCGTCGACGGCGAGGTCGGCCACCTGGTCAACCCCGAGCTGCGCCTGTCGGAGGAGACGCAGGACGGGGAGGAGGGGTGCCTGTCCTTCCCGGGGATCTACGCCGACACCCGCCGCGCGCTGACCGTCGTCGCCCGCGGCATGAACCAGTTCGGTGAGCCGGTCACCATCGAGGGCTCGGACCTGCTGGCCCGGTGCATCCAGCACGAGACCGACCACCTGGACGGGATCCTGTTCATCGACCGGCTCGACCGGGAGCAGCGCAAGCTCGCCATGAAGGCGATCCGCGACGCCGAGTGGGCTGGTGCGCCGCGCCCGACGGTGAAGCTCAGCCCGCACCGGACCCACGGTCTGGGGATGTGAGCGGTGCGCGTCGTCTTCGCCGGCACACCGGAGGTCGCCCTCCCGAGCCTCGAGGCGCTGCTGGGTTCGCGGCACGAGGTCGTCGCCGTCGTCACGCGCCCGGACGCCCCGGCGGGACGGGGACGGCACCTCGTCCCCTCACCGGTCACGGAGCGCGCGCGGGAGGCGGGGCTCGAGGTGCTCACCCCGCGGCGACCGGGTGAGCCCCAGTTCCAGGACCGGCTGCGCGAGCTCGCCCCGGACGCGTGCCCGGTCGTCGCGTACGGCGCCCTCATCCCGCCCGACGCCCTGGCGATCCCTGTGCACGGCTGGGTGAACCTGCACTTCTCGTTGCTGCCCGCGTGGCGCGGCGCCGCCCCCGTGCAGCGCGCGCTCATGGCCGGCGACGGGGTGACCGGCGCCACCACCTTCCTCATCGAGGAGGGGCTCGACACCGGACCGGTCCTCGGCGTGATGACGGAGGCGGTCCGGCCGACCGACACCGCCGGCGACCTGCTGGAGCGGCTCGCCGACGCCGGTGCGGGACTGCTCGTCGCCAGCCTGGACGGGCTGGAGAGTGGTGAGCTGACGGCGCGGCCGCAGCCGTCCGACGGGGTGTCCCACGCACCGAAGGTCACCTCCGCCGACGCCGAGATCCGCTGGACGGCGCCGGCGGTGGCCGTCGACCGGCAGGTCCGAGCCTGCACGCCCGCTCCCGGGGCGTGGACCACGTTCCGCGGCGACCGCCTCAAGGTGTGGCCGGTCACCCCCGCCGGCCGGCCCGGCCACGACGGCCTCGAGGAGGACGTGCCCTCCACCGCCCCGGGCGAGCTGGTCGTGCTGAGGCGGGACGTTCACGTCGGCACCGTGTCCGGCCTGGTGCGGCTGGGGACCGTCCAACCGCACGGCAAGCGGGCGATGCCGGCCGAGGACTGGGCCCGCGGCGTGCGGGTCGCTCCGGGGGAGCGGCTCGGTGGCTGAGCGCCGGCGCCCCTCCCGCGGCCAGCGCTCGACCCAGCGCCCCTCCCGCGGCCAGCGCTCGACCCAGCGCCCCTCCGAGCGGTCCCGTCGGGCCGACCCGGCGCGGCTCGCGGCCTACACCGTGCTGCGACGCATCGCCGAGGACGGTGCCTTCGCCAACCTGGAGCTGCCGAAAGTGTTGCGCGAGCACCGGATCCACGGTCGGGACGCCGGCTTCGCGACCGAGCTCACGTACGGCACGACCCGCCTGCGGGGTCGGTATGACGCGATCGTCGCCCGTGCTGCGGGGAGGCCGCAGAGCCGCATCGACGACAACGTCCTCGACACCCTGCGGCTCGGTGCCCACCAGCTGCTCGGCATGCGCGTGGACCGCCACGCCGCCGTCAACGAGACCGTCGCGCTCGCCCGGCAGGTCAACGGCGCCGGAGCCAGCGGGTTCGTCAACGCCGTGCTGCGCCGGGTCAGCGAACGCACCCTTGCCGAGTGGCTCGATGTCGTCGCCCCACCGGTCGAGGGGGAGGGACATACCGCCGAAGCGCTGCGCGACGGGCGGGTCGCCCGGCTCGCCGTCGTGGAGTCCCACCCCGAGTGGATCGTCCGCGCGCTGCGCGGCGCGCTCCTCGGGCACGGTGCGGCGGCTGCCGACACCGTCGACGAGGAGCTGCGCGCGCTGCTGCGGGCGGACAACACCCCCGCCGCGGTGTCCCTCGCCGCGCGGCCCGGCCTCGCCGACGTCGCCGAGCTCGTCGCGGCCGGTGCCACGGCGTCGCCGCTGTCGCCCGTCGGCGCGATCCTCGGCGCCGGTGACCCCGGCTCGCTGGCCGCCGTCCGGGAGGGCCGGGCGGCGGTGCAGGACGAGGGGTCCCAGCTCGTGGCCCTCGCCCTGGCGGCGGCCGAGGTCGAGCCGCGCGCGGAGCCGCAGTGGCTGGACCTGTGTGCCGGACCGGGCGGGAAGGCAGGCCTGCTGCTGGCCGCCGCCCGGGAGCAGGGCGCCACCCTGCGGGCCAACGACGTGAGCAGGCACCGGGCCGAGCTGGTCGAGCGGACCCTCGCGGCCGGCATCCGGGCCGGTGCCCGGGGGAGCGTCACCGTGGGGGACGGCCGCGAGGTCGGGGGCGAGGAGCCGGCGACCTACGACCGCGTCCTGCTGGACGCGCCCTGCACCGGGCTGGGGGCACTTCGCCGGCGCCCGGAGGCCAGATGGCGGCGCACGCCGGCGGACCTGGCCTCCCTCGGGACCCTGCAGCGCGAGCTGCTCGCCTCGGCCCTGGACGCGACCCGGCCGGGCGGGGTCGTCGGCTACGCCACCTGCAGCCCGCACCCGGTCGAGACCACCCTGGTGGTGGGTGACGTCACCAAGCGGCGCCAGGACGTGCGCGTCGAGGACGCCCGCCCGCTGTTCCGGGACGCCGCCGGCGACCCGGTGACCGGCCTCGGCGACGGGCCGTTCGTGCAGCTGTGGCCGCACGTGCACGGCACCGACGCCATGTTCTTCGCGCTGCTGCGCAGGCTCTAGGGTGACGGCCGTGCAGATCTCACCGAGCATCCTGTCCGCCGACTTCGCCAACCTCGAGCGGGAGCTGGACCGGATCAGCAACGCCGACTGGGCGCACGTGGACGTCATGGACGGCCACTTCGTGCCCAACCTGACGATCGGTCTGCCGGTCGTCGAGGCCCTCGCCCGCGTCACGCCGATCCCGATGGACTGCCACCTGATGATCGACGACCCGGACCGGTGGGCACCGCAGTACGCCGATGCGGGGGCGCGCAGCGTCACCTTCCACGTGGAGGCGGCCGGCGACCCGCGGGCGCTCGCCCGGAACCTGCGCGGCACCGGTGCCCGCGCCGGGATGGCCGTCAAGCCGGGCACCCCCTTCGCGCCGTATGCCGACCTGCTGCCCGAGCTCGACATGGTCCTGGTGATGACGGTGGAGCCCGGGTTCGGCGGGCAGGGCTTCATGGCCGACCAGATGCCGAAGGTGCGCGAGGTGCGCGAGGCGATCCGCCGCCACGGCGGGGAGATCTGGGTGCAGGTCGACGGCGGCGTGTCCGCCTCGACCATCGAGCAGTGCGCGGAGGCGGGGGCGGACGTCTTCGTCGCCGGCTCGGCCGTCTACGGCGCGGACGACGCGGCCGCTGCGGTCGACGACCTGCGCGCGCTGGTGTCGGCCGGCGCCCACTGAGCGAGACGGCCCGGTCCCCCGCGGGCCCGCGGTGCGCGACGGTGGCATACTGGAGGGGTACGTGCTCCGGGGTCGGTGCAATTCCGAACCGGCGGTGACAGTCCGCGACCCGACCGCAGCCAGCGGCCGGTTGACCTGGTGGAACTCCAGGACCGACGGTGAAAGTCCGGATGGGAGGCAGCACGTGAGGTTCGCCGAGACGGCGGGC
>DASSKF010000171.1:0-18548 GCA_035690725.1 Segeticoccus sp.
GGGGCTCGAGCCGCACACCCAGAAGCCGGACGTCTGCTGGCAGCTGCCCATCCGGCGCACCTACCGCACCGTCGAGCTGCCGGACGAGACGTCCTACCTCGAGGTCACCATCGGCGAGTACGAGCGCAGCGGCTGGGGACCGGGCGGGCACGACCTGGACTGGTACTGCTCGGCGAACAGCGAGGCCCACGTCGGGCGGGAGCCGCTGTTCCGCAGCAACGGCCCCGAGCTCACCGAGCTGATGGGCAAGGCGGCGTACGACGTGCTGGTCGCCCACTGCGAGCTGCACCTGCTGACCGTGCGGTCGGCCCGCAAGGCCGGGGGCCGCACGATGCTCCCCCTGCTCGTGCACCCGGCGACCCGACAGGCCGAGAAGGAGCACCGGCACGCCCGCCGGTCCGCCGCCGAGCCGGCCACCCCGCCCCGGGGCCGGGGCACGGGCGGCCGGAAGCGCAAGACGTGACGCACGCCGTCCCCTCCCCCAACATCTGGAACACCCCCGACGTCTACGAGCTCGAGAACCGCGGCGCCGACCCGGACGGGGTGCTGCTCGCGGCGATACGTCGGGTCCACGACTGGCAGGACCGGCGGGTGCTGGACCTCGGCTGCGGATCCGGCTTCCACCTGCCGGCGTTCGCCACCGACGCCACCCGGGTGGTCGGGGTGGAGCCGCACCCGCCGCTCGTGCAGCGGGCGCGCGAACGGGTCGCCGGGACCCGGCTCGGCAACGTCGACGTGCTGGAGGGGGCGGCCCAGTCGATCCCGCTGCCGGACCACTCCGTGGACGTCGTGCACGTGCGCTGGGCCTACTTCTTCGGGCCCGGCTGCGAGCCCGGGCTGGCGGAGCTGGACCGGGTGGTCACAACGGGCGGGACCGCGTTCGTCATCGACAACGACGCCACCCGCTCGACGTTCGGGAGCTGGTTCCGGCGGGCGTGGCCGGCATACGACCCCCTGGCCGTGCAACGCTTCTGGACGCGGCGGGGCTGGCAGCGCGAGCCGCTGCAGATCCGGTGGGCGTTCGGCTCGCGCGCCGACTTCGAGCAGGTGGTGCGGATCGAGTTCCCCCCGGAGACCGCCGAGTGGGCCCTCGCCCACCACGACGGGACGGGCGTGGACTACGCGGTCAACCTCTGGTGGCGGCGATTCTGACCCCGCCGTTCGGGCGGGGACCTGCGAGGCTGGCGGCATGACGGACTGCTACACCTGCGCGACGGAGAACGCCCTCGACGACGCCCCGGATCGGGAACGGGTGTGGGTGGGCGAGCACTGGCGCCTCTCCCACGCCTTCGACACCGCCCTCCCGGGCTGGCTCGTCCTCGTCCCCCGCCGGCACGTGACCCGGATCGCCGAGCACGGCCGGGCCGAGGCCGCAGAGCTGGGAACGCTGCTCGTCGCGGCCAGCGCCGCGCTCGAGACGGTCACCGGGTGCACCAAGACGTACGTGGCGCAGTTCGCCGAGGCAGCAGGCTTCGCCCACACGCACTTCCACGTCGTGCCCCGGCCGGCGGACCTGCCCGAGGACCGCCGCGGCCCGCGGGTGTTCGGCCTGCTCGGCGCGCCGGTCCCCCAGCGGGTGTCGGAAGCCGCCCGGGACGACCTCGCCCGCCGGCTCCGCGCGGTCATCGCCGACTCGCTCGGCGCGACCACGTGAGCACCGGCGGGGGGGGTCAGGAGAGGTGGTGCCCGGTCAGCCACCCGACCACCCGCAGCGCCTGCTCCTCGGTCCACGCGCTCTGGGCGGGGTGGGCCAGGTTGTCGCGCCCCTCGTCGTTGAGGAAGCCCCGCAGGCGCTTCGGCAGCAGCGACGGGTCGGTGACGTGCGGCGGCCCCTCGAGGATGAACCGCTCGTGCTGCCTGCGGTCGAGGAAGAACACCTCGTCGGAGTGCGCCACGTCGTAGGTCAGCTTCTCCCCCGTGCGCCAGTTCCGTGGTGTGGGACCGGCCTCGTGGACCTTGCTCTCGGCGGTCTTCTGGCGCCACACCCCGAGGGCGTCCCAGAACCGGTCGACGACGGAGGGCCTGCCGGTCAGGACCATCCAGTTCTCGGGAGGCTTCGGGAAGAGCTTGCGGTAGGCCGCGACCTGCGCCCGGGTGTCCCGCTTCGGGTCGACGCTGAGGCTCACGAACTCGACGCGGTCCCCGAGACCGGCCCGCTCCGCGTCCCGTGCGGCCTGCACCACGGTCGCCGTGTCGAGCGGGCACGTCTCCTGGCACAGCGTCATCGAGTCGGAGACCACCAGGACCTTGCCGCGGAACTGGTTGAGGCGGACCTGCTTGCCCTCGGCATTCGTGAAGGGCAGCTCCAGGAGCGCCTGGCGCAGGGGCTGGTCGAGCCGGGTGCCGATCCGGGCACCGGGTCCGGTCGAGGACGAGGGTGCCGCCGAGCCGCCGCCGCCCGCGCCGCAGCCGGCCAGGAGCGCCGCGGCCGCAGCGGTGCAGGCCAGCGCGGCCGGGCGTCGCCGGGAGGACGAGCGTCGGGAGGACAAGCTGCGACGGGCCATCACCCCGCAGTATGCGCGGCGCCCTCGCGACCCGAACCCTCGCCCCTGCCGGTGCCGCCCGCGACCTCGGGCCCGCCGTGGTGCGCCGTCCGGGCTGTCGGAGCGGCCCCGTAGGTTGCTCGCCATGGCTTCGAGGACGACGGGCAGGGCGCGCGGGGCGGGCTACCGCTGCTCCGAGTGCGGGTGGGCGACCGTCAAGTGGGTCGGCCGGTGCGGGGAGTGCCAGGCCTGGGGCACGGTCAGCGAGGTGGGCTCGGTGGTGGTGCGGACCACGGCGGCCGCGAGCGTGGAGCGTCCCGCCATCCCGATCGGTGAGGTCGACGCCCGTCGGGCCGAGGCACGCTCGACCGGGGTGAGCGAGCTCGACCGGGTGCTCGGCGGCGGCCTCGTGCCGGGGGCCGTGGTGCTGTTCGCCGGCGAGCCCGGCATCGGCAAGTCGACCCTGCTGCTCGACGTGGCGGCCCGGGCGAGCCGGGCCGGCGGCAGCGTGCTCTACGTCAGCGGTGAGGAGTCGGCCGCGCAGGTGCGGGTGCGGGCGGAGCGCATCGAGGCCATGGCCCGCAGCCTCTACCTGGCCGCCGAGACCGACCTCGCCACGGTGCTGGGGCAGGTCGACGAGGTGCAGCCGGACCTGCTGGTCGTCGACTCGGTGCAGACGATCTCCAGCAACGACGTCGAGGGCGCCGCCGGCAACGTCTCGCAGGTCCGCGAGGTGGCCGCTTCGCTGATCCAGGTCGCCAAGGCGCGCGGCATCAGCGTGCTCCTCGTCGGCCACGTCACCAAGGACGGGTCCATCGCGGGGCCACGGGTGCTCGAGCACCTCGTCGACGTCGTCGTGCAGTTCGAGGGCGACCGGCACTCCCGACTGCGGCTCGTGCGGGCGGTGAAGAACCGCTACGGACCGACCGACGAGGTCGGGTGCTTCGACCTGTCCGACGTGGGGATCGTGGGGCTGCCCGACCCGAGCGGCCTGTTCCTCACCAGCCGGGACCTGGTCGTCCCGGGGACGTGCGTGACGGTCACCCTCGAGGGCCGGCGGCCGCTGGTCGCCGAGGTGCAGGCGCTCCTGGCCCCGACGAGCGCGCCGTCGCCACGGCGGACGACCAGCGGGCTCGACTCCTCCCGGATCGCCATGGTGCTCGCGGTGCTCGACCGGCGGGCGGGCGTCTCCGTGCGCCAGTCCGACTGCTACGTCTCGACGGTCGGTGGGGTGACGCTGACCGAGCCGGCGGCGGACCTCGCCGCCGCACTCGCGATGGCGGGGTCGGTACAGGACCGCCCCCTCCCCCGCGGCACCATCGCCGTCGGCGAGGTGGGCCTCGCCGGTGAGATCCGGGCGGTCACCGGCATCCCGCGCCGGCTCGCCGAGGCGGCCCGCATCGGCTTCCGCCGCGCCATCGTCCCGCGCGGGTCCCTCGGCTCCGGGCCGGTCCCCGACGGCATGCGGGTCGTGGAGGTGGGCGACCTGGCCGGGGCCGTCGACCTCGTGGCACCCCCGCAGCCGGATCGTGACGTCGGTCGGCGAGGTCGGCCGTTAGAATCCGAGGGCTGACACGACGCGCGGTTCCTCGGGGGAACCGCCCCCGACACCTGAGGACCGACATCGTGGATCGAAGCGACGACGAGCTGCTGCGTGCCACCCTGGCCGCCGTCGCACCGGGCACCGAGCTGCGGGACGGCCTGGAGCGGATCCTGCGCGGTCGGACCGGCGCGCTCATCGTCCTCGGCAACGATCGCGACGTGGAGAGCCTGTGCACCGGCGGCTTCCCGCTCGACGTGGAGTTCTCCGCGACCCAGCTGCGCGAGCTCGCCAAGATGGACGGCGCGATCGTGCTCGACCGCGAGGGCACCCGCATCGTCCGGGCGGCGACCCAGCTGGTCCCCGACCCCTCGATCCACACCAGCGAGTCCGGCACCCGCCACCGCACCGCCGAGCGCGTCGCCAAGCAGACCGGGCTGCCGGTCGTCTCGGTCAGCCAGTCCATGCAGATCGTGGCGCTCTACGTCGGCAACCGCCGCCACGTCCTCGAGGGCTCCAGCGCGGTCCTGTCGCGGGCCAACCAGGCGCTGCAGACCCTGGAGCGCTACAAGTCACGGCTCGACGAGGTGACGGGCACGCTGTCCGCGCTGGAGATCGAGGACCTCGTCACCGTCCGCGACGTCGCCAGTGTGGTGCAGCGGCTCGAGATGGTCCGGCGCATCCGGGACGAGATCGCCGACTACGTGCTCGAGCTCGGCACCGACGGCCGGCTGCTGAACCTGCAGATCGAGGAGCTGACCGGCGGCCTCGGGGGTGACCGGGAGCTGGTGATCCGCGACTACCTCGACCAGGCCAAGAGCGTCGCGACCGTCGACGACGTGCTCCGCAACCTCGCCGCCCTCAGCTCGGCCGAGCTGCTCGACCTCGGCGCCGGGGCACGCGCCCTCGGCTTCCCCGCGGCCGGCGACGCGATCGACGCCTCGGTGAGCCCGCGCGGCTACCGGCTGCTGTCCAAGGTCCCGCGGCTGCCCGGCGCCATCGTCGACCGCCTCGTGGAGCACTTCGGCGGCCTGCAGAAGCTCCTCGCCGCCGGCCTCGAGGAGCTGATGGCGGTCGAGGGCGTCGGGGAGGGCCGTGCCCGCGCGGTCCGCGAGGGCCTCTCCCGGCTCGCCGAGTCCAGCATCCTCGAGCGCTACGTCTGAGCAGTGCCGTCGCAGCACCCGGCTCCCGCGGCGGCCCCAGCCCTCGCCGACCTCCACCACCGCGTCCTCGACTGGTATGCCGCCCACGCACGGGACCTGCCCTGGCGCGCCCCGGGTGCCACGCCCTGGGGCGTCTTCGTCTCCGAGGTGATGCTCCAGCAGACACCGGTCGCCCGCGTCGAACCGGTCTGGCGGGAGTGGATGGAGCGCTGGCCCGAGCCGGCGGACCTCGCCGCGGCGGCCCCCGGGGAGGCAGTGCGTGCCTGGGGGCGGCTCGGCTACCCGAGGCGTGCCCTGCGGCTGCACGAGGCGGCGGTCGCGATGGTCGAGCGGCACACCGGGCGGGTGCCCGACGCCCTGGACGAGCTGCTGGCCCTGCCCGGCGTCGGCGGCTACACCGCGGCCGCCGTCGCGAGCTTCGCCTTCGGCCTGCGCTGCCCGGTCGTCGACACGAACGTGCGGCGCGTGCACGCGCGGGCCGTCTCGGGGGCGGGCGAGGCGGCTCCGGCCCTCAACCGGGCCGAGCGCGAGCTCGCCGAGGACCTGCTGCCGCAGGACCCGCAGCGGGCGCGCCGGTGGAACGTGGGTGTCATGGAGCTCGGTGCCCTGGTCTGCACCGCACGGTCACCGCGCTGCGGCGACTGCCCGCTCCGCGAGCGGTGCGCGTGGCAGGCAGCGGGGCGGCCGGCATACGAGGGACCGGTGAAGCGAGCGCAGCGGTGGGCGGGCACGGACCGGCAGGTGCGGGGACGGCTGCTGGCCGTCCTGCGGGAGTCCCCCGACCCGGTGCCGGGCGAGCAGCTGCGGGGCGCATGGACCACCGACCCGGCCCAGCGTGAGCGGTGCCTGGACGGACTGGTCGCCGACGGGCTGGTCGACCCGCTCGAGGACGGCCGCTACGCCCTGCCGTGACGGCAGCGGGCCGTGCGGGCAGTCGCGCCGTCCGGGTCGGACCGTTCCCTCAGGCGCCGCCGGACCCCGGCTGCAGGTCGAGCGCCGCGAGCGCGGCCCGCACGACCTCCTCGGGGGTGTCCTTGGCCGACACGACGACGCCCGGCTCGTCCGGCTGCAGCGGCTCGAGGGTCGCGAGCTGGCTCGGCAGCAGCGACGGGGGCATGTAGTGGCCGGTGCGGTGCGAGAGCCGATCGGCGATCAGGTCCTCGCTCGCCTCGACGTGGCAGAAGCGCACGCCCGGGCGCCCCTCCCGCAGCAGGTCGCGGTAGACGCGGCGCAGCGCCGAGCAGGTGATCACCGCGCTCGCGCCGGCCTTCTCCCGGCCGTCGATCCACTCGCCGATGATCCGCAGCCACGGCCAGCGGTCCTCGTCGGTGAGCGGCGTCCCCGACGCCATCTTCTGCACGTTGGCCTCGGGGTGGAAGTCGTCGCCCTCGGCGAACTCCCAGCCCATCTGCTCGGCGATGCCCTCGGCCACGGTCGTCTTCCCCGAGCCGGAGACGCCCATCACGATGATGTAGTCGGGTGAGCTCATGCCCGGCAGGCTACTGCCGGCGCGATCACCGGCGTCGGGGCACGCCCGACCTCAGGCATTCGGGAGGGCCGCGGCCACCTCGGGGATCCGCTCCAGGTAGCCGTCGAGCAGCGACCGTGCGGTGGTGAACGAGTCGACCAGCGGGTGCAGCCCGAACGCCTCGAGGGCGAGCGCGCGCGAGCCGGTGGCCGCCGCCCGGATGGTGAGCTGCTCGACGGCCTTCACCTGCTGCAGCAGACCCAGCTGGGCACCGGGAAGGGGCCGGGTGGTCAGCGGCCGAGGACCGGAGGCGCTCACCGCGCACGGCACCTCGACCACCGCGTCGGCGGGCAGGCCGGCGACCGCGGACCCGTTGCGAACGTCGAGGATCATCGTGGACCGTTCACCCCGGGCGATCGCCCCCATCAGCGCGAGCGCGACGCCCTCGTAGCCGCCGCCCTGCAGGTCCTCCTCGTCCCGCTCCCCCGCGGACCGCTCGTCGCGGCTCTCCTGCATGTAGGTCTCGTCCCGCTCCCGGCGCACCCGCTGCCACGCGGCCCAGGCGCCGTCCGGGTCGGCGGCCGTCCGCTCGTAGAAGCCCTCCTGCTGACGCAGCAGGAACTCCCCTCGGGTGCCCGGGGCGGCGAGGATCGAGGCGACCGCCTCACGGGCGAAGTAGAAGTAGTAGAGGTACTCGTTCGGGACCGCTCCCAACAGCCGCACCCACTCGGTGCCGAACAGGCGCGCCTCCTCGACCCGCCGCAGCGCGTCGTCCGAGCCGAGCAGGTCCGGCAGGACGTCGCGCCCGTCGTGCTGCAGCCCCTGCAGCCAGCCGAGGTGGTTGAGGCCGACGTACTCCGGAGTGGTGCGGTCCGGGTCGAGCCGGAGGGCGCGGGCGACCCGGCGCACCATGGCGATCGGCGAGTCGCAGATGCCCACGACCCGGTCCCCGAGGACCTGCTGCATCGCCTCGGTCACCATGCCGGCCGGGTTGGTGAAGTTGATGACCCAGGCGTCCGGGCAGCACGCGCGCACCCGCTCGGCGACCCGGCGCGCCACCGGGATCGTGCGCAGTGCGTAGGCGATCCCGCCGGGACCGGTCGTCTCCTGCCCGAGCACCCCGAGCTCGAGCGCCACGCGCTCGTCACAGGTCCGTCCGCGCAGCCCGCCGACCCGGATCGCGGAGAAGACGAATTCGGCGCCGCTGAGGGCCTGGTCCAGGTCCGTGGTGCTCCGCACCGTCGGCCCCTCGGCCGGGGCGTACCCGTCGGACCGTGCCATCTGCTCGAGCACCCGGGTGACCGCGTGCAGCCGGCCCGGGCTCTCGTCATACAGGACGACCTCGGTGACGCGCGGCTCGTGGCCGGCGAGGGCGTCGCGCAGCAGCGCGCCGTGCACCAAGGGCACCCGGAAGCCCCCGCCGCCGAGGATCACCAGCCGCACCTGAACACCACCCCGACACCTCTCGCTCCTGACACGGCGACGGTACTAGCGTGACGGACGTGAGTGCGCGCGAGGGGACGGCGACCGGTCCGGCGTCGACCGGCACCGACGGCGGGCGCGACTTCGACGTGTTCGTCCACGGGACGGTGTTCCTCGACATCATCTTCACCGGGCTGGGTTCCCTGCCCACCGGGGGCACCGAGATCTGGGCCGAGGGCATGGGCTCGTGCCCGGGCGGCATCGCCAACCTCGCGAGCGCGACCAGCCGGCTCGGGCTGTCCACGTCGCTGGCCGCCGCCTTCGGCGACGACGACTACGGGGACTTCTGCTGGCGCACGCTGGAGGAGCAGGAGCGCATCGACCTGAGCCACTCCCGGCGGTTCGAGCACTGGCACTCCCCCGTCACGGTCTCCATGGCGACCCCCGGCGACCGGGCCATGGTCACCCACGGCCACGCCCCGCCGGTGCCGGTCGCCGAGCTGATCGGGACGCCCCCGCCGGCACGGGCCGCGATCGTGGACCTCAAGGAGAGCGAGCCGATCACCGACGAGCACTCACCCACGTGGGTCGACGCGGCGCGCGCGGGGGGCACGAAGATCTTCGCCGACGTCGGCTGGGACCCCAGCGAACGGTGGTCGCCGGCCCTGCTCGAGCAGCTGGCGGCCTGCCACGCCTTCATGCCGAACGCCACCGAGGCGATGGCCTACACCCGCTGCGACAACGCCAAGGACGCCCTCTACGCCCTGGCCGACCTCGTGCCCCTCGCCGTCGTGACCAACGGCGCCGAGGGGGCGATGGCGATCGACTCCGAGACCGGCGAGGAGGCCCATGTCCCCGCCGTGCGGGTCAAGGCCCTGGACTCGACCGGCGCCGGAGACGTCTTCGGCGCGGCGATCGTCCTCGGCACCCTGCGCGGGTGGCCGCTCGGTGACCGGCTCGCGTTCGCCGGGGTGTGCTCGGCGCTCGCCGTCCAGCAGTTCGGCGGCTCCCTCGCCGCGCCGGGCTGGGGGGACATCAGCGACTGGTGGGCATGCACCAGGAAGGCGGGCCCTCAGGACGCCTACCACGCCTCCCTGCTGCGCCGGTACCGCTTCCTCGACGAGGTCACGCCGCCGACGCCGCTCGCCAGCGTCCGCCGCGCGCAGGCCACCGTGGCGCGCCTCGCCGACATCGACCACACTGACGTCGCGCCCGCACGGCCGGCGCCGTTCCCTCCCCACCGCGGCCCCAGAAGCCGCTGACACCAAGGAGACTGCCCGTGCGCCGATCCCCCCGCCGTATGTCGTCCCTGCTGTCCCTGACCTGCCTCACCGTGACGGCTGGGCTGGCAGCCGCCGCCTGCTCGCCGCCCGGGAGCAGTGGTGCCGCTCCCTCGCAGTCCAGCCGGCCGGCCAGCAGCATCTCCACGGACCCGGCCGACGCGGGGAAGGTGACGCTGCGCGTGTGGGACCAAGAGGTCCGGGGCGGCCAGAACGCCGAGATCACCCGGCTGAACAAGCAGTTCCAGGACAAGTACCCCAACGTCACCATCGACCGGACGGCCAAGAGCTTCTCGGACCTGAAGACCACGCTCAAGCTCGCGCTGTCCGGCGAGAACCCGCCGGACGTGGTGGAGGCGAACCAGGGCTACGGCGACATGGTCACGTTCGTGAAGGCCGGCATGCTGACGCCGTTGGAACCCTACGCCGAGAAGTACGGCTGGGCGGACCGCTACCCGAAGACCCTGCTCGACCTGAACCGGGTGTCCGACGACGCCGAGCACTTCGGGGAGGGCACGCTCTACGGGCTGTCCCAGATGGGCGAGTACGTTGGCATCTACTACAACAAGGCCAAGCTGCAGCAGCTCGGGATGCAGCCCCCGAAGACGTGGCAGGACTTCACCGCGCAGCTGCCGAAGATCAAGGCCAAGGGCGAGGTGCCGATCCAGTTCGGCAACCTGGACAAGTGGCCGGCGATCCACACCTTCGGCGTGATCCAGGGCCAGACCGCCGGCAAGCAGGAGGTCCGCAACCTGGTCTTCGGCACCGGTGACGCGAAGTGGACGGGCTCCGGCACCGTCAAGGCCGCCCAGACCCTCGCCGACTGGGCGGAGAAGGGCTACTTCCCGGAGGGCGTCAACGGGCTCGGCTACGACGACTCCGCCAAGCAGTTCGCCAAGGGCCAGGGCGTCTACCTCATCACCGGCACCTGGGAGGCGGCCGTGCTGGAGCCGACCATGAAGGACGACCTGGGCCTGATGGTCACGCCGCCGGACACGGCCGGCGGGTCGGTCGTCACGACCGGTGGCGAGAGCCTGGCGCTGTCGATCACGAGCAAGAGCAAGCACCCGGACGTGGCAGCCGCCTACATCAACTTCCTCACGAACGAGCACGCGGCCGACGTGATGACCGAGACCGGGAACCTGCCGGCCGTCCCCGGCCAGAAGGCGAAGTCGCTGCCCCAGTCGAGCATCGAGGGCCAGATGGTCCGGGGCTGGGAGGCCGTGAGCACGGACGACGGCCTCGTGCCCTACCTCGACTACTCCACACCGACGTTCTACGACACGATCACCGCGGCCCTGCAGGGACTCATCGGCGGCAAGCTGACGCCGAAGCAGTTCACCCAGAAGCTGCAGGCGGACTACGCGTCCTTCCACAGTCAGTGAGCCGCGGACGCGGGTCGCCCGGCGAGCCGAGGGCGGTGGGATACCTCTACATCCTGCCGGCCGTGGCGCTGTTCGCCGTCTTCGTGCTCGTCCCGTTCGGCCAGTCGATCTGGTACTCGCTCTACAACTGGGACGGGCTCTCGGTCGCGACCTGGGCCGGAGGGAGCAACTACGCGGCGATCGTCACCGACCCCACCTTCCGGGGGCCGTTCGTGCACGCCCTCGTGCTGCTGATCTTCTACTCGCTGCTGCCGATCGCCATCGGGCTGCTCCTCGCGGCGACCATGTCGCGGATGCGGGTCCGGGGGCTCACCTTCTTCCGGACCGTGCTGTTCCTGCCCCAGGTGCTGGCGATGGTGGTGGTCGCGCTCGCCTGGCGCTGGATCTACGCTCCCCAGGGGCTGCTCAACAACGTCCTGGAATCCGTGGGCCTGGGCGCGCTCGCGAGGGCCTGGCTGGGTGACTTCACCTTCGCCCTGCCGGCCGTGGGGCTCATCGGCACCTGGGTGGAGTTCGGCCTCGCGATGGTGCTGTTCCTGTCCGGCGTCCAGCGGATCCCGCGGGAGCTGTACGAGGCGGCCAAGCTGGACGGCTGCGGCCCCGTCCGGGAGTTCCTCGCCGTGACCCTGCCGGGCCTGCGGCCGGAGATCGCGGTGGCGGCGACGCTGACCATCGTGGCGGGGCTGCGCAACTTCGACCTCATCTACGTCACCACGGGGGGCGGGCCGCAGAACGCGACGTCCGTGCCGGCATACGAGGTCTACCACCGGGCGTTCGAGACCGGTCAGGTCGGCTCGGCCGCCGCCATCGGGGTGAGCCTGGCGATCCTCATCTTCGTCCTGACCGTGCTGGTGTCGCGGCTCATCGAGGGGAGGGAGGCGTGACCTCCAAGGCGGAGCGGGTGGCCACCTACGCCATCCTCGTCGTCTTCAGCGCCGTCGCGCTGACCCCGGTCCTCGGCGTCCTCAGCACGGCGTTTGCCGACCAGCGCTCCCTGGCCACGGGGTTCGCCTGGCCGAACGGCCTGCACTGGCACAACTTCGTCGAGGCGTGGACCCGCGGCCACTTCAGCCAGTACCTCGGCTCGTCGGTGATCGTCGCCGTCTCGGTGGTCGTCGCCGCGGCCCTGTGCTCGACGCTCGCGGCCTATGCGTTCGGCACCATGCGGTTCCCCGGCTCCACGGTGCTGTTCTACATGTTCCTCATCGGGCTGACCCTGCCCGAGGAGGCGCTCGTGGTGCCGCTCTACTACGACCTGCGCGGCGTGGGGCTGACGGACACCTACTGGGCGCTGATCCTGCCGCAGACCGCCCAGTCGATCGCGTTCGGGACGTTCTGGATGCGCGCGTACTTCAGCAGCGCCCCCCGGACCCTCGTCGAGGCCGCGCGCATCGACGGCGCGAACAGCTGGACGACGCTGTGGCGGGTGCTGGTGCCCGTGGGCCGTCCGGCGATCACGACGCTCGTGGTGATCACGTTCATGTGGACCTGGAACGAGTTCCTGCTCGCCCTGGTCATGGTCACCTCGGACGACCGGCGGACGGTCCCCCTCGGGCTGGTGTTCTTCCAGGGCCAGCACTCCTCGGACGTCTCGCTGCTGGCGGCCGGCGCGGTCCTGGTGGCCCTGCCCGTGGTGGTCGTCTACCTCTTCCTGCAGCGCAAGTTCATCGAGGGCATGCTCACCGGCGCCGTGAAGGAGTGAGGGCGTCGATCACAGGACCCGCAGCATGCGGGTGTTGCCGAGGGTGTTGGGCTTGACCCGGTCCAGGTCGAGGAACTCCGCAACGCCCTCGTCGTAGGAGCGCAGCAGCTCGGCGAAGACCTCGGGGGTGACCGCCTGCCCGTCGATGGGCGTGAAGCCGTGCCGGCGGAAGAACGCCACCTCGAAGGTGAGGCAGAAGACGCGGGCCACGCCGAGCTCGCGGGCGTCGTCGAGCAGCTGGGCCAGGAGCAGGTGCCCGATGCCGGCGCCCTGGCGGTCGGCGGACACGGCGAGCGTGCGGACCTCGGCGACGTCCTCCCACATCACGTGCAGGGCGCCGCAGCCGACCACCCGCCCGGCATCGTCCTCGGCGACCCGGAACTCCTGCAGGGACTCGTAGTAGGTGACCGCCTCCTTGGCGACGAGGACCCGCGTGCGCGCGAGCGGCTCGACCAGGCTGCGGATGGGGCGCACGTCGCGGGTGCGGGCAGGACGGACCGTCGTCACGGCCGCGACGGTAACGCAGGGCGCCGCGGGGCGGGTCGGCGTCTCGCCCTGCGGCACCCGTCGGTCCCTCGGGGCCCCGTGCTGCTCGGACGCCCGGTTCAGGCGTGCCGCAGCCGCAGCTTGGACTGCCGGTGCGGGCTGCGCTCCCAGTCCTGCATCAGCCGCGCCGTCAGCCCGTGCCGCTCGTCGCCCTCGTCGTGCTGCTCAGCGCCGCCGGCCTCGTCGGGGCCGAGGATCCGCCCGATGTGGGCCAGGCACTCCTCGACGACCTCCGGCGGCGAGTGCGAGAAGAATGGAGCAGTCCCGTCCTCGGCGTCAGCTCGCAGAGCCGGCCGGCTCCCCGTCACCCGGCCCCGCAGCGTAGCGACCGCGCTCGCCCAGGTCGACGATCAGCAGCGGCAGGAACAGCTGGATGAGCGGGCCGATCGCCGTCGCGTAGAGCACCGTCCCGACCCCCACGACCCCGCCGAGCACCCAGCCGGACGCAAGCACCACCACCTCCAGCGACGTGCGCACCAAGCGGATGCTGCGGCCGGTGCGCTGCGCGAGGCCGGTCATCAGCCCGTCCCGCGGTCCGGGTCCGAGCTGGCTGCCGATGTACATCGCGCTGGCGACTCCGTTGAGCACCACGCCCCCGACCATGAGCGCGATGCGCCAGCCGAGGGCCTCCGGCGGGTCCAGCACGGCCAGGGTCGCATCGCTCGCGACGCCCACCCACACCACGTTGCACACGGTGCCCAGGCCGGGCCACTGGCGCAGCGGCCACCACGCGAGCAGCACCAGCGCGCCGACGATGATGACGATCGTGCCGAAGCTGAGCGGCAGCCGGGAGGTCAGGCCCCAGTGGAGGACGTCCCACGGCGCCGTCCCGAGCCGGGCCCGCACCATCATCCCCATCGACGCGCCGAAGAAGGTCAGCCCGATGAACAGCTGCACCAGCCGGCGCGGCATCCGGCCGCTGCGCAGCTGCTGCCGGGGCGTCAGCGAGGCGAGCTGCCGGCGCGGGAGGGTCAGGGTCATGCCCGCCAGTGTGCCAGCAAAGTGGCCTTCCCCGACATAGCCACTTGTGGAACAGTGGCCGTATGCCGTCCCCCCGCGTGTCCGCCGCCCGGCTCGCCTCCCTGCTGCCCGCCCCCGCCGTCGGGCCGCCCGGCGAGGGGCCGGCATACCAGTCGCTCGCGGACGGCATCCGGCTGCTGGTCGCCGACGGCCGGCTCCTGCACGGGACGCGGCTGCCCAGCGAGCGCGAGCTGACGGCCGCGCTGCCCGTCAGCCGCACCACGGTGGCCCGCGCGTATGCCGAGCTGCGCGAGCGCGGGTACCTCACCTCCCGTCGCGGGTCGGGCAGCCTCGCCACGGTCCCCGGCGGGCCGCAGCCGGGCACCGCCAACGTGCTGCACCCGACCGAGGAGTCCGCCGGCCTGCTCGACCTCAGCTACGCGGCGCCGACCGCGGGGGTGGGCGCGCTGGCGGCCTACGAGGCGGCGATCGAGCAGCTCCCGCGACACCTGTGCGGCACCGGCTACCACCCTGCGGGGCTGCCGCTGCTGCGGGAGGCGCTGGCCGCGCGGTTCACCGGACGCGGGCTCCCGACCGACCCCGACCAGGTCATCGTCACGAGCGGGGCCGTGGCCGCCACCGCGGTGGCGGCCCAGGCGCTGCTGGGCACCGGCGACCGCGTGCTGGTGGAGAGCCCCGGCTACCCCAACGCCCTCGCCACGCTGCGCCGCAAGGGGGCGCGGCTGGTGGGCGTGCCGGTCGGGCAGGACGGCCTCGACCTCGACGCGCTGGGTGAGCTGGCGGGCCACGGGCGTGGGCCCCGTGCGGCGGCCGCGGTCCTGGTGCCGGACTTCCAGAACCCGACCGGCTCGCTGATGTCCGAGGCGGACCGGCAGGTCGTCGCCCACGCGCTGCGGCGGGCCGGCGCGGTGCCCGTGGTCGACGAGACGATGGTCGACGTCGGGCTGGACGTGACCGAGATGCCCCGGCCGTTCGGCACCTTCGCGCACGAGGCCGTGACGGTGGGCAGCGCGAGCAAGAGCTACTGGGGCGGCCTGCGGGTCGGCTGGATGCGGGTGCCGAGGCCGCAGGTCGGGCGGTTCCTCGAGGCCCGCGTCAGCCTCGACCTCGGCTCACCCGTGCTCGAGCAGCTGGTCGTCACCGAGCTGCTGCGGATGGGCGAGCCGCTGCTCGAGGCGCGGCGGGGGGAGCTGCGCCGGCGCCGGGCCGTACTGCGGCAGGCCCTGGCCGAGCAGCTGCCGGAGTGGGAGGCGCCCCGGCCCCCGGGCGGGCTGACGCTCTGGTGCCGGCTGCCGGAGCCGCGGTCGACGGCCCTGGCGGTCGCGGCCGAGCGGCACGGCGCGCTCATCGCCCCCGGCTCGTCGTTCGCGGTCGACGGGAAGGGCCTGGAGCGGTTCCTGCGCGTGCCGTACACCCTGGACGAGGAGGCGCTGCGCGACGCTGTCGGTGCGCTCGGCCGGGCGTGGGAGCACGCGCAGGGGCCGGGCGCCTCCCGGACGCGTCGGGGTCGTCGCCCGATGGTCGCCTGAGGGCCCGGCCGGCACCGGACCGGGCTGGCCGCCGGCTCAGGACAGGTCGCCGTCGCGCAGGTCGTGGAAGAGGCGCCGGGCCGCCCGGTCCAGGAGCACCACCGACTGCCCGTCACGCGTGCCGAACCCCCCGGTCGCCACCTCGTTGTCCACCTTGGCCGGCTTCACGGTGAACACGTGGGCGGCCAGGGTGAGCACCTGCTGCGGGGACAGGTCGGTGCTGACGCGCGGTCCCAGCTCGTGGAGGTATTGCGGCAGCTTCTCCGGACCACCGGCGCGGACCATCGCCGCGCCGGCGAGCAGCAGCCAGCCCTGGTTGCGGGAGCGCCCGAAGTCGCCGTCCGGCAACGACTTCCGCTCGCGGGCGTAGGCAAGTGCCTGGTCACCGTCGAGGGTCTGCCTCCCCTTCTCCACGTGCGCGCCCGAGTTGTGGTTCGTCGGGTCGATCACGGTCTTGGGGGCGTCGAACGGCAGGCCGCCGAACGCGTCGATGGCGTGGCGGAAGCCGACGAACCCGGTCAGCAGGTAGCCCTCGACCGGCAGGTCGGTCACCCGTCGGACCGTCTTCAGCTCCGCCTCCGGCCCGCCGTAGGCCATGGCCGAGTTGATCTTGCCCTCTCCCCCGGTCGCAAGCGGCACCCAGGAGTCCCGAGGTATGCCGACCAGCCCCGCGCCGCCGCGGCCGTCCAGTCCGAGGACGTGCAGGCTGTCAGCGCGGGAGCGGGAGACCTTGTCGCCGTGCGAGACCCGGGCGTCGGAGCCCATCAGCAGCACGTGCCGGGTGCCGCCCAGCTGGGGCTTGCGGATCTTCATCGACGGCCACCAGCCGCCGACGACGCGCCAGCCGTCCTGGCCGCGCACGGCGAGGGTCACGTCCCGGTGCGCGGCGACGACCCCGACCCTGGTGCCCTTCCAGCGGGCCACGTCTCCCTCGGCCTCGACCCGGCCGTTCGAGGGGCCGCGCTCGCGCAGGGCCGAGCGCAGGTGAGCCGGGGCAGGGACCTGCTTGCCGGCATACAGCCGGCGCACGACGGTGGCCAGGCCGTCGGGAACGCCGCCCACGCGCACCCGGGGTTGCTTCTTGGTGCTGGGCGTCGGCGTGCTGCTCGGCGAGGACGCGCTCGATGTCGGGCTGCTGCTGCTCGCGCCGGCCGAGCTGTCCGAGGAGGTGCAGCCGCTCACGGCGACGGCCAGCGCCAGGCCGGCGACCGCGGCCGAGCGGGTCACGGTGCGGGGTGTCGTTGCGGGCACCGGCACACGGTAGACGACGTTCCCGCACGAACGCGCCCGCAGGGCACGGCCCACCCTCAGCGGTAGCGGAACCCGTCGAGGAACCGGCGGAACACGCCACCCTTGGGCGGCAGGGGCTGCCGCGGCGCGGGCGCGCTCCTGCGCTGGGACGCGACCGGCTGGTCGTAATCGGTGCGGACGATCGCGTCGACCACCTGCGCCTCGGTGAAGTGCTCCGACCCGTCGATGACGGGGACGAACCCGACGAGCACGCCGTCGCGCATCACCTGAGCCTCCAGCCCGGCCGTGCCGTCGGAGTCCCAGGTCGCCTGGCGGCCCCGGGACAGCTTCACGTTCACCCCGAACTGGTGGACGCCGACGCGCGCCAGCTCGGCGTTCGTGCCCTTGGCGCGCAGGGCGTCGACGACACGGCGGGCCCTGTTCTCCTCCATGGCGCCCGCAGCGTACCGGCTGCCGCTGGGAGCGCGCTGCCGCCCGACGCGCGGGACACCCCGCCCGGGGGCACACTGCGAGGAACGGCACCACGTCGGTCGCAGCGGAGGAGGAGTCGATGACGGCTGCCGGGAGCGTGCTGGACGGCCTCGAGCAGGTGCGGCCAGGGCAGGAGGAGCTCTACCGGGACCTGCACAGCCATCCGGAGCTGTCGCACCAGGAGCACCGCACCGCGGCACGGGTCGCCGAGCTGCTGCGGGGGAGCGACCGCGTGCAGGTGCACGAGGGCGTCGGCGGCACGGGTGTCGTCGGCGTGCTGCGCAACGGGGACGGCCCGGTGGTGCTGCTGCGCGCCGACATGGACGCCCTCCCTGTCCGCGAGGCGAGCGGCGTGCCCTACGCCAGTACCGCCACGACGTCCGTGGACGGCACCGAGATCCCGGTGGCCCACGCCTGCGGGCACGACGTGCACGTCGCCTGCCTGGTCGGCGCCACGACCCTGCTGGCGCAGGCGACCGACCAGTGGCGGGGGACGCTGGTGGCGCTCTTCCAGCCGGCCGAGGAGACCGGCGACGGCGCGCGCGGGATGGTGGACGACCACCTGGTCGACCTCCTGCCCGGCGTGGACGTCGCCTTCGCCCAGCACGTGCTGCCGTTCCCCGCGGGCGTCGTCGGCACCCATCCCGGCCCGGTCCTCTCCGCCGCCGACAGCATGCGGGTCACCCTGCACGGGCGCGGAGGGCACGGCTCCATGCCGCAGGCCACCGTCGACCCGGTCGTGCTCGCCGCGAGCATCGTGGTGCGGCTGCAGACGGTCGTATCCCGCGAGGTCGCACCGACGGAGACCGCCGTGCTCACGGTCGGCAGCCTCCAAGCGGGCACCAAGAGCAACGTCATCCCCGAGCAGGCCGAGCTGCAGCTCAACATCCGGACCTACAGCGAGCAGACGCGGCAGGACATGCTGGATGCGGTGCGGCGCATCGTCACCGCGGAGTGCCGGGCTGCCGACTGTCCGCAGGAGCCGGAGTTCGAGCTGTCCGACCGCTTCCCGCTGACGGACAACGACACGGCCACGACCCTCCGGGTCGCGGAGGCCTTCGGCGCGTTCTTCGGTGACCGCGCCCGGGAGATGGGTCAGCAGACGGCCAGCGAGGACTTCAGCGACCTCCCGGCGGCCCTGGGGGTGCCGTACACCTACTGGGGCATCGGCGGTATCGACCCCGAGACCTACCGCAGGGCCGAGGAGGCGGGCCGCGTCTCCCAGGACGTGCCCGTCAACCACTCGGCCACCTTCGCGCCGGTCATCCAGCCCACCCTGGACACCGGGACCCGGGCACTGGTGGTCGCCGCGCTGGCCTGGCTCGGC
>DASSKF010000172.1:0-16804 GCA_035690725.1 Segeticoccus sp.
TGGTCATCTCTTCCGCACCTCCTTGGGCAGGGTGAAGTGGACGTTCTCTTCGGTGACGTCGCGCGAGACGACGTCGAGCGGGCCGAGGCCGCCGAGAGCGGCGACCACCTCGTCGACCAGTGCGGTCGGTGCGGAGGCGCCAGCGGTCAGTCCGATCGTATGGGCACCGACGAGCCAGTTCAGGTCGAGATCCCCGGCGTCGTCGATGAGGTGGGCCGGGGTGCCGAGCCGCTGTGCGGTCTCGACCAGCCGGCGGGAGTTGGAGGAGTTGGTCGAGCCGACGACCAGCACGACGTCGGCGTCCGTCGCGACCGCCCGGAGCGCCTGCTGACGGTTGGTCGTGGCGTAGCAGATGTCCTCCGAGCCCGGTCCCCGCAGCCGCGGGAAGCGCTCGCGCAGCACGTCCACGATGCCGTCCACCTCGTCGGCTGCCAGCGTCGTCTGCACGAGGTAGCACACGCGGTCCGGGTCGGGCACGGTCACGGTGGCGGCCTGGGCCCGGTCCTCGACGAGGATGGTGTGCCCCGGCCGCTCGCCCATCGTGCCCACCGTCTCCTCGTGGCCGGCGTGCCCGACGAACAGCACGGTGTCACCGGCGTCCGCGAAGCGACGCACCTCCGCGTGCACCTTGCTGACGAGGGGGCAGGTCGCGTCGACCACGCCCAGGCCCCGCCGGTCGGCCTCGGCCCGCACGGACGGTGCGACGCCGTGCGCGGAGAAGACGGTCGGGACGCCGGCCGGGACCTCGTCGAGCTCGTCGACGAACACGACGCCGCGAGCCTCGAGGTCGCGCACGACGTGGGCGTTGTGCACGATCTGCTTGCGCACGTAGACCGGGGGCCCGTCCTGTTCGAGGACGCGCTCGACGACGTCGATCGCGCGCACCACGCCGGCGCAGAACGAGCGCGGGCCGGCGAGCAGGACCTGGCGCGGCGCGACGGCGGACCGCCACTCCGACAGGGGGCCACCGACCCGGCGCAGGACGCCGAGCGCGGTGCGCAGCCGGGTCAGGGTGGCCGGCCGCAGCAGCGGGGAGGAGGCGTCGTCGGCGACGACCCGCACCACGGCGGCGGTCGCCGGGCGAGCCTCCCGCAGGAGCCAGGCCGACTCCATGTCGACGGCGTGGATCCCCTCATCCTGCAAGACGGCTCGCTCGGTGTCCCCGACCACGTGGTCCGTGCTGAGCACCGGCCCGGTGTGGACCCGCAGGCCGGTCCGGGACAGCTGACCGGCGAGCAGCACGGCGCTGGGGCAGGGCACCACCTCGTCGGCGCCTCGCACCTCGGTCGCGACGACGACGTCGCCGGTGCGCACGTCGTCACCGACGCCGCCGCCGACGCCGACCACGGCCAGGCCAGAGCGGTCCCGCAGCGCCGGATCCGCACCGGCCACCCGGGCACGCCCGGCGCCGGTGCCGATCCGGTGCGGCGGCCCGTCCGGGAGCCCGCGCGCCAGCGCCCGGGCCTCCAGGCCGGACGGCGCGCAGATCACGGTCGGCTCGGTCATGTCCGGCTCCGTAGGCAGCGCGCCAGAGCGCTGATCGGGAACACCATCCGGTAGAGGTGGTAGTTGATGTAGAAGTCGCCGGGAAATCCGGTCCCCGTGAAGTACGGCTCGTCCCAGCCGCCGTCCTCGCGCTGGTTCCGGACCAGCCAGTCCACGCCGCGGCGCGCAGCAACGCCGTCGACGTCCCCGGCGGCCTCCAGCGCCAGCAGTGCCCACGCGGTCTGCGAGGGCATCGACTCACCGCACCCGGCCCACGAGCGGTCCTCGTAGGAGCGCAGGTCCTCGCCCCAGCCACCATCGGCGTTCTGGTGCTGCTCCAGCCAATGGACGGCTCGCCGGACGGGCGTGCTGCCGGTCCCGAGGCCGGCGAGCACGAGGGCGGGCACCACGGCGCCGGTGCCGTAGACGAAGTTGGCGCCCCAGCGGCCGAACCAGGAGCCGTCGGGCTCCTGGTGGTCCAGCAGCCACTGCACGCCGCGACGGCAGGCCGGGGTGTCGGCCCGGCCCTCGCGGGCCAGCATCTCGACGACGTGCCCGGTCACGTCGGCACTCGGCGGGTCGATCACCGCGCCGAAGTCGCAGAACGGGATCTGGTAGGCGAGCTCGTCGGTGTTGTCGACGTCGAACGCCGCCCAGCCGCCGTCGGAGCACTGCATGCCCTCGATCCACGTGACGGCCCGCTGCGACGCGGCAGCCGATCGCGCGGTGTCCGGTGTGCGGTGCAGCGCCATGACGATCTCGGCGGTGTCGTCGATGTCGGGGTAGTTGTCGTTGTCGAACTCGAAGGCCCAGCCGCCCGGGGTCAGGTGCGGTCGTCGGACCGCCCAGTCGCCGCGCACCCGGATCTCCTGGTCGCACAGCCACTCCCCGGCCCTCGCCAGAGCAGGATGGTCCCGGTCGACGCCGGCGTCCCCGAGCGCGACGAGGGCGAGCGCCGTGTCCCACACGGGGGACTGGCAGGCCTCGATCCGGCGAACGGTGCCCTCGACCGTCTCCTCGCGGATGGTGAAGCGCTCCCAGCCCTCCAGCCCACGGGCGATGACCGGGTGGTCCAGCGCATAGCCGAGCTCGTGCAGGGCCATCAACGAGTAGACCCAGGGCGGTTGGATACCCCCCCAGCCGCCGTCGGCCTCCTGGCGGGCGATGATCCACTCGGCGCACCGGGCGACGGCGCTGTGGCGCAACGGTTTCGCCGGGAGCCGCTCGTACTGCTTCAGGCCCCGGTCGACGGTCCGGAACACGCGCGCGGTGCGGCTGCGAGGGGCAGGCGGCTCGACACCGGCGGACCCGGCGCACAGCTCGTCCAGCCGCACCCCGATCGGGCGACGCGCGCGCAGCGCGGACAGGATGGTCAGTGGCACGATGGTCTGCCGCGCCCAGCAGGAGAAGTTGTAGACGTTCAGTGGCGCGGACTTCGGCAGGAAGATGATCTCCGGCGGCAGTGCCGGCAGGTCGTCCCAGTCCCAGAGACCGAACAACGCGAGCCAGATCCGGGTGAAGACGCGGGTCTGCTCCAGGCCGCCGAGGTCCAGCACGACCTCGCGGGCCGCCTTGAGGTGCGGGTCGTCGGCGTCGTCGCCGGCCAGCCGCAGCGCGAGGTAGGCCTCGACCGTGGTCGAGAGGTCCGGCGGGCCCGCATGGAAGGTCGCCCAGGACCCGTCCGCGCGCTGCTGGCTGCGGATCCAGCGCGCCGACTGCTCGGTCTGCTCCGGCGTGCGGACCCGGAGGAACTCGCGCATGAGCAGGTCCTCGGCGTCCATCGTGACGTTCGTGGCCAGCTCGGCGTGCCACCAGCCACCCTCATGCTGCAACGACAGCAGTCGCTCGACGGCCCGGTCCAGCGCCCCGCGTGGGGCGTCGGCGCCGGTGTCGAGAGGCGAACCCTCGTGCGTCATGGTCATCTCTGGAACGTCCTCCGTGGTCTGTGTCGTGCCGTTCGGTGGCTGCGTGGTCGTCGTGGCGGCGTGGTCGTCGCGGTGGCGCCGGTCAGTGGTCCCGGGTGGCGAGCTGGTCGGTCAGCTCGCACAGCCGGCCGTGCACCTCCTCGGGCAGGTCGAGACCGGCGACGGCGGCGAGTGCGGCGGCCCGCTCCTCGTCGGCCGTCCGCTCCGCGACGGCGCGGCCGCCGGCGTCCTCGATGAGCCGGGCCGCCTCGTGCAGCTGCTCCTCGTCGAGGTCGTCGGCCCGGTGGTAGAGGTCGGCCAGCCGCCGGGCGGCGTCCCCCTCGGACGCGAGGGCCGCGACGACCGGCAGCGACTTCTTGCGTGCGCGCAGGTCGGCGAGCACCGGTTTGCCGGTCCGCTCGGGTTCGCCCCAGATCCCGAGCAGGTCGTCGACCGCCTGGAACGCGGCGCCGAGGTGGTCGCCGAAGTCGGCGAGTCCCCACGCGACCGGGGCGGGCGCCTCGACGAGAACGGCGCCCAGGGACGCGGCGCAGCCGAGCAGCGCTCCGGTCTTGTCCCGCTCCATCGCGAGGCACTCCTTGGGGGTGACGTCGCGACGCTGCTCGAAGGCGAGGTCGGCGGTCTGCCCGGCGATGAGCCGGCGGGTGGCCGCGGACAGGCAGCGGACTGCCCAGCTCGCGGTCGGGCTCGGCGCCTCCGCCAGCACCTCGCAGGCGAGGGTGAGCATCGCGTCGCCGGCGAGGATCGCCGCCGACTGCCCGTAGACCGCCCAGGCGGTCGGCTGGTGCCGGCGCTCGGTGTCGCCGTCCATGATGTCGTCGTGCAGCAGCGAGAAGTTGTGCACCAGCTCGCAGGCGACGGCGGCAGGCACCCCGTCCTGCGCGGGCGCGCCTCCCGCCTGGGCCGACAGCAGCGCGAGCATCGCCCGGATCTGCTTGCCGCCGGCGGTCTCCGGCGAGGGCTCCTGCTGGCCGTCGGCGTCCCAGAAGCCGAGGTGGTAGCCGCAGACCCGGCGGTCGTCGGCGTCGAGCCGGTCGAGGGAGCGGCGCACGCCCTCACGGGCGAGGGCCCGCGCCTTCGCGAGGCTGTCGGTGGTCGTGGTGGTCATGCGGTCACCTCCTGCAGGGGGAGCTCGGTGGGGCGTGCCGGTGCGAACGGCGGTATGACGTCCGCCCGCCGTTCCGTCCCCGCGGCTCGAGCGCCCGTCACCCCGCTGCCCGGTCGCTCGGCGAGGAGGAGGTCGGCGGCGGTGAGTCCGCTGCGGACGGCGCCCTCCATGGTGTCGGGGTAGCCGGTGGCGGTCCACGCCCCCGCGAGCACCAGTCCGGGGACCGCGGTGCGGGCCGGCGGCCGCAGCGCCGCGGTGCCGGCCGCCTGCCGGAAGGTCGCCGCCGGCTCCCGGGTGACGAACGCGTCGAGGACCCGGGCCGAGCGCAGGCCCGGGAGCAGCTGCTCCAGTGCCGAGACCTGTTGCGCCTGCACGCGTTCGCTCGGCCAGCTCGCGACGTCGCCGGCGGAGGAGACCGACGTGATGAGGTACTGCCCGGTGCGGACCCCGGCCTGCACGGACCGGTCGAACACCCACTGCACGGGGGAGTCGGGCGCGGCGGCGAAGGGGCCGCTGGGCGGGGCCCCCGGCAGGTCGAGGACGCGACGGTCGAGGCGCAGGTGCAGGTTGAGGATCGGGGAGGCCCCGAGGCCCTCCCAGGCGCCCCGGTCGCACCCGGCCGCGTCCGGCACCAGCCGGGCGGCCTGCTGGTGGGGGACGGCCAGGACGATCGCATCCGCGGCGACCTGCTCCTGGCGGCGGTCCGCGCCCGAGCGCACCGTGACGACGAGACCGCGTTCGCCGGCGTCGACGTGGGTGGCCTTGCTGCGCAGACGAACTCGCGCGCCGAGGACCTCGAGCGCCTGCCGGGCGGCCTCGTCGTGCAGCCGGGACAGGGGCGCGGTGGGGATGCCGATGTCGCCGGCGTCGACGGACTGCAGCAGACCCTGCTGGAAGACGGTCGCCGCGAGGGCGAGTGACGCGTCCTCGGGGCCGATGTTCAGGGCGGCGACGGTCACCAGTCCCCACAGGCGGCGCACCGCCTGCTCGTCCTGGCCGTGCTCGCGCAGCCAGGCGCCGAACGTGCGCGCGTCCACGGCGGGGTCGGCGGCGTCGACGCGCGCCAGGGCTGCTGCTGCCGTCGCGGCGCGCACCCGCTGGGACAGGGTCAGGCCGGCGTAGCCGGCGAGCGCGGGCAGCAGGTGCACCGGCGCCGGACCGAACGGGCCACGCCGCAGGTGGGTTCGCCGGCCCCCGGGGAGCAGCACCGGGATGTCCATGCGGTCCTGCACCGGGGCCAGCTCGCTCACGCCGAGCCGGTCGAGCAGCCCCCGGTAGGCGGTGTAGGCGCGCAGGAAGACGTGCTGGCCGGTGTCGGCGTGCAACCCGTCGCGGTGGAAGGAGGACGCGACACCGCCGAGCCGCGGGCGGCTCTCGAGCAGCGTCACGGCGCGGCCGGCCTCGGCCAGCCGCACGGCGGCCGACACCCCGGCGAGCCCGCCACCGACCACCACGACGTGGCCGGCCGCCGAGCGGGGTCGTCTGCCCTGCGCGTTCGGGCTCATGCGGCCCTCCGCAACAGCGCGCGGGCCGCGACGGCCGCCTTGGAGCGGGCGGGCAGGGACAGTCGGGCCGACCGGATCGGTTCCGGGTCCGCGGCGATCTGCGCGAGGAGCCGGCGGTAGATGCCGGCCATCGCCGCCGTGCAGGCGGCACTGCGACGGTCGAGCAGGGGCAGCAGGCGCAGGCCCTCGGCATACCAGCGCTCGGCGCGTTCGGCCTCGAACCGGACCAGCGCGGTGAACCGGTCCGGCGGGTCCTGCAGGGTGCCGTCCGGGCCGACCTGCAGGGTGCAGCCGAAGCGGTCGAGGTCCTCCTGCGGCAGGTAGACACGGCCGTTCAGGCGATCCTCGCGCAGGTCCCGCAGGATGTTGGTCAGCTGCAGCGCCAGGCCGAGGGTGTCGGCGAGCGGCTCGGCCTGCACCCGGCGCGGCGGGTCGTAGACGCCGAGGGAGATCCGCCCGATGGACCCGGCGACGCAGCGGCAGTAGCGAACCGTCTCCTCGAAGGTCTCGTAGCGAGTGCCGTCGACGTCCGCCTGGCACCCGTCGATGAGCTCACCGAAGGCGGGCAGCGGAATGGGCAGCCGTTGGGCGGCGTCGCACAGCGCGACCAGGACCGGGTCGTCGATGGCGGCGTCGAGGTGGTCCAGCTGGTGACGGGCCCGGTCCAGCCGGCGGGTCTTCTCCTCGGTGGGCAGATCGCCGTCGCCGATGTCGTCGATCCGGCGGGCGAAGGCGTAGACCGCCGACAGCGCGCGCCGCTTGACCGGCGGCAGCAGGCGTATGCCGTAGGAGAAGTTGCGGGCCTCGGTGCGGGTGATCTGCTCGCAGCGGGCGTAGGCGTCCTCGAGCCGGTTCACGCTCATCCGGGCCACCTCACCGTGGCGGTGAGCCAGGCCCGCGCGATGTGGCGCTTGGCGGGCTTGGGGACGCGGGTCAGGGGGTCGTAGCCGCCGCGACGCAGCTCGGCGGCCGCGGCACGACCGCCGGCGACGTAGCCGGAGACCGCCAGCCGGGGCCAGCCGCGCAGGGTGGACACCAGGGGTGCGCCGGCGTCCAGCCAGGCGAGGGCACGGTCGGTCTCGAACCGGAGCAGCGCCTGCAGGCCGGGGGAGGCCGAGGGAGCCGTCAGCTCGTCCTTGCCGACACCGAAGCGGCGCAGGTCCTCCTGCGGCAGGTAGACGCGGCCCTTGTCCCGCAGGTCCTCCGCGACGTCCTGCCAGTGCTCGAGCAGCTGCAGGCCGGTGCAGACCCGGTCGGAGAGCTCGAGTCGCTCGGGCGTCGCCGCCCCCACGATGTGCAGCACGGCCTGCCCGACCGGGTTGGCGGACAGCACGCAGTAGCCGACGAGGTCCTCGAACGTCTCGTAGCGGTCCACCCGCTGGTCGACGACGTTGGCCTCGACCAGGTCGAGCAGCGGCTGCGCGGGCAGCCCGCACTCGAGCACCGTGCGGCGCAGCCCGGCGACGGCCGGCAGGGCCGGTGCGTGGCCGGCGCGCAGCTGGTGGACGTCGTCGGCGACCCGGGCCAGCTGGTCGGTGCGGGACCCCTCGGCCTCGTCACCGACGTCGTCGACGTAGCGGGCGAAACGGTAGAGCGCGACGAGGTGGTCGCGTAGGCCGCGCGGGAGGATCCCGAGCGCCACGGGGAAGTTCTCACCGGGCATGGAGGCGGCCGGGTCGCCCTCGCGGCCAGAGCCGTGCGGCGGCGTCTCCAGGCCGCGTTCCCCGATGCGGAAGGCACCGATGGTCACGAGGCCCCCCGTCGTGCCGCCAGGTGCAGGTGCAGCGGCGCGTCGCGCCGGGCCGGCTCGGCCGGGACGCTGGTCCCGAGGGCGTCGGCGCCGCACTCCTCCAGCCCGATCACGACGGCCTGGGCGATGCCGTCGGCGTCGAGGCCGTAGCGGGTGAGCAGCGCCGGCCGCGTCCCGTGGGGGAGGTAGTCGACCGGCAGGCCGACGGTGCGCACCGGGACGGTGCAGCCGGAGTCGGTGAGCGCCTGGGCCACGTGCGTGCCCACGCCGCCCTCGCGGATGCCGTCCTCCACGGTGACCACGAGCTCGTGGCCCGCGGCGAGATCGGCCAGTGCCCGGTTCACCGGGTGGACCCACCGGGGGTCGACCACGGTGCAGCGGATGCCCTGCGCGGCGAGCTGGTCGGCGGCCGCGAGCGAGGCCCCGGCCATCGCCCCGACGGAGACGATGAGCGCGTGCGGCCGCGGGGGCCGGCGCAGCAGGTCCAGGCCGCGCCAGCAGGCCACGGCCGGGATGTCCTCGGCCGCCGAGGCCTTCGGGAAGCGCAGGGCGGTCGGCCCGGCCCGGTGGCCCACCGCCTCCCCGAGCTCCTCGGCGAGGGTGGTGGCGTCGCGCGGTGCGGCGATCCGCATCCCGGGCACGATCGACAGCAGGGCGAGGTCCCAGATGCCGTGGTGGCTGGGGCCGTCCGGGCCGGTGATGCCCGCGCGGTCCAGCACGAAGGTGACCGGCAGCCGGTGCAGGCCGACGTCGAGCAGGGTCTGGTCGAAGGCTCGGTTGGCGAACGTCGCGTAGACGGCGACCACCGGGTGCGCTCCGGCCATGGCCAGGCCGGCGGCCGAGGTGACGGTGTGCTGCTCGGCGATGCCGGTGTCGAAGCAGCGTTCCGGGTGGCGCGCCGCGAACGGCGCCAGGCCGGTCGGCTCGACCATCGCGGCGCTGAGCGCCACGACGTCGGTGTGCCGATCGCCGAGGTCGACCAGCGCATCGGAGAACGCGTGCGTCCAGGTGCGTGCGGGGGCGCCGGCCGGCCGGCCGGTGGCCGCCTCGAGCTTGCCGACCGAGTGCATCCGGTCGTGCTCGTCGGTCTCGGCCGGCTCGTAGCCGAGCCCCTTGCGGGTCAGGCAGTGCACCACGGTCGGGCGCCGGCGCCGGCGCGCCTCCTGCAACGCGTGCTCGACCGACGGCACGTCGTGGCCGTCCACCGGCCCGAGGTAGTCCAGCCCGAGGCTGCGGAACAGGCTCGCCGGGTCGCTCCAGTCCGGGTCGTTCGCCACCGCGCCGCCACCGAGCCGGGCGACGACGTCGGCATACCCGTCGTGCTCGACGAGCTTCGCGAGGTGGTGCGGGAGGCCGCCCACGGTGGGGGCGTAGGAGCGGCCGTTGTCGTTGAGGAGGACCACGACGGGGCGGTCGGAGGCCCCGAGGTTGTTCAGCGCCTCCCAGGCGAGGCCGCCGGTCAGCGCGCCGTCGCCGACGACGGCCACCACCGCCCGGTCCGCACCGCGGAGCGCGAAGCCCTTGCTCAGGCCGTCGGCGTAGGACAGGGCCGTCGACGCGTGCGAGTTCTCCACCACGTCGTGGCGCGACTCGGCGCGGTTCGGGTAGCCGGACAGGCCGTCCTGCTGGCGCAGCGAGGCGAACCCGCCGCTGCGGCCGGTGAGCAGCTTGTGCACGTAGGCCTGGTGGCCGGTGTCGAAGACGATCGGCTCCTGGGGGGAGTCGAACACCCGGTGCAGCGCGATCGTCAGCTCCACCACACCCAGGTTCGGGCCCAGGTGGCCGCCGGTGGCGCAGACCGTGCTGACGAGCACGTCACGCAGCTCCTGGGCGAGGTCGGCGAGCTCGGACGGCTGCAACGAGCGGAGGTCCCGGGGAGCGAGGGTCCCCAGTGGTGCCATTGGTCGCGCCTCCGTCCGACTTGCCTCTCCGTCCGGGGCGCCGGTCGCGCAGTGACGAGATATATCGGGCCCCGAACTGTTCTCCCCTCATTGGAGCATCTTCGGGGGCCGGACGCTACTCCAATGGGTCGTGTCCCGACGTGTTTTCGAGGAACTCGGTGGACAGGTGCTGCAGGAACTCGGCCGAGATCGCCAGCCGGCCGGCGATGCGCTCCAGCTCCTGCAGGTGGGCCGCGGCCAGCTCCTCGAGGAGGGCTCGGCCGGGGTCGGTGAGGGAGACCCGGACCACCCGCTGGTCCGACGGATCAGGGCCCCGGGCGACGAGGCCCAGCGACTCGACCCGGCCGATGAGCTCGACCGCGCTGTTCGGGCGGACCATCAGGTAGCCGGCCACCTGGCCGGTGGAGGGCGCCTCGCGACCCGGGTGGGCGCGGATCGCGAGCAGCAGCTGGTGCTGCTGCGGGCTCAGCCCGCGCAGGCCGGCCTGCTGCTCGCTCCACCGGAGGTACTGCCGGATGGCGTGCCGGACCGTGAAGAGCATCACGTACTGCTCGTCGCTCAGTCCTGCCATGCCGATCATGATAGGTCGCGACACTGGGGCTGCCGGGTTAGCGTCGGGACGTGTGAACGGCGGTGCCACCCCGAGAAGCCGGGACGACGGCCGGCACCGGGCGCCGCAGGCCAGGACCACCACCCGCGCACCGGTGCCGGTGTCGTTGGCCGTGGCCGCGGCGTGGAGCTGGCGCATCCTCCTCGTGTCGGCGCTGGGCGTGGCGATGGTCGTCCTGTTCAACCGGCTCTACCTCGTGGTGCTGCCGGTCCTGTTCGCCCTGCTCCTGTCCGCGCTGCTGCACCCCCTGGTGGCGCTCCTGCGCCGCGTCGGGCTCCCGCGCGCACTGGCCACCTGGGGCACCGTGGTCGTCGCGTTCCTCGCCATCTGCGGGGTCGGCTGGTTCGTCGTGCAGCAGGCATCGGCCAACTACCAGGGCACGGTCGGCCAGGTCCGCAGCCTGGTGAGTCAGCTGCGGGGCTACATCGACCGGGTCCCGGGGACGAACAGCGACGTGCTGGATCAGCTGCAGCACCAGGCGGTCACGACGCTGCAGCAGCACTCGCAGACCGTCGCCAGCAGCGTCCTCACCGTGGGGACGGTGGCCGGGGAGGCGGTGACGGGCCTGATCGTCATGTTCTTCGTCACCTTCTTCTTCCTCGACGAGGGCGACCGGATCTGGAGCTGGGTGGTGCGGCTCTTTCCCCGGGACGTGCAGCCGAGCGTCCGCGGCGCGGGCTACCGGGCCTGGCACGTGCTGTCCGGCTGGATCGTCGGGACGGCGCTGATCGCGGTGTTCCACGGCGTGGTGATCGGGTTGGCCCTGGCGCTGCTCGGGGTGCCGCTGGCCGTCCCGCTGGCCGTGCTGGTCTTCCTCGGGAGCTTCATCCCGATCGTGGGCGCGCTGTTCTTCGGTGGCCTGACCGTCCTCGTCGCGCTCGTCACCCAGGGCGTCGTCCCCGCGGTCATCGTGCTCGTCGTGCTCATCGTGGAGAACCAGGTGGAGGCCCACCTGCTGCAGCCGTTCATCGTCGGTCGTGCCGTGCGCCTGCACCCCGTGGCGATCGTGCTCGCCCTCACCGGCGGGGGCCTCATCGGCGGACTGTTCGGCGCGATCCTGGCGATCCCGGTCGTCGCGGCGCTCAACGCCGCGTGGAAGTACCTGACCGGTGTCGAGGACCTGGACGGCAACCCGGCTCGGGTCGACGACGACCGGATGGCACCGGAGCCGCCCCCGCAGTACGCCCCGCTGCCGCTGTACGCCACCCCGGTGGTGGCCGAGCCGCACGACGCCGGGTCGCGCGACGCCGAGTCGCACGACGCCGGGTCGCACAACGCCGGGCCGCACGACGGGGCCGCCGGGGACGAGGCCGGCACGGACGGCTCCGGGAGCGAGGGCTCCGGGGACGCACGATCCACGGACGAGCAGGACTGACTAGCGCGAGCGCCGCCAGCGCCGGCGGGCGCGTTCGCGGGCCAGCTGGCCGGCGCCCCGCTGCAGCTCGGCCACGTGCCGGGAGGACGCGCGCAGCCGCAGCGCAGCCTGCCGGGGGCGGCTCAGGTTGCCGGACGCGTCCTCCCAGCGGCGGCGCCGCCGCGCGCGCTCCTCGACGTCGAGGTCGGTGAGCACTCGCTCGACCGACGCCAGCAGCGGACCGCGCAGCAGCCACAGGGCACCGGCGTCGGGCGCGTCGACCGTGAGCAGGTCGCTGAGCCGCGCACGGGTCTCGCGCAGCGACTCGAGGGTGGCACCCATCGCCTCCTCGGCCTCGCCCGCCTCGGGGCCGGCGCCCACGACGACGAGCCGCCCGTAGGCCCGGAACGTGGACGCGAGGTCGTCCAGCAGCGCGGCGAAGATCTGGCGCAGGTCCTCGGCATACGGCGGCTCGTCGCCCCGCTCCTCGTCCGGGGCGCTGTCCGCGAGGGCGCGGAACAGGGCCCGCAGCGAGACGATCGCGCGCTCGAGGGCGTCGAGCCCGCTGCGCAGGATGGGCTGCGGGTCGTGGGTGCCGGCGGCGCGGACGTTGAGGCGCCGGCTCTCGGCTGCCTCCACGAGCGCCTGGTCCGCCCGCTCGACCGGACGGGACAGCCTCCGGCACTCGTCGAGCCACTCCCGCACCGCCTCGCGGGTGAGCTGCTCGGGCACCTCGCCGGCCACCCGCGCCAGGAAGTCGGCGGTCGAGTCGGCCACGACGCGCACGCTGGTGGCGGCATCCCGCACCCGCCACGGTGGCGGGAAGACGACGTTGAGCAGCATGCCGACGCCGGCGCCGACCAGCGTCTGGATGACCCGGTCCGTCGCGAGCGTCTCGGGACTGGTGAGCCCGAGGACGAGCATGGCGCTGATGGGCGTCTCGAGGAGGAACTCCTGCAGCCGCAGCAGGTAGCCGACGAGGATGGCCCCGGCGATCACCGTCCCCAGGCTCCACCAGGTGAGGCCGACGAACGAGGAGAACAGCACCGCCAGGACGACGCCCGACACCACTGCGCCGAGCCGCTTCACGCCGATCGTCAACGTCGAGAACAGCGTGGCCTGGGTGACCAGGACCGCGGTCAGCGGTGCGGTCATCGGCCGTGAGCCGGGATAGATAGCGATCGCGATCGCGAACGCGATGACGGCGGCCGCGGTGAGCCGCAGGGTGCGGAACACCGCGGGTCGTCCGCCCTCGCGCGCCCGGCGCCGCCCGGTGTGGACCAGCCGGCGTGCGGCCTGGACGGGGGCGGTCAGCACCTGCTCAGGGTAGGGCCGGCCGGTGGCCGGGGCAGGGAGTGCTCACCCGGACGCGGGTACGGGCTCGAGGTGGACCGCCTTGAGCACGACCATCTCCCGCAGCAGATCGGGGCCGAAGCCGCAGCCGTCGCCGCTGGCGTCGCGGGGGTCGGCCGAGCCGCCGGGCGCGCCACCGAAGACGGCGTTCACCTTCACGGTGCCCACCTGCAGCTCATCGGCGGCCCGCAGCGCGTGGCCGGTGTCCGGGGTGAGCACCGTTGCGGCGAGCCCGTAGCCGGTCCCGTCGGCCAGCCGCAGGCCCTCCTCGAAGGAGGTGACCTCCTGCACCGGGGCGACGGGTCCGAAGGTCTCGTCGGTCATCACGAGCATGCTGTCGTCGCAGCCGGTGAGCACGGTCGGCGCGTACCACGGCCCGTCGATGTCCAGCCGCGACCCGCCGGTGAGGCACAGCGCTCCCCGGTCGCGGGCCTGGGCGACGTGGTCCTCGACGACGCGCAGCTGGCGCTCGTCGACCATCCGGCACAGGGTGGTGTCCTCGTCGCGGGGGTCCCCGGCGCGCAGGGACTCGGCGAGCCGCACCAGCTCCCGCACTGTCTCGCTCGCCACCGAGGTGTGCACGTAGACGCGCTCGACCGACGTGCAGATCTGGCCGGCGTTGCTGAAGGCCCCCAGCGCGATCTGCTGGGCGGCCCAGGCCGGGTCGACCCCGTCGTCGACGAGGATCGGGTCCTTGCCGCCGTTCTCGACCACGGCCTTGGCGCCCCGGGCACCGGTGACGCGCCGGATCTCCCGGCCGGTGGCGGTGCTGCCGATGTGGGCGACCAGCCGCACCCGGTCGTCGGCGACGATCCGGGCACCGACGGAGCCGTCGCCGGGAAGGACCTGCAGGACGTCGTCGGGAAGGGCCTGCTGCACGCACTCGGCGAAGGCGAGACCGGCGGCGGTGCACCGCTCGGACGGCTTGTGCACCACCGTGTTGCCGGTGACCAGCGCGGCGGCGAGCAGGCCCGCCGCGGCGGGGAACGGGTCGTTCCACGGCGTCAGGACGGCCACGGTGCCGCGTGGTTCGGCCCGCACCACGTCCATGGCGCCGGTGGAGCCGGGCAGGGACCGGCCGGACCCGGCCAGTCCGCGCACGGACGCCTCCTCGAGCAGGTCCGCCGCGACCCCGGCGGTCTCGAGGGCCTCCCGGTGCAGGCGCCCCGTCTCGTCGGTGAGCAGGTCGGCGAGGTGCCCCGCACGGTCCCGGACCAGGTCGGCGGCCCGGCGCAGCGCCGCCGCCCGTTCGCCCGGGTCGGTGCGGCGCCAGTCCGCGCGGGCCGACTCCGCGCCGGCGAGGGCGGCCTCCACCTGCGCGGGTGAGGCGTCCGTCGCGGTCGGAGCAGCGAGGTGCGTGGGGCTGTCGGCGTACATCGTCATACCCCTGCCTTTCCCGAAGCAGCGCTGCTCCAAACGCGCGGCACCCCTCGGGCGGCCCTCGGCCCACGAGGCGCGGGGCGGCTGCGCACCCGGCGGTCACCAGGTGGGGATCACGACGAGCCTCCGCCACGGGTCGTGGCCTCCGAGGGCCCGTCCTCGCCGGGAGGGGTGTCGCCGCTGCGCTCCGGCCGCGAGCCGCTCGGTCCGGACGACTGCGCGTCCCGGCGGCTGCGGCGGCTCAGCTCAAGAGGGTCCTCGTGGTGCCGCAGCACCGTCCACGCGAGGACCAGCAGCAGCACGCCGAAGGCGCACCAGGCGATGAGGACGTCGATTCCTCCGTTCTGGGTCATGTCGACCTCCCTGCCCCCGACTCGTCCCGCTCCGGGTGCACCTCGAGCACGGACCGCAGGTCCGCCTGGCGCACTCCGAGCCGCAGCTGCTTCGGGGAGCGCTCGACGACGTCGGCCCAGTCGACGACGTAGGACCGGCGGGCGAGCCAACGGAACAACGAGGTGAGCGGCCACGGCCCGCTCATCTGCCCCCGCCCGTAGCCCAGTCGCTGGGAGACGGCCACCGGCCCGACCACCAGACCGGAGATCCCGTATGCCGGTCTGCCGCTGTCCGCGGTCGGCGTCACCCCGGCGGCCAGTCGAAGGTCGTGCACCGAGCCGACGGTGTGTCCGTCGGCGTCGACGACCGTCGTCCCGATCAGGTCGGCGCCCCTCACCGCTCGGCCCCCGGGATCCGGCCGATCACCTTGTCCCGCGTCCACGTGGACATGCGGTGGAGCTCGACCTCCTCGCCGGGGACGGAGAGGGTGACCTCCGTGCGGCTGATCGTGCGCACCAGGTGCAGGGGGATGCGGCTGGGTTGGGGGTTCGCGTCCTCGCGCATCCGCCGGCCGACCGAGAACCACAGCAGCCCGAGGAGCCCGCCGATGCGGGGCCCGAACGCGGTCGGGCCGCACAGCAGCGCGGTGAGCACCGGCGGTCCCTCGGTCGCCTCGGCGAACTCGATCTCGTCCACCTTGCCGACCGGCACGCCCTCGGAGTCGAAGATCTGCCGGTCGAGCAGCAGGTCGTTGACGTCGACGACGTCGGTGGCCCACTCGGTCATCTCAGGCACCCGCTCTCGTCCAGAACAGCAACGGCAACGTCACGATCGACACCACCACCATGATGGCCAGGAAGAACACTCCCAGCGAGTTGCTGAACCACTTGTTGACGTGCGCGCCCATGTAGTCCTTGTCGTTGGCCACGACGAGGACGGGGAAGTAGGTGAGCGGCACGGCCATGGCGCCCAGCACGACGGACACGATGGTCAGCACGACCGGGTCGATCGTCGTCAGGACGAAGCCCGTGGCGAGGATGAGGCTGACCATCCACACGAGGTGGAACCGTGGTGCGTCCACCGGCCGCAGCCACTTGCCCCAGCGCCAGCCGAGGTACTGCCCCACGGAGTAGCCCATGGTCAGCGTCGACTCCGCGGCCGCGGCGAACGTCGCCGCGAAGAATCCGACGAGGGTGAAGGCGAGGCCGACCTTGCCGAGTGCCATCACCACCGGCATCCCCACCTGGTCGAGGTAGGAGACGTCCATCGAGAACGGCATCAGGGCCACCGCGGAGGTCGCGAGGATCGCGATGCTGAGCAACCCACCGAGGGGGAAGCCGAGGCAGGCGTTGAGCCGCATCTCCATCAGGCTCTTGGGCTTCCAGCCCTCCTCGATGCCGCCGGCGGAGAAGAAGACGACCTGGTAGGGCACCAGGCAGGCGCCGAACAGCGAGATCGCGTAGAAGAAGTACGTGTTGGCCGACTCGGTGGAGGGGATGACCGGGGCCACCACCCCCTGGCCGAGGGCCGCCCAGTCGGTGGGCAAATTGAACAGGGCCACCACGAAGACCGCCAGGGTGAGCCCGAGCAGGCCGAAGAGCTGCTCGATCTTCTTGAACGGGAAGCGCCAGATCACGCCCCACAGCGCCAGGGCGACCAGCGGCACCCAGAGCAGGTAGTTCACGTCGCTGGCGATCTCGAGGGCCAGCGCGACACCGCCGATCTCCGCCGCCATGGTGAGCAGCAGCAGGGCCATGTTGGCGAGCAGGTTGAGCAGACCGAACCGGACGCCGAGCCGCTCACGCACGATGTGGAACACCGGTCGCTGCGACACCGCCGTGACCCGGCCGGCCATCTCCCCGAAGACCGTCATGGCCACCGTGCCGAGCAGGATCGCCCACACCAGCGAGGTGTGGAACCGGGCCCCGGCCACGCCGCTGGTGACCAGGTTGCCGATGTCGACGAAGCCGCCGATAGCGGTGACCACGCCCAGGCCGAGCTGCAGGAATTTCCTCATGCGGTGCCCTGCAGCTTCTGCACCTTGGCCAGGCTGTCCGACAGGTCGCTCAGCGCCTGCCGCATGCCTGAGGTGTCGCCGCG
>DASSKF010000173.1:0-37757 GCA_035690725.1 Segeticoccus sp.
CGCAACCGGCCCAAGGGGATCATCAGCAACCCCAACTGCACGACGCTGACGATGATGGACGCCCTCGGCGCCCTGCACGCCGGCTGGGGGCTCACCGAGCTCGTCGTGTCGTCCTACCAGGCCGTCTCCGGCTCCGGGAAGACCGGCGTCGACCGGCTCTACGACGAGCTCGAGGTGCTCGCCGGCAACCGTGAGGTGGGCCAGCACACCGGCGACGTCCGGGCGCTCATCAGCGACAAGCTCGGCGAGGACTCGCCCTTCCCCGCGCCGATCGCGCTCAACGTGGTGCCGTGGGCCGGCTCGCTCAAGGACGAGGGCTGGAGCTCCGAGGAGCTCAAGGTCCGCAACGAGTCGCGCAAGATCCTCGGCATCCCCGACCTCAGGGTGTCCGCCACCTGCGTGCGTGTCCCGGTCGTGACGACGCACTCCCTCGCGGTGCACGCCACCTTCGAGAAGCCGGTCACCGTCGAGGAGGCGCGCCGGGCGATGGTGGAGGCACCGAGCGTGGTCGTCCTCGACGACCCGCAGTCCGGTGAGTGGCCGACGCCGGCCGACGTCGTCGGGTCGGACCCGACCTTCGTGGGCCGGGTGCGCCAGGCGCTCGACTTCCCCAACACGATCGAGCTGTTCGTGTGCGGCGACAACCTGCGCAAGGGCGCCGCCCTCAACACCGCGCAGATCGCCGAGCTCGTGGCCAAGGAGCTCACCGAGGCCTGACCCGCCCGCGTGCCTGCCCCCGGTCAGCGGGGGAGGCGGACCGTCGCGACCAGCCCGGCTGCCGACTCCTCGACGGGCCCGGCGGACGACTCCTCGGCCCGCCCCACCGCCGACCCGGCGGGTGGGGCGTCGAGCGTCACCTCACCCCCCGAGCGCCGGGCCAGCTCCCGGGCGATCGCCAGCCCGAGCCCGGTCCCGCCGGCCTCGCGCGAGCGGGCGTCGTCGAGCCGGACGAACCGCGCGAACACCCGCTCCCGCTGTCCGGCCGGTATGCCGGGCCCGTCGTCGGTCACGGACAGCGCCCCGTGCTGCCCCTCCACCGAGCAGGTGAGCAGCACCCGGGTGCTCGCGTGCCGGACCGCGTTGTCCACGAGGTTCGTCACCACCCGGCGCACCTCGTCGGCCGCCGCCCGCACCAGGACCGGGGCACCGGGCGCGACGGTCACGGGGACCCGTGCGCCGGCATACCCCTGGGTGAGCCCGACGGCGAGGGAGCGCAGGTCGAACGGCTCCGCCACCGCGTCCGGCCGCTCGGTCGCGTCGAGCCGCGCCAGGACGAGCAGGTCGTCGACGAGCGCCCCGAGGCGGGCCACGTCCTGCAGCAGGTCCGCCGGCAGCCCACCGCCCTCACCGAGGTGCTCGGCGACCTCGAGCTGGGTGCGCATGCTCGCCAGCGGGCTGCGCAACTCGTGCGCGGCGTCGGCGATGAACTCCTGCTGCCGTGCCCGGGCGGCGGCCAGGCGGTCGAGCATGTCGTTCAGGGTGGTGGCCAGGTCATGGACCTCGTCCGCGCTGGCGGGGACGGGCAGCCGCTCGCTCCGGTTCTGCCCGCTGATCCGCGCCGCCCCGGCGCGCAGCGACTCGACCGGGCGCAGGGTCCGGCCGATGAGCCACCAGGCGATGAGCGCCAGCACGAGGAGCAGCACCGGGTAGGTGACGAGAAGCGTGGTGCGCAGGACGTCCTGCGCGTTCTGCACGTCGCCGACCGGGACACCGACGAGCACCGTTGCGCCGCCGAGCGGCTCGGCGACGACCCGCAACGGCCCGGCGAGCGCGCTGCGGCTCCCGGGGACGGTGACGGCCTCGCCCGTGCGGGCCGCCCGTCGCTCGTCGCCGCGCAGGAGGGGCACGAGGCGGTCGGCGTTGGCGCTGGCCGTGACGACTCGTCCGCGCGCGTCGACGACCTGCACGATCTGGGCGCCGGAGACGGGCAGCGGGTCAACGGTCCCGTTCTCGCGCACCAGCTGCACGATGTCGGCGGCGGTTGTGCGCGCGTTGTCGTCGAGCGTGCGGTGGACGGCGAAGGTGAGCGTGCCGTAGAGCACGACCGAGCCGACCGCGAGGGCCACGGCCACACCCGTGAGGCCCAGCAGGAGCAACCGGACCCGCAGGCTCACCGGGCGACCCTCACGAGCCCAGCCGGTAGCCGGCCCCGCGGACGGTGCGGACGGCGTCGCGCCCCAGCTTGCGCCGCAGGTAGCCGACGTAGACCTCGACGGCGTTGGGGTCGGTCTCCTCGGCGGCGTCCCAGACGTGGTCCAGCAGCTCGGTCTTGCTGACGACCCGGGAGGGGTTGCGCAGCAGGTACTCCAGCACCGTGAACTCGCGGGGCGTCAGCGGCACCGGTTCGCCCGCCAGGGTCACCTCGCGGCCGGCCGGGTCGAGGCGGATGGCGCCGGCCTCCAGGACCGCGGGCCGCTCGGGGGCGCCGCGGCGCAGGAGGGCCCGCAACCGGGCGAGCAGGACGACGTAGGAGAAGGGCTTGGTGAGGTAGTCGTCGGCACCGTAGTCCAAGGCGTCCGCCTCGTCGTGCTCGCCGTCCTTGGCAGTCAGCATGAGCACGGGCACCCAGTTGCCCTCCTCGCGCAGCGTCCGGACGATCGTGTAGCCGGAGACGACGGGCAGCATGATGTCGAGGAGGACCGCGTCGTAGTCGCCGTGCCGAGCGTGGTCCAGCCCGGCCCTCCCGTCGCCCACCACGTCGACGGCGAAGCCCTCGGCGGCCAGCCCCCGCTGCAGGGCAGCGGCCAGCCGGGCCTCGTCCTCCACCACCAGCAAGCGCACGGCCACAGCCTGACACGCCGCCGCGCCGCCTCCGGCCACCGTGGCCCGGTCGGCCCTCAGCCTCCTCACAGGCAGGGGGCCGCACCATGGGCGCATGGCCGTCTTCCGTCAGCACCCGTCCCTTCGGTGGGCCGTCCCGGTCACCGCCACGGTCGTCGTCCTCGGGGGCGGGTCCGCCCTCGGCGCGATGACGGCGTCCGCGGACACCGGGCTGCCGCACCGCAGCGCCGCCCAGCTGCTCGTGGACGTGCAGAACGCCCACGTGGCCGGGATGTCCGGCACCGTGGTGCAGAAGTCGGACCTCGGCCTGCCGGACCTGTCGGCGCTGACCGGCGCGGCCGGCGGCGGGGCGGGCGGCGAGGGCAGCTCGGAGCTCAGCTCCCTGGTGACGGGGACGCACACACTGCGGGTCTGGTACGCGGGCCCGGACCAGGCACGGATGGCGCTGCTCGGCACATTGGGGGAGTCGGACGTCATCCGCAACGGCCGCGACCTGTGGGTCTGGTCCAGCAAGGACCGCAGTGCGGTCCACTACCGCCTGCCCGCGAAGGCCGGGGACGGCGTGAACCCGGCACCGGGCGACCTGGCCACGTCCCCGCAGGAGGCGGCCGACCGTGCGCTGACGGCGATCGGCCCCTCGACGCGCGTCACGACCAGCGGGACGGCGACGGTCGCCGGGCGCTCCGCCTACGAGCTGGTGCTCAAGCCGCGCAGCAACGACTCGCTCGTCTCCCAGGTGCGGATCGCCATCGACGGCCGCAACCACGTGCCCCTGCGGGTGCAGGTCTACTCCACGCAGGGGACCAGTCCCGCCTTCGAGGTCGGCTTCAGCTCGGTGAGCTTCACCGCCCCGGACGCGGCACAGTTCCGGTTCAACCCCCCGCCCGGCACGAAGGTCACGAACAAGCGGCTTCCCGTCCCCGGTGAGCAGCCGGGGGTCGGGCCCACCGAGATGCCCCCGATGGGCGGTCAGCACGCCGACCTCCGCACGGTCGGTGAGGACTGGGACACCGTACTCGTCGGCCGAATCCCTTCGGACGGCAGCGGTCCCGGGCAGCAGTCCCAGCTGGGCCAGCTCGGCCCGATGCTGCGCCAGCTGCCGAAGGCCTCGGGCGACTGGGGCTCCGGGCGGGTCCTGTCCAGTCGGCTGCTCACCGTCGTGGTGGCCGACGACGGCCGGATCGCGGCGGGTGCGGTGACCCCGCAGGCCGTCTACGCGGCCCTCGGGCGGTGAACGAACCCCTCGCGGTCGCGACCCGCGGGCTGACCAAGCGCTTCCGGCACCAGGTCGCGGTCGACGCGATCGACCTGGCCGTGCCGCGCGGCGCCGTCTACGGCTTCCTGGGGCCGAACGGCTCGGGGAAGACCACGACGATCCGGATGCTGCTCGGGCTGGTGCAGCCCACCTCGGGCGACCGGGAGATGCTGGGCCGGGAGATGCCGCGGTGCGCCGGTGCGGTCCTGCCGCGCGTCGGTGCCCTGGTCGAGGGGCCCGCCTTCCACCCCTACCTCTCCGGCTGGGCCAACCTGGAGCGGCTCGACGCCGCCGACCGGTATGCCGACTCGCGCACCTCCCGTGCCCGGATCGGTGCGGCACTGGAGCGGGTCGGGCTGGCGGCCGCGGCCCGGAAGCGCTACCGCGCCTACTCCTTGGGGATGCGTCAGCGGTTGGCGATCGCCGGTGCGCTGCTCGCCCCACGGGAACTGCTCGTGCTGGACGAACCGACGAACGGCCTTGACCCCCAAGGCACCCGGGAGGTGCGGCATCTCATCTCGGGTCTTGCCGCGGACGGCACCACGGTGCTGGTGTCGAGCCACCTGCTCTCCGAGGTGGAGCAGGTGTGCAGCCACGTCGGCGTCATGCACGTGGGACGGCTCGTGGCGCAGGGGCCGGTCGCCCAGGTCCGCGGCTCCGGTGGCGCCCGGGTCCGGGTCAGCACCGACCGGCCCGAGGAGGCGGCGGTCGTGCTGACCGAGCTCGGCATCGGCGACGTGCGAGCCGTGGGCGGCGACGTCGTCGGTGACCTCGGGCTCGTGGCGGTCGAGAAGGTCGTGCCGGCCCTGGTGCACGACGGCGTCCCGGTCCACGGCTTCGTCGTCGAGCGGCCCAGCCTGGAGGACCTGTTCGTGGGACTCACCGGGGAGGGCTTCGATGTCAGCGGCTGAACAGGCAGCCGGGCCAGCCCCTCCCGTCCCGGCGTCGCGGCCACGCCCTGGCGCGGACCTGCGGCTCCTGGCCTCCGAGCTCGGGCTCATCTTCGGGCGCCGTCGCAACCTCGCCGGCCTGGGCGTGCTCGCCGCGGTGCCGGTCCTCATCGCGGTCGCCGTGAAGACGACGCTGTCCCACCCGGGCGGCGGGCCGGACTTCTTCTCGTCGATCACCTCCAACGGCCTGTTCGTCGCCCTCGCGGCACTGACCATCGAGCTGCCGCTCTTCCTGCCGCTCGCCGTGTCGGTCATCTCCGGCGACTCGGTGGCGGGAGAGGCGAACGTCGGGACCCTGCGCTACCTGCTCACCATCCCGGTGCACCGCACCCGGCTTCTCGCGGTGAAGATGGCCGCGGTCGCGATCTTCGCGCTCGTCGCCACCCTGGTGGTGGCGGTGGTCGGCGGCGTCATCGGTGTCGCGCTCTTCGGCGGTGGACAGCTGACGCTGCTGTCCGGGACCCAGATCGGGATGGCGCAGGCGGTCGGGCGGGTGCTCCTCGTCGTGCTCTACCTCGGGTGGTGCCTGACCTCGCTCGGCGCGATCGGCCTGTTCATCTCCACCCTGACCGAGCAGCCGATCGGCGCCGCCATCGCGATCATCATCCTCAACGTGCTGAGTTTCATCCTCGACCAGATCCCGCAGGTGGCCTGGCTGCACCCCTACCTGCCGACCCACTGGTGGACGTCGTTCGGTGACCTGCTGCGCGACCCGGTGGCGTGGGGTGGGCCGCTGCACGGTGCCGGCGTGGCGGCGGCATACCTGCTGGTGTTCTGGTTGGCCGCGTGGGCCAGGTTCTCGGGGAAGGACATCACCTCCTGAAGTGGATACGATCGATCTGGCGAAGACGGGATGTCTCGACCGTGAGGTGGTGGTGATGAGCGAGACCGACGAGTGGAACCGGGACGACGACCGCGACGTGCAGCTGCGCGCGCTCGACGACGACGCGACCCGCACCGAGTCGATCGGTCCCCTCGAGGACCTCGACAGCGAGGACGCCGGCGAGGACCTGGACGACGAGGACTGGCGCGAGGAGCCGACGGAGGACGATGGGTGATAGGCTGGTCCCGGTTGCAGTCGCAGTTCTCGCAGGTTTGAAGAACGCCCGCCCCAGTGCGGGCCTTTTTTCTGGACACGGGCATGACCCGTTCGGTGTGGGGAGTCGAGCCGCAGCTTCGGGGTGCACGACCGGTGCACCCACCGGCTACACAGAATGAGAGTTACCCATGTCGCAAGGCACCGTGAAGTGGTTCAACGCCGAGAAGGGCTTCGGCTTCATCGAGCAGGACGGTGGCGGAGCTGACGTCTTCGTGCACTACTCCGCGATCGACGGGAACGGTTACCGTTCCCTCGACGAGGCCCAGCGCGTCGAGTTCGACGTGACGCAGGGTCCGAAGGGCCCGCAGGCCGAGAACGTGCGCAGCCTCTGATCTGACACGGACGACGGGCTCGAGACGCAGCCCGCGCGGGAAGCCCCCGGCTCGACGGGCCGGGGGCTTCCTGCTGCCCGGGGGGCGTGCGCCCACCGCCGCGCACGATCCGGGCGGGCAGGACGGTCCGGCGGGCAGCAGGTGACGGCGGTTCCGGTGCAGCGGGTCCCTACGCTGTCGCCATGGTGACCAGCACGCCGTCGGGACCCGGTCGTGCCCCGACCCCGGCTCGGCGCGGCAGCGGCCGGCAGACCCAGCAGCTGGTCGTGACCGTGCTCGCGCTCTACGGCCGCGACGGCGCGGCCGGCCTCACCGCGGCGGAGCTGTTGCGACTGCTGTCCCTGCTCGATGTCGACGGGGCCGCCGTGCGGTCGGCGCTGTCCCGGCTGAAGAAGCGCGAGGTCCTGGTGCACGACCAGGACGGCAGCACCTCGCGCTATCGGCTCAACCCCGCCCTGGAGCAGGTCTTCCGCGAGGGCGACGAGCGGATCTTCCACCCCCGGCGGAGCCGTCCCGGCGACCGTTGGTTGCTCGCCGTCTTCTCGGTGCCCGAGGCGCAGCGGCACCTGCGCCACCAGATCCGCAAGATCCTCGGCCACCACGGGTTCGGCACCGTCGGGTCGGGCCTGTGGATCGCCCCGGCGCACGTGTTCGACGTGGTCCGCCGGGACCTCGACCGGGCGGGCCTGTCCGGGTTCGTGGAGTTCTTCGCCGCCGACCACCTGGCGAACGGCGACCTGGCCGACAAGGTGGCGCGGTGGTGGGACCTGACCGACCTCGCCGCGCACTACCGGGGCTTCGTCGACGAGTTCGCGCCGGTGCGGGCGCGGTGGCAGCGCGCCGACCCGCGCACCGAGCCGGTGGACGCGTTCGCCGACTACGTCCCCGCCCTCACCGCGTGGCGCCGGCTGCCCTACCTGGACCCGGGCCTGCCGGAGGAGTACCTGCCCACCGACTGGCCGGGCCTGACGGCCGCGCAGCTCTTCCTCGACCTGCACCACCGGCTGGCCGAGCCGTCCCGGGACTGCGCGGAGGAGCTGGTCAGGGGCGCACCACCCGTTCGTCGGGAATGACCGCGACGCCGAGGATCTCGATCAGGGCCTCCGGCTGCCACAGCGCCGTGCACCCGATCCCCGCCATCGCCGGGTAGACCGGTCCGGCGAGCTCGCGCCACACGCGGCCGATCTCGCGGCCGTTGGCCTGGTAGCCGGCGACGTCGGTGAGGTAGATCGTCACGCTCACCAGATCCCGCGGCTCGCCGCCCGCGGCCCGCAGCGTCGCCAGCACGTTGCCGAACGCCTGGCGGAACTGCTCGACGATCCCGCCGGGGACGATCCGCAGGTCCGCGTCCAGGGCGGTCTGCCCGCCCAGGTGCAGCAGGTTGCCGGACAGGGTGCCGTGCGAGTACCCGCGCGGAGTGGGCAGTTCGGGCGGGTTGACGGCGACGGGGCGCATGGTGGCTCCTTGGTCTCGGCGGCTCTCCGGGGCCAGGTCGGCGCACCGGAGCGGGTATTGACGATGTCGTGACGATCGTGACACAGTCGTCACAACGAGGCCAAGGGCCCGCCGCCATCCCGCACGTTCCCGCACGGGCAGCCCGACGAGCAGCGAGGAGTCGACATGAACTTCGAGGGATTCGAGCTCGAGGGTGACCCGCGGCCCTGGGCGCTGCCGGACGGCCGGGTCATGCCGGTCGTGACCAAGGGCGGCCTGGAGGACGTGCAGACGTCCGATTCCGGTGGGGCCATGCGGGTCTCGGGCGTGAGCAACGCCCACACCCCCGCCACGCGGCTCTGGTACGGCCGGGTCTCCAACAAGCCCGGCTTCCGCTCGGTCACCCACCACCACGGTGAGGCCGAGACCGGTGGCTACGTGCTGTCCGGCTCGGCACGGATCTACTTCGGCGAGGGGTTCCAGGAGTTCGTCGACATGGAGGAGGGCGACTGGGTCTTCGTGCCGCCGTTCCTGCCCCACGTCGAGTGCAACATGTCGACGACCGAGGACCTGATCTGGCTGACCACCCGCACGCCCGACAACATCGTCGTCAACCTCGAGGACGTCGAGGACCGCGTGCTCAAGGGGTTCCGCCGGGCATGACGGCCACCTCCGAGACGCTGAGCGAGGCGCTGACCCTCGCCGAGACCGCACCAGAGGTCTTCGACCGCGCGTTCACCGGCCGGACCGGCCCGTGTCCGTGGCCCAAGGCCTACGGCGGAGACATGGTGGCACAGGCCGCGGTGGCGGCGATGCGCTCGGTCGACGACGACCGCTCGCTGCACTCGATGCACAGCTACTTCATGCGCCCGGTCGAGATCGGCGCCGAGGTCCGCTACGAGGTCGAGCTGCTGCGTGACGGCCGCGGCTACTCCACGCGCCAGGTGCGCGCCTACTCGGGTGGCAAGCCGGTCTACTCCGCCCTGGCCTCCTTCCACACCGGGGACGCGAACGGCCGCTCGTATGCCGCCCCCGCACCGGACGAGGTGCCGGCGCCGGAGACGCTGCCCAGCAGCGCGGCATACCTCGAGGGGGTCCAGCCGGGCACTCCGGAGGCCGGCACGATGAGCGAGGAGTCACGCGAGTACTGGTCGCACGGGCGCAGTTTCGACATGCGCCACGTCCCCGGCCCGGTGTACCTGCGGGTCGAGGGCGGCATGAGCGCGCACCAGGCCCTGTGGGTGCGGCCGTTCGACGCCCTCCGGCCGGTCTCGGGGCTCACCACGGGCATGCGGGACCGGGCCGCGCTCGCCTACGTCTGCGACTACACCATCCTCGAGCCGATCCTGCGCGTCCTCGGGCTCCCGTGGGCCCAGCCGGGACTCGTCACCGCGAGCCTCGACCACGCCATGTGGTTCCACCGGTCCGGTCCGCTGGACGACTGGCTGCTCTACACCCAGGAAGCCGTCTCCGCCCACCACGGTCGGGCTCTCGGGCTCGGCCGCTTCTTCACCCGGGACGGCGCACACCTCGCCACCGTGGCCCAGGAGGGCCTGGTCCGCCCCTCGTGACCGTCCCGCGGCCGGTCACCGCACCGAAGGAAGCGCTCATGCAGCTGTCACCCTCCGCCCACCGGGACACGTTCGCCCGGGACCACCTGCCGCCCGAGGAGCAGTCGCCCACGCTGGAGTTCACGCTGCCGGAGCTGCAGTTCCCCCAGCGACTCAACGCCGCGACCGCGCTGGTCGACCGGGCGGTCGAGGAGTTCGGCGCCGCCCAGCCGTGCCTGCTGACGCCCTCGGGTGAACGCTGGACCTACGGCGAGGTCCAGCGGCGCGCCAACCAGGTCGCCCAGGTGCTCACCGAGGACCTGGGCATCGTCCCCGGGCAGCGGGTCCTGCTGCGCTCGCCGAACAATCCCTGGGCCGTGGTCTGCTGGCTCGGCGGGCTCAAGGCCGGCGCCGTCGTCGTCACCACGATGCACGCGTTCCGCGCCTCGGAGCTCGAGCCGATCGTCGCGCGCTGCCGACCGGTGCTCGCCCTGTGCGACCACCGGTTCGCCGAGGACGCCCGGCAGGTGCGGCAGAAGGGGCACGACGACCTGCGGGTGGTGGAGTTCGGCGGCGGGGGCGCGGACGACATGGTCGCTCGCGCGGACGCGAAGTCGGGCGCGTTCACCGACGTCGAGACGGCGGCCGACGACGTGGCCCTGCTGTGCCCGACGTCGGGCAGCACCGGTGTGCCGAAGCTGACGATGCACTTCCACCGGGACCTGGTCGCGATCGACGAGACCTTCGGCCGGCACGTGCTGCGGCTGCGGGCGGACGACGTGGTGGCGTGCACCGCCCCCCTGGCGTTCACCTTCGGCCTCGGGATGCTCGTCGTGTTCCCCTTCCGTGCCGGGGCCAGCGTGCTGCTCATCGAGAAGGCGACCCCCGTGGAGCTCGCCCGGCTGGCGGGGCAGCACGGGGTCACGGCCGTCGCGACGGCCCCGACGGCATACCGCGCGATCCTGGCGGAGGGGCGCGAGGCGGAGATGCGCAGCCTGCGCACCGCCGTCTCGGCCGGGGAGCACCTGCCACGCGCGACCTGGGAGGCGTTCCGGGAGCGCACCGGGGTGGGGATCATCGACGGGATCGGCTCGACCGAGATGCTGCACATCTTCATCGGCTGCTCCGGCGACGACATCCGGCCCGGGTCGACCGGTCGGCCGGTGCCGGGATACCGCGCGACGATCCTCGACGACGACGGCAACGAGCTCGCGCCCGGTGAGCTGGGGCGCCTCGCCGTCATCGGGCCGACCGGGTGCCGCTACCTGGACGACCCTCGCCAGGCGAACTACATCAGCGGCGGCTGGAACCTCACGGGCGACACCTTCATCCGGGACGAGGACGGCTACTTCCACTACCAGGCACGCAACGACTCGATGATCGTCTCCTCCGGCTACAACATCGGCGGCCCGGAGGTCGAGGCCGCCGTGGGCGAGCACCCGGACGTGGTCGAGTGCGGTGTGGTGGGCAAGCCGGACGAGGACCGTGGATCCGTGGTCTGCGCGTTCGTCGTGCTGCGCGAGGGCGTCGCCGGTGACGACGCCAAGCGCCGGGAGATCCAGGACTTCGTGAAGTCCCGGATCGCGCCGTACAAGTACCCGCGGGACGTGCGGTTCGTCGACTCCCTGCCCCGCAACCCCAGCGGGAAGCTGCAGCACTTCCGGCTGCGCGAGCAGATCACGCGGCCGGCCCCCGTGGTCGAGCAGGCCGGGGGCGCGCGGTGAGGGTGGCGGTCGTCGGCGGCGGGCCGGCCGGGCTCTACTTCGCCGCCCTGATGAAGCAGCTGTCCGCCGACCACGAGGTCACGGTGTGGGAGCGCAACGCCCCTGACGACACCTTCGGCTTCGGCGTCGTCTTCTCCGACGAGACGCTCGGGGGGATCGAGAACGCCGACCCGGTGGTCGCCGAGCAGATGACGCGCCAGTTCGCGCGCTGGACCGACATCGACGTCCACGTCGGGGGCGAGGAGCTGACCATCGGCGGGCAGGGATTCGCGGCGATGGGGCGCAAGGAGCTGCTCGGGCTGCTGCAGCGCCGCTGTCGCGACCTCGGGGTGACCGTGCACTTCCGCACCCCGGCACCGGACGTGGAGGAGCTGCGCGCGCGGCACGACCTCGTCCTCGCCGCCGACGGCCTGAACTCGGGGATCCGCGAGCGGTATGCCGACACGTTCGGCCCGTCGCTCGACCCGCGGCCCAACCGGTACATGTGGCTGGGGACGGACCTCGTCTTCGAGGCCTTCCAGTTCGTCATCAAGGACACCGAGTGGGGGACCATGCAGGTCCACGGCTACCCCTACTCCGACTCCCGCTCGACCTTCATCGTGGAGATGCACGAGGACGTCTGGCGGCGCGCCGGATTCGACGCGGCCGAGGACACGTCGCTGCCGCCGGGCGCGTCCGACGAACCGGCCGTGCAGCGGCTCGCGGAGATCTTCGCCGACGACCTGGGCGGGCACCGCCTGCTCGCCAACAACTCCAAGTGGGTCAGCTTCACCACCGTGCGCAACCAGCGCTGGCACCACGACAACGCGGTGCTGATCGGCGACGCGGCGCACACCGCGCACTTCTCCATCGGGTCGGGGACGAAGCTCGCGATGGAGGACGCGCTCGCCCTGGCCGCGTGCCTGCACGAGCACCCGACCACGGAAGCCGCGCTCACGGCATACGAGCAGGAACGGCGACCGGTCGTGGAGTCCACGCAGCGTGCCGCCCAGGCCTCGCTGGAGTGGTTCGAGAACATCGGGATGTACCGCGACCAGGAGAACACCCAGTTCGCGTTCAACCTGCTCACCCGGTCGCGCCGGATCACCTACGACAACCTGCGCACCCGCGACGAGGAGTTCGCCGACCGGGTCGACTCTGCGTTCGCGCGATCCCAGGGCCGGAGCGAGGTGCGGCCGGCGATGTTCCAGCCGTTCCGGATCGGGCAGCTGGAGCTCAAGAACCGTGTCGTCGTCTCGCCCATGGACATGTACTCCGCCACCGACGGCATCCCCGGCGAGTTCCACCTCGTCCACCTCGGGTCGAAGGCGCTCGGCGGCGCCGGGCTGGTCATGACCGAGATGGTCTGCACCTCACCCGAGGGGCGGATCACGCCCGGCTGCACCGGGCTGTGGAACGACGAGCAGCGCGAGTCCTGGCGCACCGTGGTCGATTTCGTCCACGGGCGCAGCAGCGCGAAGATCGGCCTGCAGATCGGCCACTCGGGCCGCAAGGGCTCGACCAAGCTGATGTGGGAGGGCATGGACGACCCGCTCGACTCCGGCAACTGGGACGTCGTGGGACCGTCGGCGCTGGCCTACGGGCCGGCGTCGCAGGTGCCGCACGAGCTCACCCGGGCCGAGATGGACGTGTTGTGCGCCGAGTTCGTGGCCGCGGCCCGGCGCGGCGCCGATGCCGGCTTCGACCTGCTCGAGGTGCACTGCGCCCACGGCTACCTGCTGTCGTCGTTCCTGTCGCCGGTCTCGAACCGCCGGACCGACGAGTACGGCGGGTCGCTGGAGAACCGGTTGCGCTTCCCGCTGGAGGTGTTCGACCGGGTGCGCGAGGTCTGGCCGGCCGAGAAGCCCGTGACCGTGCGGATCTCGGCCACCGACTGGGTGCCGGACGGCAACACCGAGCACGACGCCGTCGAGATCGCCAGAGCCTTCATCGCGCACGGGGCAGCGGCCATCGACGTCTCCTCCGGTCAGGTCACGGCGGACGAGCAGCCGGCGTTCGGGCGCTCCTACCAGACGCCGTTCGCGGACCGGATCCGGCACGAGGTCGCCGCGAGCACCGGGACGGCGGTCATCGCAGTCGGTGCCATCTCGACCTATGACGACGTGAACTCGATCCTGCTGGCCGGCCGGGCCGACCTGTGTGCCCTCGGCCGGGCGCACCTGTACGACCCGCAGTGGACCCTGCATGCCGGTGCCGAGCAGGACCACCGCCCGGACGGCGAGGAGTGGCCGCTGCCGTTCCGGGCCGGCCGGCGCAAGCCGCCGAGCTCGCGCACCGACGCGGTGCGGCCCCGGCTGTCCCTGCTGCGCGAGGACGACGCGGGGCCGCAGACCCACGTGCGGTGGCAGCCCGGACGACGCACCGACCGCCCGGCCCGGTCACCGGAACCGGTGCCGGACCGGGCGGCCGTCGCCGCTCGATGAGTCGCGGGCGAGGCGGCGGTCAGACGCCGAGACGTTGCCAGGGACCCCAGATCGCGAACGTCATGCCCGCGCTGGCCTGGATGTTGACGTAGAGCGTGCGGCCGTCGGGGCTGAAGGTTGACCCGGCGAACTCGTCGTCGTAGCGCGGCTGTCCGGTGCGGGCGCTCTGGACGCGGTTGAGCGCGATGTCCCAGAGCTGGCCGCCTCGGTTCAGGCCGCGGACGTAGTTGTCCTCGTCGTCGTCCTCGCAGACCACCAGGGTGCCGCGCCGGCTCGCCGTGATGTTGTCCGGGAAGTCGAAGGTCTCCTTGCCCGGCGACTCGTAGACCAGACGCAGCTTCTCCGACCTGGTGTCGTAGGCCCAGACCTGCCCGAAACCGGTCCCGTAGCCGTTCGAGCTGTCCGGTCCTGCCATGACCTCGCCGCCACCCTGTGTCGAGCAGAAGTAGACGACCCCCCGGTGGTAGATCTGGCCCTCCAGCCGGGAGAAGTGCGCGGCTCCCCGGGCCCGGCCCTGGTCCCCGACGTGGACGATCGCCTGGTCGTTGCTCGTCGGCGCGGTCTGGCCGGGCGTGTAGGGGAAGGTCGGGTCCGGGTCGTCGATGTCGACCCACTCGACCGAGTAGGTCGTGCCCTTCGGCTGGTGGGCCTCCAGGTGGGCGTTCGGCCGCCCCGAGACCTTGAGCATCTGGAGCCGGCCGTCGTTGTCGAGGCGGCCGGAGCTCATCGGGTTGGCGCCGGGCCGGTAGCGGTAGAAGCCGGAGGGAAAGGCGAAGTTGTCCTCGGTCAGGTAGAGGTAACCCTCGCGCGGGTCGAACGAGACCGCCTCGTGCGCGAACCGCCCGGCTCGCGTGACCGGCTCCGCGTCGGCCCGACCGGTGACCGGGACCTCGAAGACGTAGCCGTGTGGCCGCTCCAGCGGGATGTTGGGCGTCCCGGTGAAGTCCGGCCCGACGTCCGGGCCGTTGACGGTCTCCTCGCAGGTGACCCAGGAGCCCCAGGGCATCTGCCCGCCGGAGCAGTTCATCATCGTGCCGTTGATGACGGTGAACGCGTGCCGGACCTCGCCCCGATGGCTGACGTCGATGTGGGTGCAGCCACCCTGGGCCATCGGGTCGTAGGTGTGCGAGCCGGTGGGCCCGAAGGCGGGGCCGGGGTTGTTGACCTCGTGGTTGCGGATCAGGGTCACGGCACCACTCGGGCCGGTGAAGGCGCCCATGCCGTCGTGCCGACCCGGCAAGGCGGTGCCGTCGTCGAGGAGGACCTCCTGCTCGGTGTCGTGGAAGGAGCGGTACGTGAAGCCGTCCGGCAGGTGCAGCCGCACCGTGCCGTCGCGCTGGTCGGGTGTGGGGCGCAGTCCCCGGAAGGGGGCGCCCCCGAGGGCGGAGGCGGGTCCGGCGAGCAGGCCGGTGAACGGTCCCGCGAGTGCCGCGCCGCCGGCGGTGGCTGCGCTGCCCTTGAGGAAGGTGCGTCGGTCGAGCGCCATGTGGGTGTCTCCCTTTCGAGCGGATGAACGGCACAACCTAGCGAAGGAGCGGTGGCCGGGGAAGGGTTGCGCTGGTCATTGGTCTCGCCGAGAAGGTGGGTCGGCCGCGGGGTTGGGTACCGGGTAGGGCATGCGCGACAGCGAGCACCAGCCCCGTCCGGACGACCCGACGCCGCCGACCGACCAGCAGGTCCGCGACATGCTGCAGGCGGCCTCGGCCCTGACCGTCGTGGCCGAGCTCGCCGCGCAGGCTGACCTCGGACGGGAGGCCCACGCGTATGCCGGGCGGTTGCTCGGCTGGGCGGAGTCGCTGCGGTCGGTCGCTTACGGGCAGCTGCCACCCGCCGAGGGCTGGACCATCGGCGACACGGCCGAGCACGTGCGGATGCTCAGCGGGTGGGTGCCCGCCGACCCCCCGCCGGTCTAGCGGCCCTGGAGCAGCTCGGAGAACTCCCACGGCCGCTGCTTCACCCCACTGCAGGTGCTGGCGCTGGCGCTGGCGGAACCGTGGCACGACCGGTCCCGGTTCAGCGACCAGAAGGCCAGCCGTGCCACACCTCGCTGCACGGCGAAGTCGCGAACCCGCCGGAAGTCCTCGGGGTGCACCGTCTCCCCGGTGTCCGTCCTGCCGTTCATCAGGACGATGCCCTGCCGGCCGTAGGCGTCCGCGGCGGAGAGATCCGGGTGGAGCCGGACGAGCTGGTCGTGGGTGCGCTCCGTGGCCCGGACCGCGAGGCGGCCCATCTCGGCGTCACCGTCCGGTGGGCCGAAGTTGAACGGCATGATCGCCCACACGTCGACCGGTGCCTCGAGCTCGGCCGCACGGCGCACCATCCGCTGCCCCCACCGGTCGAGGCCGTCGGGGGTCGCCGGCATGGTCACGCTGACGGTGAGGCCGGGGTTGTCGCGCCCGACGATGACCAGCGCCCGCAGGATCCGGTCCTGCACCCCGGCGTTCGTGAACTCGTCGTGCTCGACGTCGAGGTCGATCGCCTCGAGCCGGTAGGTGTCGATGACCTGCTGGTAGGCGGCGGCCAGGGAGTGCGCGTCCGGGCACTGCAGCCCCAGCTTGCGGCCCTGCGCGCCGCCGACCGAGACCACGACGTGGCCACCGGCCCGGCGCACCGCCTCGATCAGCTGCGCCGGCCGGCCGCCCAGTCCGGTCTGCCCGGCCCACGCCGGCGTGCAACCACCGTCGGACAGGACGAAGGCCAGGCTGAACCACCGCAGGCCCGTCTCCTCCATGACCGCCACCGGGTCTGGTGTGCCCGTCTGGTCGACGTAGAGGTACGGCGCCACGACCGGTCGCGAGCCCGCGGTCGGCTGGGACGTCCTCGGCTGGGACGTCGGACGGGACGTCGGCGTCCCGCCGCCACGCGGTCCTGACCCATCGGTGCATGCGGCGAGGAGCAGGGCGAGTGCCAGCAGCACGGCCACGGCGAGTGGAACGGTACGGCGCGGGGCCTGCTTGACTCCGTGGCGATCGCGGGGGCTCGGCACCTCACGATGCTGCCATGCTGGAGGTGCTGTCCACGAGCAGGGGCAGGCCCGTCCTTGGGACGACGGACTGAGATGGAGCAGGAGTGGCGCCATGACGTGGGAAGAGTCGGTCGGACCCTCGCCGATAGCCGAGGAGCTGCAGAGCCTTCGGCGACAGTTGCACGACCGCGAGGAGCAGCTCGCCGAGAGACCCGTGATCGACCAGGCCAAGGGCATGCTGATGCAGGACTTCGGCGTCAGTGCGCCGGACGCGACCGCGCTGCTGGCGTCACTGGCCCAGGACTCGAGTCTCGAGGTCCAGGAAGTGGCCGAACGCCTGGTGCGACGGCTGCGCGGCACGGCCTCCGGCGACACAGCAGAGCGGACGGCGCACAAGATCGAGCAGCTGCGGGAGCTGCTGGGCGATCCTCAGCAACTCGGTGGCTGACCCTCGTTCGCGGCTCTCGTCGGGTCACCGGTTTCCAGGCCCGCTCGCTGGCCGGCACCGACTACGTCTACATGTGGGTCGACGGCATCCACCTCAAGGTCCGCCTCGAGCAGGACAAGGTGTGCTTGCTGGTGATGATCGGGGTCCGCGCCGACGGGCGCAAGGAGCTCATCGCCCTGGACGACGGCTACCGTGAGACGCCAAGGCCAGCTCGGACGCCACCCGGGAGGCGCTGCGCCGGCTGGGGGAGAGCCTCGGATGAGCAGAACTGCTGTACTTTTCTGCTGTACCCGTCCCGTGGTCACTGAGCCGGATGGACACCGCAGGCCTGTGACCTGCGGTTTTGTTGGTCGGGGTGACAGGATTTGAACCTGCGACCTCTTCGTCCCGAACGAAGCGCGCTACCAAGCTGCGCCACACCCCGTGACCGTGCCGGCCCGCTGCTGCGAACCGGCGACACCCGAGGATAGCCGAGCACCCCCGCACGCACCGAATCGGGCCCTGCGCGCGATCAGCCGTGTCGCGGGGTGAGGGTCAGCAGGGTGGCTTCGGGCCGGCACGCGAAGCGCACGGGAGCGTACGGCGACGTCCCCAGTCCGGCGGAGACCTCGAGCCACGCGGCGTCCGGTGGTGCCTCCGAGCTCGGCGCCTCGTCGGCGCCCGGCCACCAGCGGGACACGCCCTTGGCGCGGTCGGTCGGCAGGTCGCAGTTGGTCACCAGTGCGCCGTAGAGCGGCAGGCACAGCTGGCCGCCGTGGGTGTGGCCGGCGATGAGGAGGCCGGCGCCGTCGGCGGTCATCGCGTCGAGCACGCGCTGGTAGGGCGCGTGCACCACCCCGACCGTCAGGTCCGCATCCGGGTCGGCGGCGCCGGCCACCCGGTCGTAGCGGTCGTAGCCCAGGTGCGGGTCGTCGACGCCGACCAGCTCGAGGTCCAGGCCGCGCACCGCCAACCGGTCCCTGCGGTTGTCCAGGTCCTGCCAGCCCGCGTCCAGGAAGGCCTTGACCAGGTCGTCGGTCGGCAGGGGCTCGGTGCCAGTCGTCGGGCGCCGGCGGTGCCCGCGGGTCAGGTAACGTGCCGGGTTCTTCAAGACCGGCCCGAAGTAGTCGTTGGAGCCGAGGACGAAGACCCCGGGCAGGTCGAGCAGGGGCTCGAACGCCTCCACGGCAGCGGGCACGGCCCCCCGGTCGGCGAGGTTGTCCCCGGTGTTGACGACGACGTCGGGCTCGAGCGCGGCGAGCCTGCGCACCCAGTCGATCTTCCGGCGCTGCCGGGGCACGAGGTGCAGGTCGCTGACGTGGAGCACCCGGACGGGAGGGGCGCCGGGCGGCAGCACGGGCGCGGTGCGTCGCCGGAGCGTGAACGCGTTGCGCTCGACCAGGGAGGCGTAGCCGAGCCCGGCGGCTCCCGCGGCCAGCGTGCCGACGGCGAGTGAGGTGAGGGTGTGCATCGGTGCCAGTCTCGCAGAACCGAGCCCACGGGGGCGGTCGACGCCGGGCCGACACCCGCGGGCCGATCGGTCAGCCGGTGCGAGACTGTCCGGCATGACCGACGCCACCCTCAAGTCCACCCTCCAGCACGACCTGCAGGCGGCCATCCGCGGCCGCGACCAGGTCCGCTCGGGCACGTTGCGGATGGCGCTCGCCGCCGTGACCACCGAGGAGGTCGCCGGCAAGCAGGCGCGCACGCTGTCCGACGACGAAGTGCTCAAGGTGCTCGCCAAGGAGGCGAAGAAGCGGCGCGAGGCGGCCACCGCCTACGACGAGGCGGGCCGCTCCGAGCTCGCCGAGCGGGAGCGTGCCGAGCTGTCGGTGCTCGAGGACTACCTGCCCGCCCAGCTGTCCGACGCCGAGCTGGAGCAGCTGGTTGAGCGGGCCGTCGCAGAGACCGGCGCCAGCGGTATGCCGGACATGGGCCGGGTCATGAAGACGGCCCAGCCGCTCGTGGCCGGGCGGGCGGAGGGCGGTCGCGTGGCCGCAGCCGTCCGCGCCGCCCTCCAGCGCTGACCCGAGCCGCTCAGCCCTTCTTCTTCGGCGGCTTCGGCCCGGTGTGCTCCGGCTTCGGCGGCTTGGTCTTGGTGTCCTTCGGCTTCGGTGGTGACTTCGTGGTGGAGCTGGGGCTCGGCGACGAGGGTGACGACGTCGGCGCGGGGGGCTCCTGCGTCGGGGACGGGGTGGTCGGCTCCGGGGCCGGGACGTAGCCGCTGGACGGGTAGAGCGTCACCGTGTCGCCGGACTTGACCTGGGCGCCGGCGCCGGGGCTGGTCCACGCCACCGTGCCCTGCGGGTACTCGGAGTAGACCTGGTCAGCCACCTCAGGGGTGAGCCCGCGGGAGCTCAGCTTCTTCTTGGCCTCGGCCACGGTCATGCCCGCGAGGCTCGGCACCGGGATGTCCTCGCCGTACTTGATCTTGGTGCTCGGCTCCTCGAACTGCTGGACCGGCATCCCCTGCGAGGCCTCGCTCATGAGCTGGGCCCACAACGGGGCCGCGATCGTCGACCCGAAGACCTGGCCCTCGTAGAACGTCCCGCCGAGGGTGATGTCGTTCATGTGCAGGCTGTTGTCGTTCGGGGTGCCGACCCACACGGCCGACGCCAGCTGCGGGGTGTAGCCGACGAACCAGGTCTCGTTGCCGTAGTCGGCCGTGCCGGTCTTGCCGGCCGCGGGGCGCTTGCCCTTCAGGTGCACGCCCTTGGCGGTCGCGCCGTCGTCGGTCAGGACGTGCTCGAGGATCGCCGTCGTCCCGGCGGCGACATCCGGGTCGAGCACCCGCTTGCAGGTGCCCTTCTTCAGCCCGAGCTTCTTGCCGTCCGGGTCGGTCACCGAGAGCACCGGCACCGGGTCGCAGTGCTTGCCGCCGGAGGCGAGGGTCGCGTAGGCGTTCGCCAGCGACATCGGGGACACCGGGTTCGCGCCGAGCGCGATCGGGGAGACGTAGTGCTGGATCTTTTCCCCGCTGGCCTGGTGCAGGCCCATCTGGGTCTCCGTCTTCAGCACGTTGCACAGCCCCAGCTTGCCGTTGAGCCCGACGAAGGCGGTGTTGACGGACTTGGCGGTGGCCGTGATCAGCGACATGTTGCCGTTGGTGGTGCCCTCGTCGTTGAAGACGGGGTAGGTGGTGCCCGGGGTGAGGCCGCACTTGCCGGGCAGCTCCGCGTGGGTGAACGTCGCGGCCGACGACGAGCTGGCCGGCTTGGCGTAGACGTTGCTGTGCATGGACATGCCCTGCTTCAGGGCCGTCACCACGGCGAAGGTCTTGGCCGTGGACCCGAACTGGAAGCCGCCGGACCCGCCGTAGCGCCCGTCCACGGCGTAGTTGACCGACGTGCGGCCGTTCTTGCCGCTGTTGTTGAACTTCGTGTTCTGGGCGGCGACGAGGACCTGGCCGGTGCCCGGCTCGATGACCACGGCGGCGCTCGCGATGTCGTACTTGTTGCCGGCGGGCACCTTGCTCCGCAGGTCCTTCAGCGCCTGCTCCTGCAGCTTCGGGTCCAGCGTGGTGCGGATGGTCAGCCCGCCGCGGTTGATCTTGTCGATCCGCTGGGCCACCGTCGGACCGAGCGCCGGCTGCTGCTCGAGCCAGTTCATGACGTAGGTGCAGAAGTAGGGGAACTTCGAGGCGGCGCAGGAGCTCTTGCGGTGGGTGACGTGCAGCTTCACCGGCGCCTTCTTGGCCTTCTTCCACTGCTGCCGGTCGATGAAGTTGTGCTGGTACATCTTGTCCAGCACCACGTTGCGCCGCTGCAGCGCCGCCTTCGGGTTGTGGATCGGGTCGGTCACCCCGGGCCGGTTGACGATGCCGGCCAGCATCGCGGCCTGCTGGATGTTCAGCTCGCTGGCGTGGACGCCGAAGTAGTGCCGCGCCGCCGCCTCGACGCCGTAGGCCTGGTCGCCGTAGTAGACGAGGTTGAGGTAGCCCTGCAGAATCTCGTCCTTGCTCATCTTCTTCTCGAGGGCGACGGCGTACTTCAGCTCCTGCAACTTGCGCGCGTAGCCCTCGATGCCGGTGCGGACGGTCGCCGCCTGGGCGGCCTGCTCGTTGCCCGCCCGCAGCGCGTCCTCCTGCAGCGAGATCTTGACGTACTGCTGGGTGAGCGTGGAGGCGCCCTGGGTGGTGTCGTTGACCAGGTTCGACGCGAGGGCGCGTGCCACGCCCTTCGGGTCCAGCCCACCGTGCTGGTAGAAGCGTGCGTCCTCGATCGCCACCTGCGCGTCCTGCATCGCCTGGGAGATCTTCGACAGCGGGACGATGATGCGGTTCTCGTCGTACGGCGTGGCGATGAGGGTGCCGTCCGCGGCAACGATCTTCGACTGCTGCGAGAGCGGGTCGCTCTCGAACTGGCTGGGCATCGAGTTGAACATGTGCACGCCCTGCCGGGTCGCCACGCCGCTGGCGCCGACGAAGGGCATGAGCAGACCGGCTCCCAGCAGGCCCAGCACGACGGCGGTCGCGACGAACGCCCCGAAAAGGCTCAGGACGTTGGCGAACTTGGCGGCGAAACGCTGCATATGCACCAGCGTAACCGGCGACGAGCGGACCCCCGTGCAACGCGACGCGAAGCGGACTTCGCTGGTGACTAGTCAGCACCGCACGGATGAACCATCCGAACGGGTCATTCCCCCCAAGGAACGGTAAGTCTACGTTCAAGACTTGGTAAAGAAAGCAAGCTCGAGGGCGAGCTTGCCGGATCCACAGGGGAGGTTCCGTGACCATCATCGACTCGGGCAAGGAGCGTGGGCAGCGGCCCACGGCGGCGAGTGTCGGCTGGGTGGAGGAGTGGACCGAGCTGGCCAAGTGCCGGCAGGTCGAGCCCGACGCCCTCTTCGTCAAGGGCGCGGCCCAGCAGCAGGCGAAGCTGATCTGCCGGGGGTGCCCGGTGATCGCCGAGTGCCTGGCCGACGCCCTGGACAACCAGACGGAGTTCGGGGTGTGGGGCGGCATGACCGAGCGCGAGCGCCGGGCCCTGCTGAAGCGTCGCCCGGACGTCCGGTCGTGGCGGGAGCTGTTCATCGCCCACCGCGCCCGGCAACAGGCCAAGTCGGCCTGACGAGCGGCTGGCCGGCGCGTCGACTGGGGAGCTGGCGCGCCGGTCAGTCGCCGCCCGCGAGGGCGGCGCCCATGGACCTCAGTCCGGCCAGGTCGTGGATGTCCTCCGCGGCCGCGGGCACCTGCACCACCCGGACCCCGGGGTGGGCCGCCCGGAAGCGGCTCGCGAGCACCTGGTGCCGCTCGGCCGCCTGCGCGAGGTCGGCGTGCAGCCGCAGCAGGGCGGCGGTCGTGCCGGAGGTCTGCGGCGCGTCCGCTCCCTCCAGCTCCTCCAGTGCCTCGGCGGCGGCGAGTGCCCGGGCGGCGCCCAGGCCCCGGACCGCCGGCACCCGGACACGGTTGAGCACCAGCCCGGCGAGCGGCATACCGTCCTCCTCCAGCCGGTCGACGAAGTAGGCCGCCTCCCGCAGGGCGTCGTGCTCGGGAGCCGCGACGACGACGAACGCGGTCCCCGGTGCCTGCAGCAGCGCGTAGGTCTCGTCGGCCCGCGCGCGGAAGCCGCCGAACACGGTGTCCAGCGCCGCGACGAAGGTCTGCACGTCGTGCAGCAGCTGTCCCCCGAGGACCTTGGTGAGCGTGCTCGTCACGACGCCCACCCCCGCACTGAACACCTTCAGGTATGCCCGGCCCCCGGCTCGCGCGGGCGCGCTCAGCAGCCGCACGAAGCGGCCGTCGAGGAACGACCCGAGCCGCTGCGGCGCGTCCAGGAAGTCCAGCGCGGAGCGGGAGGGGGGCGTGTCCACGACGATGAGATCCCAGCTGGGGTCGCCGGAACCGTCGCCCCGCCGCTGCGCGTGCAGCTGGCCGAGCCGCTCCATCGCCATGTACTCCTGCGTGCCCGCGAAGGAGCTCGACACCGCCTGGTAGAAGGGGTTGGCCAGGATCTGTTCGGCCTTGTCGGGGGCCGCGTGCGCCTGCACGACCTCGTCGAAGGTCCGCTTCATGTCGAGCATCATCGCGTCGAGCGACCCACCGGCGGCCGCGTCCGGCAGCTCGACCGGCCGGGGCGTGTTGTCCAGCTCGGCGATCCCGAGGGCCTGCGCGAGCCGGCGGGCCGGGTCGATCGTCAGCACGACGACGCGCCGCCCGCGCTCGGCCGCTCGCAGGGCGACGGCCGCGGCCGTCGTGGTCTTGCCCACCCCGCCCGAGCCGCAGCACACGACGATGCGGGTGCCGGGGTCCTCGATCAGCTCGTCGACGTCGAGCGCCGGCGCCTCGTCACGGGTCGTGCGGGAGGCGGCGCGCGAAGGGGTCATCCGGCCATCCCCTCCTCGGCCAGCACCCGGGCGAGGTAGCGCACCTCGCCGGCGTCGACGCCCTCCGGCAGCAGCGGCAGCTCGTAGGTGGGCCGTCCCAGCTCCAGGACCCGGTCGAGCTCCTGCTCCTCCAGCAGCGCCCGCGCCGCCAGGTCCTCCGCCTCGCGCCGCAGGCCGGTCACCATGGCCGGCCCGGCGCGCAGCCCGGCCGCCTTCAGGTCGCTCGCCAGGTCCTCGTCGCCGAGCTCGCCGGAGCCCCCTCCGGCGGTGGCCAGGGCGGCCTCGGCCTGGTCGTGGTCGCGGACCTGGTTGACGACGACCCCGCCGACGGGCAGCCGCTGCTCGCGCAGCTCGGCGACCGCGTCGATCGTCTCCTGCACCGGCATCTCCTCGGGCAGGGTCACCAGGTGGACCGCGCACCGGGAGGACCGCAGCAGACGGGTGATCGACTGCGCCTGCCGGTGGATCGGGCCCACCTTGGCGAGCCCGGCGACCTCCGTCCCGACGCCGAGGAACCGGCCGATCCGCCCCGTGGGCGGTGCGTCGAGCACCACCGCGTCGTGGACCGGTCCGCCGTGGCGGGACTTGGCCGCCTGCGCCCGGCGCGTGGCCTCGTAGACCTTGCCGATGAGCAGGACGTCCCGCACGCCCGGGGCGATGGTCGTGGCGAAGTCGACGGCGCCGAACCGCTCCAGCACCCCTCCGGCCCGGCCGAGCTTGTAGAAGGACTGCAGGTACTCCATCAGCGCTGCCTTCGCGTCGACCCCGAGCCCCCAGACCTCACCGCCCGAGGGGGTGCGGGTCAGGCGGACCTCGTGGTCGGGCAGCGGGTCGACGTCCAGCAGCTGGGCGATGCCCTGCCGGCCCTCGACCTCCACGAGCAGCACCCGCTTGCCGTGCTCGGCCAGGGCCAAGGCGAGCGCGGAGGCGACGGTGGTCTTGCCCGTGCCCCCCTTGCCGGTGACGACGTGCAGCCGCACGTCCGGCCAGTCGCTGCTCGTCATGGCGCGAGCCTAATCGCCGCCGCTCGCCCGGCCCCCGGCGAGCGAGCCGACGGCCTCGAGCACGTGCCCGGACGCCGGGTGCTGCGGGTCCACCAGCTCGAAGTGACCGGCCCCGGGTATGCCGGTGAGCGGCACCTCCCTGCCCCGCCGCGCGCACGCGTCCCGGTAGGAGCGGCTGACGCCGACCGGCACGGCCTCGTCGAGGAGACCGTGCACGAGGTGGACCGGCGCCGGGGGAGGGGCCAGTCGGGCCGGGTCGGCGGCGGCGTACCGCTCGTCGAGGGCGCCGGCGAGGTCGGCCGGGGCCCGGTCGGCCGGCGGGCCCCCCAGCAGGGCCGGGGCGGCATCGTCGCCGAGGTGCAGCTCCGCGGTCAGGGTGAGGTCGACGCAGCCGGCCAGGGACACGGCGCCGGCGACACCGGCCCCCTCGACCTGGTGCAGCAGCCAGACCGCGAGGTGGCCCCCCGCCGAGTGGCCGACGAGGACCGTGCGGTCCGGGAGCGCCGGGTCCCGGCGCACCGCCTCGAGCGCCGCCCGCACGTCGTCGAAGGTGCCGGTCCACCCGCCCCCGGCCATCCCGACCCGGCGGTACTCGACCACCGCCACGTGGAAACCGGCGCGGGCGAGGGCGGCGGCCTGTGGGGCCGCGTGGCCGCGGTCCCACGCCGCCTTCCAGAACCCGCCGTGCACCACGACCACCGTGGTCTCGACCTCTCCGCTGCCCTGTCTCGCGGCTCCTGCGACGTCGCCGCTGCCCTGTCTCGCGGCTCCTGCGACGTCGCCGCTGGGAGGCAGGCGCACGTCATACACCTGCGCGGGGTCCGGGCCGTAGGAGACGGTGCGGTCGGGCGGTGGCGCGGGGCGGTCGGCGGGCTCGGTGAGCAGGCTCGGACGGGGGCCGCGGGCGGCGTTCTGTACCACGTCGAAAGGCTAGTGATGCGCTGGTAGCGTCGCGCGCAGTGCGCGACAACGGGGTCGCGCGGGTGACAAGGAGCAGTGTGCCGATGTCGTCGAGTCCGGTTCGGGCGGAGTCGGGTCAGGGCCCCGCCCACGTCGTCGTCGTGGGGGCCGGCATGGTGGGCCTGTCCACCGCCTGGTTCCTGCAGGAGCGCGGCGTGGAGGTGACCGTCCTCGACCGGTCCGGGGTCGCGGCCGGCTCCTCGTGGGGCAACGCGGGGTGGATCTCCCCGGGCCTCGCGATCCCGCTGGCCGAGCCGTCGGTGCTGCGCTACGGCATGAAGGCGATGTTCGACCCGGACTCGCCGCTCTACGTGCCGCCGACGCCGGACCCGCAGCTGCTCGGGTTCATGCTCGGCTTCGCCCGCCGCTGCACGATGAAGGAATGGCGCCGCGCAATGGCGACGTTCGTCCCGCTCAACGAGCAGGCGATCGGCGCCTACGACGTCCTCACCGACGGCGGCGTCGGCGCGCAGACGCACGAGGGCCCGATCATGGCCGCCTTCCGGCGCGCGGCGGACGCTGCCGCGCTCGAGCGCGAGATCGATCTGGTGCGCGAGGCCGGCCTGGACCTGGCGATCGAGTCGGTGGACAACGCGACGCTGCGCGCCGAGCTCCCGATCGTCTCGCCCTCGGTGGAGAAGGCCATCCGGATCGGCGGGCAGCGCTACATCAACCCCGGCGAGTTCGTGGACGCGCTCGCCAAGTCCGTGGAGAACCGGGGCGCGCGGATGCTCCTCGGCTACAACGTCCGGGCGCTGCGGCACGGGCCCGGCGGGGTGACCGTCGAGATGGTCTCCGGGGAGCCGGTCCGCGGCGACGCGGTCGTCCTCGCCACGGGTGCCTGGCTGCCCGAGCTCGCGCGCCCGTACGGCGTGCGGGTGCGCCTCGTCGCCGGCCGCGGCTACTCGTTCAGCGTGCGGGTGGAGCACCCGCCGGTGCCGTCCCCCGTCTACTTCCCCCAGGAGCGGATCGCCTGCACGCCGGTCGGCGACCGACTGCGGATCGGCGGCACGATGGAGATCGGCGACGCCGACGACGTGCTGCACGTGGACCGGATCGACGCCATGGTGCGGGCGGCCCGGCCGCTGCTCACCGGCGTCGACATCGACGACCGCAAGGACGCCTGGGTCGGTGGGCGGCCGGTCACCGCCGACAACCTGCCACTCATCGGCCCGACCGACGCCCCGGGTGTCTGGACCGCCGGTGGGCACGGCATGTGGGGCATCACCCAGGGCCCGATCACCGGCAAGCTGCTCGCGGAGTACATGACGAGCGGCGTCGCGCCGACCGAGCTGCGGCCGTTCGACCCCACCCGCTGACGTTCTCCTCCCCTCTCGCGGACCTCGGGACTCTCCGCGCAATCTCGGGACTCTCCGCGCAAACTCGGGAGTTTGCCTCCCGCAAAGTCCCGAGGTGCGTGGGGAACTCCCGAGGTCTGCGGGACTGTCCCCAGATCTCCGGCGTGGGGCCCATCGCTAGAGTGCGCCGTATGACGAAGTGGGAGTACGCAACCGTGCCGCTCATCGTGCACGCGACCAAGCAGATCCTCGACCAGTGGGGCGAGGACGGCTGGGAGCTCGTCCAGGTCGTTCCCGGCCCGGACGGCAGCAACCTGGTCGCCTACCTCAAGCGTCCCCGCGACTGACCAGGGAGGTCACCCGCATGAGCACCGTCGAAGACCGACTGGCCGACCTCGGCCTGCAGGTTCCCGCCGTCACCGCGCCCGTCGCCGCCTACGTGCCGGCGCTGCGCAACGGCAACCTCGTGCACACCTCCGGCCAGCTGCCGCTGACCGACGGCGAGCTGCCTGCCTCCGGCAAGGTCGGCGAGGGCGACGGCCTCGTCCCGCCGGAGCAGGCCAAGGAGCTGGCGCGGACCTGCGCGCTCAACGCGATCGCCGCGGTCAAGAGCGTCGTGGGGGACCTCGACACGGTGAGCCAGGTGGTCAAGGTCGTCGGCTTCGTCGCGAGCGACCCGTCCTTCACCGGGCAGCCCGGCGTCGTCAACGGCGCCAGCGAGCTGCTCGGCAAGGCCTTCGGGGACGCCGGCGCCCACGCCCGCTCCGCGGTCGGCGTCGCGGTGCTGCCGATGAACGCGCCCGTCGAGGTGGAGATCGTCGTCGCCGTCGAGGACTGAGCCATCACCGCCGCGACGCGCGACTTCCCGGTCGGCCGGCTGGGGGAGCGCGCCGACGACTGGTTCGCCGGCAGGGTGACCGGCGTGGCCGCCCCGCGCCGCGCCTCGACCGTGCTGGTCGTGCGGGACGAGCCCGGCGACGGCGGGTCGCCGGTCCAGGTCTTCATGCTGCGGCGCGTGGCGACCATGGCGTTCGCCCCCCGCATGATGGTCTTCCCCGGTGGCGGCGTCGACCCCCGGGATGCCGATGCGGAACTGCCCTGGGCCGGGCCCGCCCCGCACCGGTGGGCCGGTGAGCTCGCCACGGACGAGTCGTCCGCCCGCGAGCTGGTGTCGGCCGCGGTGCGCGAGGTGTTCGAGGAGTGCGGCGTGCTGCTCGCCGGCCCGGACGAGCACACCGTCGTGGGCGACGTCAGCGGCCCGGAGTGGCAGGCCGAGCGGGAGCGGCTCCTGTCCAGGGAACAGTCCTTCGCCCAGCTGCTCATCCACCGGGGCCTGGTGCTCCGATCGGACCTGCTGCGCCCGCATGCGCACTGGATCACGCCCGAGTTCGAGCCGCGCCGCTACGACACCCACTTCTTCGTCGCGGTGCTGCCGGAGGGCCAGGTCGCCGACGACCTGAGCACCGAGGCGGACCACGCCGCGTGGACCGACCCCGCCGAGCTCCTGCGCCAGCACGCCTCTGGCGACGCGCTGATGCTCCCCCCGACGATCGTGTCGGTGGAGCAGGTGGCCGCCGCACGCTCGGCCGCGCAGTTCCTCACCGAGCGGCCCCACCTCGAGCCGGTCATGCCGGAGCTGGCGCGCACCGACGCGGGCGTCATGCTGCGCTGCTCCCTCCCCTCGCCGGGGGCGCCGTGACCACCACCGGTATGCCGACCGCCTGGGAGGGCGGTCCGGTCACCCCGCGTGCCACGTGCGTGCTGTGCCCGAACCCGAGCCCGATGACGCTGGACGGCACCAACACCTGGGTGCTGGCCGAGCCCGGTTCTGACCGGTGCGTGGTCGTCGACCCCGGCCCGCTGGACGAGAGCCACCTGGCGCGGGTGCTGCGGCTGGTCGAGGACCGTGGCGCCCGGGTGGGGCTGACCCTGCTGACCCACCGGCACTGGGACCACGCCGAGTCGGCGCAGCGGTTCGCCGAGCTCACCGGTGCCCCGGTGCGGGCCATCGGCGACGGGCACGACGACCTGGCCGCCGGCGAGACGGTCCGGGCCGCCGGGCTCGAGGTGGGCGTCGTCGCGACGCCCGGGCACACCGGCGACTCCGTCTCGTTCCTGCTGCCCGCCGACGGGGCGCTGCTCACCGGGGACACGATCCTCGGCCGGGGCACGACGGTGGTGGCGTGGCCCGATGGTGAGCTCGCGGCATACCTGCAGTCGCTGGAGCGGATCGAGCGGCTCACCGACCACGCGGCCGGCGGGGCAGCCTCCGCTGGCTCGTCTCGCGGCTCCTCCGACGTCGCCGCTGGCTCGTCTCGCGGCTCCTCCGACGTCGCCGCTGGCTCGTCTCGCGGCTCCTCCGACGTCGCCGCTGTCACGCAGATCCTGCCCGGGCACGGGCCGACGGTGCCCGACGCGGCAGGGACCGTGCGCTACTACCTCGAGCACCGGCAGGAACGCCTCGACCAAGTCCGTGCGGCGCTCGCGGCCGGCGCGGCGCAGGCCGACGACGTGGCCCACGCCGTCGTCGAGCGGGTCTACGCCGACGTGCCGCGCGAGGTGTGGCCGGCCGCGAGACTGAGCGTGCTGGCCCAGCTCGACTACCTGCGCGCCCGGGCCTGAGGCTCCCGCGCTTGCGGCGCCACGCGCCCGGGAGGACGGTGGGGGAGGATCCGGCGCGAGGGAGATGACGTGAGCGGTCGACGGGTGGTGGCGACGGTGCTGCTGGGAGTGGCGGCGAGCGGGCTGCTGGCGGGGTGCGCCCAGGAGGAGAACAGCACCGGACCGTTCACGCCGACCCAGTCGGCGCAGTCACCGGGCTGGGTCAGCAGCGACAAGGCCGTGGCGATCGCGATCGACGAGTTCGGCGGGACGTTCGAGAGCGTCACCGAGCGGCCGGCGAAGGGCCAGCCGGCCTGGCAGGTCGCGTTGACCGGCACCGACGCGGGCAGCGACCTGGTCGTGTCGGTTGCCCAGAAGGACGGGACGATCCTCGGCCACCGCCCCCTCTGACGACCGCCGATCTCGAAACTTTGCGCGCAACCTCGGGAGAATGCGCGGCGAGAAGTCCCGAGGTTCCTCGCAAAGTCCCGAGGTCCGTGGGGAAGTCCCGAGGTTCGCGGGGAAGTCCGGAGGTTTGCGGAGGGGGCGGGGCGGGCGGGTCAGCGGGCGCGGCGGCGCAGCCGCTCGACGTCGTGCAGCAGCACCGCGCGGGCCTCGAGCCGGAGCCAGCCCCGCGAGGCGAAGTCGGCAAGCGCCTTGTTCACCGTCTCCCGGGAGGCGCCCACGAGCTGGGCGAGCTCCTCCTGGGTGAGGTCGTGCGCGACGAGCAGGCCGCCGTCGACCGGGCGGCCGAACCGGTCGGCCAGGTCCAGCAGCGCCTTGGCGACCCGGCCGGGCACGTCGGTGAACACCAGGTCGGACAGGGTGTCGTTGGTCCGCCGCAGCCGCTTGGCGAGGGCGGCGAGCATGGTCGCGGCGACCTCCGGGTGACCACGCAGGAAGACCTGCAGGTCCTCGTTGCCGAGGGCCACCATGTCGGTGTCGGCGATGCCGGTCGCGGTGGTGCTCCGGGGGCCCGGGTCGAACAGGCTGAGCTCACCGAACATCTCACCGGGGCCGAGGATCGCCACGAGGTTCTCCCGCCCGTCCTTGGAGCGGCGACCGAGCTTGATCTTGCCCTCGCCGATCACCCAGAGCCGGTCCCCGCGGTCCCCCTCGTGGAACAGTGCCTCGCCGCGGCCGAGGTGGGTGGGAGTCATCGACGCGAGCAGATCGTCAGCGGCCCCGTCGTCGAGTGCGGCGAACAGGGGCGCTCTTCTCAGCACGTCGTTGTCCACGGCCGACAGTGTGCCACGCCGACTCCGGGGACCGACGGTGGCGACGTCTAGGCTGGAGCCGTGTCAGTGACTCCCTCCGCGGCGTCGGCCGCCACCGGCGAGAGCCCCGTCGCCCTCAAGCGACGCGCGCGGAAGATGTTCCGCGTCCTGCACGAGCGCCACCCCGACGCGCACTGCGAGCTCGACTTCACGACGCCGCTGGAGCTGCTGGTCGCGACCGTCCTGTCCGCGCAGACGACCGACGTCCGGGTCAACGCGGTGACCCCGACGCTGTTCGCGAAGTACCGCACGGCGGCCGACTACGCCGGTGCCGACCGGGCCGAGGTGGAGGGCATCATCCAGTCGACCGGGTTCTACCGGGCGAAGACGAACAGCCTGATCAAGCTCGGCATGGCGCTGGTCGAGCGCTTCGACGGCGAGGTTCCCCGCAGGCTCACGGACCTGGTCACCCTGCCCGGTGTCGGCCGCAAGACCGGCAACGTGGTGCTCGGCAACGCCTACGGCATCCCGGGCATCACGGTCGACACGCACTTCGGCCGGCTCGCCCGCCGGTTCGGGTGGACCGCCGAGGAGGACCCGGTCAAGGTCGAGCACGCGGTGGGCGCCCTGTTCCCGAAGAAGGACTGGACGATGCTGTCCCACGTCCTGATCTTCCACGGGCGCCGCATCTGCCACTCGCGCAGGCCGGCGTGCGGCGCCTGCCCGGTCGCGCGGTGGTGCCCGTCCTACGGCGCCGGCGAGACCGACCCGGTGAAGGCGGCCAAGCTGGTCAAGGGTGGACCGGCGCCGGACGCCCCATGAGCGCAGCCGGCGACGGGGCGCCGCGGCCGGACTGGCTGCACCGGCTGCAGGAGTCGGTCTCCGAGGTGCCGCCGAGCTGGTTCAGCCGGTTCCTCCCGCCCGAGGAGGGCGGCCGCCAGTCCGCGGTGCTCATCCTGTTCGGCCCGCACGGGGACGGCGGCGAGGACGTCGTGCTGACCGAGCGGTCCGCCGAGTTGCGCTCGCACGCCGGCCAGGTGGCCTTCCCCGGGGGTGCGGTCGACCCCGGCGATGCCGGTCCGGTCTCCGCGGCACTCCGCGAGGCCAACGAGGAGGTCGGGCTGACCGCTGACGGCGTCGAGGTGGTCGCCGAGCTGCCGGCGCTCTACCTGCCCCCGAGCGGCTTCGTGGTGACGCCCGTCGTCGCGTGGTGGGAGCGCCCGCACCCGCTGGGCGTCGTGGACGCCGGTGAGGTCGCCCGGGTGGTGCGGGCCCCACTCCGGGAGCTGACCGATCCCGCGCGCCGCTTCACCGTCACCCACCCCAGCGGCTACGTCGGGCCGGCCTTCGAGGTCGAGGGCCTGCTCGTCTGGGGCTTCACCGCCGGGCTGCTCGCCAAGACGCTCGAGCTGGCCGGGCTGGAGCGGCCCTGGGACCGTGCGCGCCGCCGGCCCCTCCCGGCCCGCTTCCTCACTGGCCCGGGGGTGAGCCGGTGAGCGGTGCGGACGTCCTCGACGTCGTCCTTGTCCTGGTCCTGGTCGGGTATGCCGTGTCCGGCTACCGGACCGGCCTGGTCGCCGGGGCCCTGTCGCTGGCCGGCTTCCTCGGGGGCGGGTTCCTCGCGCTCTGGCTGCTGCCGGGGCTGCTGCGCGACTGGTCGTTCACCAGCGGCCACCAGGTGCTGCAGGCGGTGTTCCTCGTCGTCGGCACGTTCGTCGTCGCCGCGATGGGGCAGGGCATCGGGCTGGCGATCGGCAGCCGCCTGCGGTCCCTCGTGCGCTCCCGGCCGGCCCGGGGCCTGGACTCGCTGCTCGGGCTCGTCGCGTCCGTCGTCGTCGTCGCGGCGCTGGCGTGGTTCGTCGCCGGGGCGGCGCGTGGGGCCCTGCCCGGCTCAGCGGCCCGGGCCGTCGGCCAGTCCCGGGTGCTGCAGGGGATCGACCGGGTCATGCCGGCGGAGGCCGGGCAGCTGTTCGCGGGGGTCCGCGAGGTGCTGGACCGGCACGGCTTCCCGCGGGTGTTCAGCGGCGTCAGTGCCGAGCCCATCCGCCCGGTGGCCCCACCGGACGCGGGCGTGGTGCAGGGGCGCGGCGTCGCGGTGGCCGCGCGCTCCGTCGTCAAGGTCACCGGTGTGGCCAGTGCGTGCCACCGGGGGCAGGAGGGCAGCGGGTGGGTGGCCGCCCCCCAGCGGGTGGTGACCAACGCGCACGTCGTCGCCGGCGTGCACCACCCGACGGTGCGCGTGGGCGGGGTCGGGGCACCGCTCGACGCGGCCGTGGTCTCCTTCGACCCGGATCGCGACGTGGCGGTGCTGGCCGTGCCCGGCCTCGACGCGCCACCGCTGCCCACCGGCGGCACGCTGTCGCACGGCGACAGTGCCGTCGTCGCTGGTTTCCCCCTGAACGGCCCGTTCGAGCTCGATGCTGCTCGGGTGCGGGGACGGATCGAGGCGCGGGGGGCCGACATCTACGGCAACGCAGGCGTGGAGCGGCAGGTCTACTCGCTCAAGACCCGGGTCCGGCCGGGCAACTCGGGGGGACCGCTGCTGTCACCGAGCGGCCAGGTGGTCGGCACCGTCTTCGCCAAGTCCCTCGACGACCCGCACACGGGCTACGCGCTGACCCTCGACGAGACCCGGCCGGTGGTCCGCGGCGCCGCCCGCGCCACCGAGCCGGTCCCGACCGGTTCCTGCACGGCTCTGGCCGGGCACTGACGGGCGGGTCGGTCAGGGCAGCGCGTCGAGCCAGCGCACGAGCAGGCCGTTGACCGCGTCGGGCGCCTCCTCGTGCACGAAGTGACCGACACCGTCGAGCACGTGCTCCTCGAACGGTCCGCTGACGAACCGGGCCGAGCCCCCGGAGCGCATCGCGGCCGCCCCGTCGGTGCCGCCGCGCAGGTGCAGCACCGGGGTCGCGACCGACCGCTCCAGCCGGTTGCGGAAGCGGCGCCCGTCCGAGCGCCACTGGCTGCGCACGATCCAGCGGTAGTACTCCGCGGCGGAGTGGGCGGCGAAGGGCACGGCCAGCGCCTCGGCATACCGCTGCGCGACCTCCTGCGGGGGCCAGCCCGACCCGGGGGCGGACCAGGCACGCAGGAGGCGCTCGACATACCGGCCGTCGCGCGTCATCTGCCGCTCGGGCACGAAGGGGCGCTGCAGCCCGAGCAGGTGGGCGTTGGCGCGCAGCTGGTGCGGGTGGACGAGCAGCGAGGCCCGGCGCAGCACGAGCGGGTGCGGCATCGCGAGCGGTGCCGCGGCCCGGGTGACGTCCGGCTGCATCGCCGGCATGGACCAGGCGACCCAGCCGCCGAGGCCGTGCCCGACCACCACCGCGGAGGAGGCGCCGAGGGAGCGGACGACGCCCGCCGCGTCGGCGGCGACGGTGAAGGTGTCGTACCCGCGGGGCGGCTTGTCCGAGGCACCGAAGCCGCGCAGGTCCATGGCGGCGGCCCGGTAGCCGGCGTCCGCGAGGGCGGTGAGCTGCTCGCGCCAGGCCCACCAGAACTGCGGGAAGCCGTGGAGCAGCAGCACCAGCGGGCCGCGTCCGGCTTCCGCGACGTGGAAACGGGCGCCGTTCGCGGAGACGAAGCGGTGCTGCCAGGGGCCGTCGACGAGCACGCTGGCGGCGTCGGTCGTCATGGTGCGGCGCAGCGGGCGGGAGAGTGCGGTGGGTCAGGCGACGGTGGAGGTCCCCGGCCGGGGCGCGGTGTCGGCGGCGCTCGCGCCGGCGCCGGCGCTCTGCTTGACCGCGTCCACGGTCTCCTGGGCGTGCCGGATGGTCAGCTCCGGCTTGCCCTTGATTGTGGTGAACGACTTCTTGGCGAGGAGCGCGAGCACGCCGGCCACGAGCAGGAGCAGGACGCCCATGATGAGGAAGCTGAGCCACAGCGGGAGCACGATGTCGAGCGCGTAGACGCCGGCGAAGAACAGCAGCCCGAGGGCGTAGAGGGACAGCAGCCCGGCGGTCGCGATCAGGCCACCGCCGATGCCGGCCTTGATCGCGTCGGCCTTGACCTCGGTCTTGGCGAGGGCGATCTCGTCGCGGACGATGGACTTGATCTCGCTGGTCGCGTCCGAGACCAGCTTGCCGATGGTCGGCTCGGGGTTGAGGTCTGCCCGAGCAGCATCGGTGTCGATGCTGGTGGAAGTGACGTTCGTCGCCATGGGCCTGGTCCTCCAGTCGTCGGCTGCGGCTCACTGCTCCCCAAACCCTAGCGTTGCCTCATGCTCCCGGCTCCCCGGCGGCACCCTGGTAGCGGTCGGGCACCCCGTCGCCGTCGAGGTCACGCCGCTCGTCCGCCTCGATCCGGCGGTAGACGCGGTTGCGCCGGCGCAGCACCACACCGGCGAGCAGGGCGGCCAGCAGCGACCCGGTGAGGACCGCGACCTTGACGTGCCCGTCCCGCTCGGATCCGACGCCGTAGGCCAGCTCGCCGACGAGCAGCGAGACGGTGAAGCCGATGCCCGCCAGCAGCGACAGCCCGAGCACGTCGCTCCAGGCCAGGTCCCGGTCCAGCTCCGCCCGGGTGAAGCGGGCGGTCGCCCAGGTGCCGCCGAACACGCCCACCGCCTTGCCGACCACGAGGGCACTCGTCACGGCGATGCCGACCGGGTCGCGCAGGGCGTCGGCGAAGCCGCCGCCGAGGACGGTCACCCCGGCGGCCATGAAGGCGAAGACGGGCACGGCGAGGCCGGCCGACACCGGGCGCAGCACGTGGTCCAGCCGCTCGGCGAGGGTGGGGCCGGCCGGGTCGCGCCGGCCGCGGCGCACCGGCACGAGCAGGCCGAGCACCACCCCCGCCACCGTCGCGTGGACGCCCGAGGCGTGCACCAGCGCCCAGGCCACCAGCGCCAGGGGCACGAGCAGCCACCACCGCCCCAGCCGGCGCTGCACGAGGACGCCGAACAGGGCCAGCGGCACCAGCGACAGCAGCAGCATCGCGACGGACAGGTCGGCGGTGTAGAAGCAGGCGATGATCGTGATCGCGATCAGGTCGTCGACCACGGCGAGGGTGAGCAGGAACGAGCGCAGCGCCGGGGGCAGGTGCGTCCCGAGCACGGCCAGCACGGCGAGCGCGAAGGCGATGTCGGTCGCCGTCGGCACCGCCCAGCCGCGCAGCGCGGCGGCGTCGCCGCCCAGGGCCAGGACCACCGTGGTGAACAGCAGGGCGGGCAGCACGACCCCGGACACCGCGGCGACGACCGGCAGGGTCGCCTTCGCGGGGCTCGCGAGGTCACCGAGGACGAGCTCGTGCTTGAGCTCCAGGCCGGCGACGAGGAAGAAGACGGCGAGCAGCCCGTCGGCGGCCCAGGCGGCCAGGCCCAGGTGGAGGTGCAGCGCAGCCGGCCCCACGGTGACCTCGCGGAGGGCGAAGTACCCCTCGGCCCACGGGGTGTTGGCCCACACGAGGGCGGCGAGGGCGAAGACCAGCAGGAGGGTGCCGCCCACGGTCTCGGTCCGCAGGGCGGCGGTGACCCGCCGGACCTCGGTCCAGTCAGAGGGGCGGAACAGCCGTGCAGGCGGCAGGGTCATGGGCGGGCCTCTCCGGGGTCGCTGACGGGTACTGCCGACCAGACTTCCCGGCGCGCCACCTCCACCCTAACGTGGCGACGCGTCCGCCCCGGCCCTCCGGGAGGCCGGGACGGACGCGTCGGGGACCACCCGCGGCGCGGTCGCGCCGCGGGACGGGACCGAGTGCTACTCGTCCTGCGCGGTGTCGCTCTCGGCGCGCTGCTTCAGCTCGGTCACCACCGAGGGGTCGGCCAGCGTGGTGGTGTCGCCCAGCTCGCGGTTCTCCGCGACGTCCTTGAGCAGCCGGCGCATGATCTTGCCGGAGCGCGTCATCGGCAGCTCCGGGGCGAACACGATGTTGGCCGGCTTGGCGATCGGGCCGATCACCTTGCCCACGTGGTTGCGCAGTTCGCTGAGCTTCTCGGTCGAGCCCTCGGCGTGGCTGCGCAGCGTCACGTAGGCCACGATCGCCTGTCCCGTCGTGGCGTCGGACCGGCTCACGACCGCCGCCTGGGCGACGTCGGGGTGGTCGACGAGGGCGCTCTCGACCTCGATCGTGGACAGCCGGTGCCCGGACACGTTCATGACGTCGTCGATCCGGCCCATCAGCCAGAAGTCGCCGTCCTCGTCCACCCGGGCGCCGTCGCCGGCGAGGTAGGCGTCGGGGAACCGGTTCCAGTAGGTGTCCTTGAAGCGCTCGTCGTCGTGGTAGAGGCCACGGAACATGGCCGGCCACGGCTCCTTGACCACCATGTAGCCGGCACCGCTCCCGGCAGGGATCTCCTTGCCCTGGTCGTCGTAGGCGGCCGCGGCGACCCCGGGGAACGGCTTGGTCGCCGACCCCGGCTTCAGCGTCGTCAGGCCCGGCAGCGGGGTGACCATGATCATCCCGGTCTCGGTCTGCCACCAGGTGTCGACGACGGGGGTCGTCCCGCCGCCGATGTTCTCGCGGTACCACACCCACGCCTCGGGGTTGATCGGCTCGCCGACCGAGCCCAGCACCTTCAGCGAGGACAGGTCGTGCCGCTCGGCGTACTCCTGGCCCCACTTCATGTGGGTGCGGATCGAGGTGGGGGCGGTGTAGAGCACGTTGACCTTGTACCGCTCGATGATCTCCCACCAGCGGTCCTTGTCCGGGAAGTCCGGTGTGCCCTCGTACATCACGCTCGTCGTCGCGTTGCACAGCGGGCCGAACACGATGTAGCTGTGCCCGGTGATCCAGCCGATGTCCGCCGCGCACCAGTAGATGGTGTCCGGCTTGATGTCGAACACGTAGTGGTGCGTGGTCGCGACACCGGTGAGGTAGCCGGCCGTGGTGTGGACGATGCCCTTCGGCTTGCCCGTGGTGCCGCTGGAGTACATGAGGAAGAACATGTCCTCGGCGTCCATCTCCTCGCACGGGCACGAGGCGGGGTCGCCGCTCTGGGCGTCCACGACGTCGTGCCACCAGACGTCGCGACCGTCGGTCATCTCGACGTCGCTCCCGGTGCGGCGCACCGTCACGCAGGCCTTGACCGTGGGCGCCTTGGCCATGGCCTCGTCCGCGATCGGCTTGAGCGGCCCCGCCTTGCCCCGCCGGTTGGCGGCGTCCTGGGTGACCAGGAACTCGCACTCCATGTCGACCATGCGACTGCCCAGCGCATCGGCGCTGAAGCCGCCGAACACGAACGTGAACGGCGCCCCGAGCCGGGCCAGCGCCAGCAGCGTCACGGGCGCCTCGGGGATCATCCCCATGTAGACGGCGACCTTGGTGCCCTTGCCGATGCCGAGGCTCCTGAAGGCGTTCGCGGCCTTGACCACGCGGCGCTGGAGGTCGGCATAGGTGATCGTCAGCCGGTCGTGGGCGGGCTCACCCTCCCAGTGGTAGGCGACCTTGTCGCCGAGCCCGTTCTCGACGTGCCGGTCG
>DASSKF010000174.1:0-22879 GCA_035690725.1 Segeticoccus sp.
GGGCGGGCCCCGCGAGGCGGTCCTCGGCTGTGTCCGCAGCCTGGTGGGGCAGCTGGTGGGCTGGCACTCGCCGCAGGACCTGGCCCTCGTCCTGCTCACGCCGGACGACGACCGGGCGGCGAGCCGCCGCCACGACTGGGAGTGGGCGACCTGGCTGCCGCACCGGGAGGAGGTCGAGGCCACAGACGGCCGTCCGGACCGGCCGGTGGTCTACGTCCTCGACGGCGCACAGACACTGCGGGCGCGGCCCGGCATACCGGAGCTCCTGGCCGAGGCCACGGAGACCGACAGCCGCACGTTCGTGCTCGCGATCGACCGGGACGTGCACCGGCTGCCGAGCGAGACCCGGGCAAGCATGGATGTCCGCGGTGCCACCGCTGCCCACCTCACGCGTCGGGACCGGTCCGGCTCCCTCGACTTCCGACCGGACCTGGTCGGCGAGGCGTGGGCGGAGCGGCTGGGACGCGGGCTGGCACCGCTGCGCGACAGCACCCCGCGGCAGGACGGCGCGGCCCTGCCGCGCGCCGTGCGGCTGCTCGACGTGCTCGACTGGGACCCGACCGACCCCGACGTCCTGGCCCGCCGCTGGCGCGAGCACCCGCGCTCCACGGCCGTGCCGGTGGGGATGACGGCCGACGGCCCGCTCCTGGTCGACCTCAGCCGGGACGGGCCGCACGCGCTCGTGGCCGGCACCACCGGCAGCGGCAAGAGCGAGCTGCTGCAGACACTCGTCGCCTCCCTCGCCCTGGGCAACCGGCCCGACCAGCTGTGCTTCGTGCTCGTCGACTACAAGGGCGGGTCGGCGTTCCGGGCCTGTGCCGACCTGCCACACACCGTGGGGCTGGTCACCGACCTCGACGAGCACCTCGCCGGCCGAGCGCTCACCTCCCTCGAGGCGGAGCTCAAGCGCCGGGAGCGGCTCCTCCGCGACGTCGGCGCCACCGACCTGGCCGACTACCAACGGCGCTGTGCCGCAACGGATCCGCCTCTTCCCCGGCTCGTCCTCGTCATCGACGAGTTCCGCGTCCTCGCCGACGAGCAGCCGGCCTTCCTCGACGGGCTCGTCCGCATCGCCGCCGTCGGCCGGTCCCTCGGGGTGCACCTCGTCCTCGCCACGCAGCGACCCGCCGGAGTGGTGTCCGCCGACATCAAGGCCAACGTGAACCTGCGGATCGCCCTGCGGGTCCGCGACCGGATCGACTCCGAGGACGTGGTCGAGGCGCCGGACGCCGCTGCCCTGCCGGACGACTGCCCCGGTCGCGCCGTGCTGCGGACCGGCGGACCGCTGCGCACCTTCCAGGCCGCGCGGGTCGGCGGCGGCCCCGTGGCCGTCGACCGGACGCCATTGACCGTCTGCCCTCTGGGCCACCGCTCCGGGGAGGCAGCCGCAACCCTCCCGCCTGACGGATCCGGTGCCGCCCCAACCGACTCCGCCCCCACCGACCTGCACCGGATCGTCGCAGCCGTGGGCCGCGCCACCGACGCGATCGACGCCCGCCCCGAGCGAACCCCCTGGGTGCCGCCGCTCCCGGACGTCCTGGTCGTGCCCGAGGAGCCGGACGGCGACCCCTTCGAGGTGCCGTATGCCGTCGCGGACCTCCCGCGGGCACAGTGTCGCCGCACGCTGACCTGGGACCTGGTCGGCGGCGGTCACCTCGCCGTCGCCGGCGCGCCACGGTCCGGCCGGACGACCGTCGCCCGGACGATCGCCGGCTCCCTCGCCCGCCGGCTCGCGCCGGCGGACGCGCACCTCTTCGTGGTCGACGGCGGAGGCGGGCTGGCCGCGCTGGCCGAGTTGCCGCACTGCGGCGCGGTGGTGGGCCGGGCCGAGGTGGCGCGCTTCCGGCGGCTGCTGGACCGGCTGGCGACCGAGGTCGGGCGGCGGCGGACGCAGCTGACCCGAGAGGGTCACGGGTCGATCGAGGAGCAGCGAACCAGCGCGGCCGGCACGGCTGGACCGCCGTGGCCCTACCTGGTCCTGCTGCTCGACGGATGGGAGGCCGTCACCGAGCAGCAGGAGGGCCTGGCCCGCGAGGCGCTGGTCGAGGAGGTGCTCCGGCTGCTGCGGGAGGGCGCCGCCGTGGGCCTGCGCGTCCTGCTCACCGGCGACCGCTCGCTGCTGGCACCCCGTCTGGCCGGGGCGGTCACCGAGAAGGTGTGCCTGCGGCTGGGGGACGAGACCGAGCTGCTGCTCGCCGGCGTCCCCCGGGAGGCGATCCCCGGCTCCATGCCTGCGGGCCGGGCGATCCGCCTCGAGGACGCTGTCGAGCTGCAGGTGGGACTGCTCGACCCGGATCCGGCCACGGCGGCGCAGACCCGCCGGCTCCGGGAGGTCGCGCAGGTCCACGACCGCGCCCCGGCAGCCGCACCCGCCTCGGCAGCGTCAGCCGGCGCCCCGGGAGCCGCACCACCCGAACCCCGGGGCACCGAGCCGGACCCGTCCGCGCCGATGCGCGTCGATCCGCTGCCGACCTCGGTCCCACGAAGCGAGCTGCCGCCGGGCGCCTTCGCCGTGGACGGCGAGGCGATCACCCCGCTCACGCTGTCCGACTCCCCGAGCGGGCTGGGCCTGCTCGTGACCGGTGGCGCCGGGACCGGCAGGTCCACGACGCTGGCCACCCTGGCCGAGGCACTGGGGAGCACGGGTCGCCCGGTCGTGCACCTCCGCGTGGACGGGCACGGCGAGCTCGCGACCCGTCTGGCGGCCCACCCCGACGCGCACGTGCTCGTCGACGACGTCGGCCGGCTGCTCGACCAGCCGGTCGAGCAGCAGCTGCTGGAGATCCTCGGGCGGCTCCCTCGCACCGGCGCCGTGCTCGCCGTCGCCGCCGACCCGGCCGACCTCGCGGGCCGCTACCGGGGGCTCGCCGCCGAGTTCCGCAAGCTGCGCAGCGGCCTGCTGCTCAACCCGAGCGCGGCGACGGACGGCGAGCCACTCGGCATACCGCGGGTGCCGGTCGATGACGACAAGGTGCCCGGCCGCGGGCTGCTGGCCGTGCGCGGCCGGCTCACCCCGCTCCAGGTGGCGCTGCCGTCCTCCGGTGAGAGCGGGTCCTCCGGCGAGAGCGGCCCGTGGCGCGCACCCGCGTAGCCTTGGCGGGTGGGCACCAGCACCTCCGACGACACCGGCCACGAGCTCGAGCGGCTCTCCCCCGCCGCCCGGGTCACCGCCGTCATCACCGGCCTGCAGGCGCTGGCGCTGCTCGGGTTCGTCGTCTTCTACCTCGTCGAGCTCGCCGCTGGCGCGAGCGACAGCCCCTCGCGCGTCATCACCTCGGCCGTGCTCATCCTCGTCTTCGCCGTCGGGCTCGCCTTCCTCGCCCGGTTCCTGTGGGAGCGCCGCCGGCAGGCGCGCACCCCGGCCGTGGTGTGGAACGTGCTGCTGCTCCCCGTGGGGTGGACCCTCGCCGGCTCCGGCCAGTCCGCGATCGGCTGGGCCGTCATCGGGGTCGCCCTCGTGGCCATCGTCACGGTGGTCCTGGCGAGCCGGGTGGAGCCCTGAGACCCCGTCCCACGTGCCCGACGAGCATCCTTTCGTCTCGAACTGTGATCCATCTATCACAGTCGGGCAACGAAATCTTGGCGCGGGGTCTTGTCCGAGCCTGTGCGAATCTGTGAGTCTGGAACACAGCGGCTGACGACGACGTTGGCCAAGATGTCCGGATCGACCATTCGGGCGCGCGCCGCTGGCCCCAGAGACCCTGCCCGGGCCGGCTAGCGCCGCGGACGGTCGATGACCCCCACGATGACCACCATGGGTGGGAACTGTGTCCCACAGGGCACGGGACCGCCCCTGAGCAAGGAGCACACGCCTCATGGACTGGCGCAACCGCGCTGCCTGCCTGGACGAAGACCCCGAGCTGTTCTTCCCGATCGGCAACACCGGACCGGCGATCGCACAGATCGAGGAGGCCAAGCAGGTCTGCCACCGCTGCCCGGTGATCGAGACCTGCCTCAAGTGGGCCCTCGAGACCGGTCAGGACGCCGGTGTCTGGGGTGGGTTGTCCGAGGACGAGCGGCGTTCCCTGAAGCGCCGCAACGCCCGGGCCCGCCGGGCTGCCGGCTGATCAGGGCTCGGCGCCCCCGGAGACCTTCCCGGCACCGACCGGACGAAGCCGCGCGAGGAACCGCACCACGGTCCCGCGCGGCTTTGCTGTGTCCGGGCCCGCCGGCCCGTTCGCCCAGCTGATCTCCCCGCGCAGGTCCTGCACGAACGACGTGACGATGCGCGTGCCGAGGCCGCCGCGTCCGGGGTCGAACCCCTCGGGCAGCCCCCGCCCGTCGTCGGCGACCGTGACCCGCAGCACCTCCAGCTCCTCCCCCGGCTCCCGCCGCGCCTCGACGCACACCTCCCCGCCGGCCCGCACCCCGTGCTCGATCGCGTTGTGCACCAGCTCGGCCAGCACCATCGCGAGCGCCGTCGCGTCCTCGGCCCGCACCCTCCCGAACGATCCGGTATGCCGGACCCGCACCGGGCCCTCCCGGCTCGCCACGTCCGCGGCGGCCCGGAGCAGCCGAACGGCCACCTCGTCGAACTCGACCGTCTCGTCGAACTGGCGGCTCAGCGTCTCGTGGACCAGCGCGATCGTGTCCACGCGGCGCACCGCCTCGGCCAGTGCGGCCCCCGCGCCGTGCTGCCTGCCCCCGCCGGTCCCCTCCGGCGGATCGGCCGTCTCGTCCGGGAGCCGCCGGCTCTGCAGCCGCAGCAACGCCGCCACGGTCTGCAGGTTGTTCTTCACCCGGTGGTGGATCTCCCGGATGGTCGCGTCCTTGGTGAGCAGCTCACGCTCCCGGCGCCGCAGCTCGCTGACCTCGCGGAGCAGGACGAGGGCCCCGGCGCGCCGGCCGGCCTCGGTCAGCGGGATCGCCCGCAGCGAGACGGCCGCGGCCCGGGACTCCACCTCGGCGCGCCACGGCGCCCGACCAGTCGTCACCAGCACCAGGCCCTCGTCCACCGTCTCGTGCTCGGGCAGCAGCTCGGCGACCAGCCGGGCGAGGTCCGCGCCGACCACCTCACCGAGGTGGCCGAGGCGGTGCAGCGCGGAGACGGCGTTCGGGCTGGCGTAGGTCACCGTGCCCCCGGCGTCGATCCGGATGACACCGTCACCGACCCGCGGGGCACCGCGACGCATGCCGGTGGCGGCGTCCCGCACCGGGAAGTCGCCGGCGCAGATCATCCGGGCCAGCGCGTCGGCGGTCGCCAGGTAGGTGACCTCCAGCCGGCTCGGCGTCCGCATCGTCGCGAGGTTGGTGTGTCGGCTGATCACGGCGATCGGGTGACCGGCCCGGACCACGGGGATCGCCTCCTCACGGACCGGCATGTCCTCCCGCCACTCCGGTTCGCGGCCGCGCACGATCCGCCGGCCGGCATACGCCTCGTCGAGGTTCGGGCGCTGTCCGGGCGCGAGGTGGCTGCCGAGCAGGTCCTCGACGAAGACCATCGGGCCGGTCGTGGGCCGCACGTGCGCGGCGACCACCCAGCCGTCGTCGCGCGCCGGCACCCACAGGACGAGGTCGGCGAAGGACAGGTCGGACAGCAGCTGCCAGTCCCCGACGAGCAGGCGTAGCCACTCCACGTCGATCGGCGCGAGCTCGGTCTGCGCGGCCAGCACGTCCCTCATGGTCGGCACGGGGCGAGCCTATCCACGCGCACGACTTCGCCACCTTCCGACCGGACACGTCGGCGGCGAGTTCTCTCGGCGGAATCGGGCGAGGTCGCTCTCGGAACCCGTGTCCGGTCGGAGGTGTGGCGCGTCCAGGGACCCGGTGCGCTCAGGCGGTGAGCGACCCGCTGCGCACCAGCCCGCGCAGCGTCCGCAGCGCCACCGACAGCGCCGAGATGCCGGGCTCGTCGAGCCGCTCGATCCCGGCCAGCGCGGCACGGGCGCGACCGAGGGCGTCGCCGTTGGCCTCCGACCACAGCTGGAGCAGCTCGTCCGGGCTCGCGTCCTGCGGCCCGGCCTCGAGCACGGTCCGGGTGAGCGACTCGAGCACCAGGTAGAGGTCGTCCCGCAGCGCCCCCCGGGCCAGGGCGTCCCACCGGTCGTCGCGCGCCAGCCCGGAGACCCGGCTGAGCATCTTGTCGATCCCGAAGAACTCCGAGGTGTGGAAGTAGACCGGTGCCACGTCGGCGGCCGACCGGTCGTCGTCGGAGGCGATGTCGATGACGTCCAGCAGCGAGAACGTGTCGAGCAGCGTCGTGGTCCGCACCGCGAGGTCCTCGGGCACGCCCTGCTCCACCAGCGCGTCGGCGTTGCGACGCATCCGGTCGTGCTCGGCGCCCTGCAGCAGGTCCGGCAACCGGGGGGTCAGCTCGCGCACCATCGGTCCGAACCGTTCCACCTCGCCGGCCACGTCCAGCGTGGACGGCCGGTTGTGCAGGAACCACCGCACCGACCGGTCCATCAGCCGGCGGAACTCCAGGTAGAGCTTGGTCTGCGTCCGCGTCGTGACGACGTTGTCGAGCGCCTCGACCTGCTCGACGAAGTCCCGCAGGCCGAAGACCTCGCGGCACACCACGAAGGCCCGGGCGATCTGCTCCGGTGAGGCGCCGGTCTCCTCGGCGGCCCGGAACGCGAAGGTGATCCCACCCCGGTTCACCATCGAGTTGACCACCGAGTTGATGATGATCTCGCGGTGCAGCGGGTGGTCGGGCAGCTCCTCGAGGTAGCGCTGCTGGATCGGCTCGGGGAAGTAGTCGGTCAGGGTCTGCTGGAACCACGGCTCCTCGGGCAGGTCACTGGCGCCCAGGTCGTCCTTCAGTGCCAGCTTCGCGTAGGCGATGAGCACGGAGAACTCCGGTGAGGTCAGGCCGTCACCGGCCTCGTCCCGCTGCCGGAGCTGCGAGTCGCTCGGCAGGAACTCCAGCTGCCGGTCGAGCTCACCCCGCTCCTCGAGCCAGTGGATGAGCCGCTTGTGCACCGGCAGCATCGGGTGGGCCTGGGCCCGGCCGTTGCCGAGCAGGACGTTCTGCTCGTAGTTGTCCTGCAGCACCTGCCCTGCGACGTCGTCGGTCATCGACTGCAGCAGCTCGTTGCGCTGGTCCAGCGTCAGCCGGCCGTCGCGCACCAGCCCGCCCAGGAGGATCTTGATGTTGACCTCGTGGTCGGAGGTGTCGACGCCGGCGGAGTTGTCGATGGCGTCGGTGTTGATCCGCACGCCGTGCTCCGCCGCCTCGATGCGGCCGAGCTGGCTGGCGCCGAGGTTGCCGCCCTCACCGACGACCTTGACCCGCAGGTCCTCGCCGTTGACGCGGATCGCGTCGTTGGCGCGGTCGCCGATGTCGGCGTTGTTCTGGCCGGAAGCCTTGATGTAGGTGCCGATCCCGCCGTTCCACAGCAGGTCGACCGGGGCGAGCAGTATCGCCCTGATCAGCTCGGACGGCGTCAGCGACTGCACGTCGTCCTCGAGCCCGAGCGCCTCGCGCACCTGCGGGCTGACCGGGACCGACTTGGCGGTCCGCGACCAGACCCCGCCGCCCTCGCTGATGGTGTCGGCGTCGTAGTCGGCCCAGGACGAGCGCGGCAGGTCGAACAGGCGACGGCGCTCGGCATACGAGCTGGCGGCGTCCGGGGTGGGGTCGACGAACACGTGCCGGTGGTCGAACGCGGCGACCAGACGGATGTGCTCGGACAGCAGCATCCCGTTGCCGAACACGTCGCCGCTCATGTCGCCGATCCCGACCGCGGTGAAGTCCTCGGTCTGGGTGTCCACGCCCATCTCGCGGAAGTGCCGCTTGACCGACTCCCACGCGCCGCGGGCGGTGATACCCATCTGCTTGTGGTCGTAGCCCGCCGAGCCACCGGAGGCGAACGCGTCGTCCAGCCAGAAGCCGTAGTCCTGCGCCACCCCGTTGGCGATGTCGGAGAACGACGCGGTTCCCTTGTCCGCGGCCACCACGAGGTAGGTGTCGTCCTCGTCGTGGCGCACCACGTCACGCGGGGGCACGACGTCACCGGCGACCAGGTTGTCGGTCACGTCGAGCATGCCGGAGATGAAGATGGTGTATGCCGCCACGCCCTCGGCGAGCCAGGCGTCCCGGTTCTCTGCCGGGTCGGGAAGCTGCTTGGCGAAGAACCCGCCTTTGGAGCCGGTGGGGACGATGACGGCGTTCTTGACCATCTGCGCCTTGACCAGGCCGAGGATCTCGGTGCGGAAGTCCTCGCGCCGGTCGCTCCAGCGCAGCCCGCCGCGGGCGACCTTGCCGAAGCGCAGGTGCACGCCCTCGACCCGGGGGCTGTAGACCCAGATCTCGAACATCGGCCACGGCTTGGGCAGGCCGGGCACCGACGCGCAGTCGAGCTTGAACGAGACGTAGCCCTTGGGCTGCCCGCCCTCGGTCGCCTGGTAGAAGTTCGTCCGCAGCGTCGCCGCGATCACGCCGAGGAACGCCCGGATGATCCGGTCGTGGTCCAGGCTGCTGACGGCCTCCAGCTCGGACTCGATGCCCTCGTGGATCGCCTGCTGGGCCGTGTCGCGCGCGTCCAGGTCGTCCCCGGCGCGGTGCGCGGGGTCGAACCGGGTCTCGAAGAGCTCGACCAGCCGGGCGGCCAGCCGGGGGTTGGACAGCAGGGCGGCCTCGACGTACTCCTGGCTGAAGGTCTGCCCGATCTGGCGCAGGTACTTCGCGACGGCACGCAGCACCACGACCTGGCGCCAGGTCAGGCCGGCGCGCAGGACGAGGCCGTTGAAGCCGTCGCTCTCCGCCCGGCCGTCCCAGACCGCCGCGAACGCGTCCTGGAACCGCTCGCGGATCTCCGCGATGTCCTCCTCCGGGCCCCAGAGGGACTCGTCGGGGGCGCGCAGCCCGAAGTCGTAGATCCAGACCGGTGCGTCCCGCCGGGTGACCTCGTAGGGACGCTCGTCGCTGACATCCACGCCGAGGTGGGTGAAGACCGGCAGCACGTCGGTCAGGTAGAGCCGCTTGCGGCGGAACAGCTTGAACCGCCGCTCGCGGCCCTCGGTGTGCGGGTCCCGGTAGAGGGTCAGGCTGGTGTCGTCCTCGTCCACGAGGGCGGCCACGTGGGCGAGGTCGGCGACACCCTGGCGGGGCGTGAAGTCCTCCTTGTACGCCTCGGGGAAGGACCGGGCATACCGGCTGCAGATCAGGGCGGCCTTCTCGTCCCCGTGCGTGCCGCGCGCGCTCTCCTCCAGCCGCTCCGCCCAGGTGCGGGTGGCGTCGATGAGCCGGGCCTGCAGGTCGGCCTCGTCGACCTCGGGGATCTGCTCGCCCGGGGCGACGCGCACGACGAAGTGCAGCCGGGCGAGGGCGGACTCGGACACCCGGGTGGTGTAGTCCACGCTCGTGGCGTGGAACGCCTCGCGCAGGATGGTTTCCATGCGCAGGCGCACCGAGGTGTTGTAGCGGTCGCGGGGGATGAACATCAGCGCCACGACGAAGCGCTCGAACACGTCGCGCCGCAGGAAGAGCTTGGCCTTGCGCCGTTCCTGCAGGTGCAGCACCGACGTGGCGATGGTGAGCAGGTCCTCGGAGCTGGTCTGGAACAGCTCGTCGCGCGGGTAGGTCTCGAGCACCTCGAGCAGGTCCTTGCCGGAGTGGCTGTCGGCGCTGAAGCCGGCCCGGTCGAGCACCTTCTGCACCCGCTCGCGCACCACCGGGACGTCGCGGACGGACTCGGTGTAGGCGCTGGAGGTGAACAGGCCGAGGAAGCGCTTCTCCCCCACCACGTTGCCGTCGTCGTCGAAGGTGCGGATGCCGATGTAGTCGAGGTAGGTCGACCGGTGCACGGTGGCGCGGGAGTTCGCCTTGGTGATGGTCAGCAGCTGCGGCTCCCGAGCCGTCGCCCGCGCCTTGGGCGTGAGCCGGCTGAAGCTGGCCGGGCCCTCGGGCTCGCAGCGCAGGATCCCGAGCCCGCTGCCGGGCACCGAGCGCAGCACGTCCTCGCCGTCCTCGGTGTCCAGGTCGTACTCGCGGTAGCCGAGGAAGGTGAAGTGGTCGTCGGCGAGCCAGCGCAGCAGGCCCTGGGTCCGCTCGACGACCGGTGCCGGCACCGGGGAGGGCGGGTTCTTCGACAGGTCGGCCACGACCTGCTCGCAGGCCGACCGCATCCGCCGCCAGTCCTCGACCGCGGCGCGCACGTCGGCGAGCACCCGGCGCAGCCCGGCCAGCAGCTGCTCGTCCTGCTCGGCGTCCGCGCCCCGGTCGACCTCGAGGTGCATCCACGACTCCTCGATGCGGCGGGAGCCGTTCTGGTCCACGGCCGCGTCGACGTCGACGACCTTCTGCAGCTCGCCGGCGGCGTCCCGGCGCACCACGAGCTGGGGGTGGATCAGCAGGTTGACCGGGCGGTCGTGCCGGGCGACCTCCGCGGTGACGGAGTCGACCAGGAAGGGCATGTCGTCCGTGGCGATCTCGAGCAGGCTGCCCTCGCAGGCCCAGCCGTCCTCGTCACGGCGCGGGTTGCTGATGCGCACGTTGGTCTCGCCCTCGGGCCGGTGCCGCGCCATCTCGCGGTGCGACAGCGCCGCGCCGAGCAGGTCCTCCGGGGTGCGCTCCAGCAGGTCCTCGGTCGCGACGTGCTTGTAGTAGCGCCGCAGGAACGCCTCCAGCTCCTCACCCCCCTCGCGCTCGGCGAGCTCCGTCGCCGAGTGGAGAGCTTCGGAGCGAGACTGGTCGAGCGAGACCGACATGGCAGGTTTCATCCCTCACGACGACGTGTGCGGGGCACGCCTTTGTGCACCCTGTTCGGGACTCTATCGCCCGGTCCTGCGGCCGCAGCCCGGGCCCGTGGCCCACGTCACGTCGGCAGCCCGGGGCGGCGTGCCGACCTCACTCCGGCGCCCTCGGACCCTCCCGCCGGGCGCGGCGCAGGAAGGGCACGACCAGCCACCACAGGACGAACCAGATCGCGAGCCCGATGACCACTGCCAGGGTCACCGTGCGGCCGAGGATGAAGTCGGTGACGAGGAACACCGCGGAGGTCACCGCGAGTGCGGTGAAGGCCAGCCCGCCCATGGCGAAGCGGTTGCCGGCCCGGATCAGCTCGGGCCGCGCCCGGCGCCGGAACAGCAGCCGGTGGTAGGCCACCGGCGCGATGAGCAGCGCCACGGCGCACGCCGTGGACAGCAGGGAGACGAAGTACATCGCCCGCTGCACGTCGGTCGTCTGCGCGAACGGTCGGGTGAACGCCACCCCGAGCAGGAACGCGAAGAGGATCTGCACGCCGGTCTGGCTCACGCGCAGTTCCTGGAGCAGCTCGTTCCAGTTGCGGGCGAGCCGGTCGTGCTCCGACTCCTCCTCGAACTCCGGGTCGTGGTGCGGCTCGACCGCCCGCCCCGGTGCGTCTGCTCCCATGGCCGCGCATCGTATGCCGGGCACGGCCCATCCGTCCCGCCGGAGCCTGTGGGCAACGTCCCCGGACCGGCACCGAACACCCGTACTCTGGCTGCCATGGCTGGCACGGACGGGGGTGTGACGGGGGTGCCCGGCGCCGCCGACGCCGCGGCCGCCCGCGCCCGGGCCGGTTCGGTGAGCCGCGCCCTCGCGGCGAGTGCGGTGCGGCTGCTCGAGCAGGACGTCGACACCGGCGACCCGCAGAGCCAGCGGGCGGTCGACGACGCGATCGAGGCGATCGCGCAGCGGCTGACCGACCTGGCCGACCGCTGCCACGACCAGGAGGCGGACCGGTGAGCCCGCAGCGCAGCGCCGGCGACGCCCGGCGATCCCCCGCCGAGACCGCCTCCTGCTCGGCGCTCGCGGCCCGGCTGCAGCGTGAGGCTGCCACGCTGGCCGGCGTCCTGGAGCGGCTCCGCAGCGCCGACGCCGACGCCGCGGTCGTCCGCGAGCTGGACGACGTTCTCGAGGACCTGGACCGGCTCGCCGTCGCCCTGCACCGGCACGTGGACAGCCAGGTGCGGGCCCGCGACCTGGTGGCCCAGCGGGCGGCCAGCGTGGAGGGACGCGGCCGGCACGCCCTGCTGCGGACGGCCCGGAGCGTGCGCCGCGCGTCCGGCCAGTACCGTGGCCTGCCATGAAGATCGAGTCGACCGTCGCCTACCCGGCGCCACCCGAGACGGTGTACGCCATGCTCACCGACCAGAGCTTCCAAGAGCGCAAGTGCCGCGCCACCGAGGCACGCAGCCACGAGGTGTCCATCGAGTCCCGGGACGGTCGCACCGTCGTCACCACGGTGCGCCAGATGGCCACCGAGGGTCTCGACATGCCGAGCTACGCCAACGTCGGGCCGACCCTGACCGTCAAGGAGATCTCCGACTGGGGGCCGGCCTCGGCGGAGGGGACCCGCGAGGGCACGATCCAGGTCCAGCTGGTCGGCCTGCCCCTGCAGATGAACGGCACCCTCGCGCTCACCGCCACCGCCGACGGCACGACCGAGACGATCGACGCCGACCTCAAGTGCTCGATCCCGTTGCTCGGCAGCAAGATCGAGCAGATGGCCTCCCCCGCGATCCGCTCGGCGATCGACGTCGAGGAGCGGCTCGGGCACAAGTGGCTCGCCGAGCAGCAGTCCGGGCGCCCGGGCAGCTGACGCACGGAAGGGCCGGTATGGCGAGTGCTCGCCATACCGGCCCTTCGTCACCCGCCGTCAGGGCGGCCGTCGTCGTCAGCCCATGTGCGGGTACTCGTGCGCCGTCGCCGGCACGAACGTCTCCTTGATCGCGCGGGTGCTCGTCCAGCGCATGAGGTTCTGCGGCGAGCCGGCCTTGTCGTTGGTGCCCGAGGCGCGCGCCCCACCGAAGGGCTGCTGCCCGACGATCGAGCCGGTCGGCTTGTCGTTGATGTAGAAGTTGCCCGCGGCGAAGCGCAGCCGCTCGGTCGCGTCGGCGATGACGCGCCGGTCCTGGGCGAGGATGGCGCCGGTCAGGGCGTAGGGCGCGGCCGACTCCATCTGGTCCATCACCTTGTCGAACTGGCGGTCCGGGTAGACGTGCACCGCGAGGATCGGCCCGAAGTACTCGGTGCTGAAGAAGTCGTGCGTCGGGTCGCTGACCTCCATGATCGTCGGGCGCACGAAGTAGCCGACCGAGTCGTCGTAGGTGCCGCCGGCGACGACCTCGACCGCCGGGTCCTGGTGGGCCCGGTCGAGCGCCTCCTTGTGCTTGGCGAACGCCCGGTCGTCGATGACGGCGCCCATGAAGTTGGAGAAGTCGGTGACGTCGCCCATCGGCAGGTCCTCGGTGAGGTTCACGAGGTCCTTCTTGATCTTGCGCCAGAGGCTGCGCGGCACGTACGCGCGCGAGGCGGCGGAGCACTTCTGGCCCTGGTACTCGAACGACCCGCGGATCATGGCGGTCCGCAGCACGTCGGGGTCGGCCGTGGGGTGGGCGAGGATGAAGTCCTTGCCGCCGGTCTCGCCGACGATGCGCGGGTAGGACGCGTAGCTGTCGAGCTTCTGCCCGACCTGCTGCCACAGGTGCTGGAAGGTCCGGGTCGAGCCGGTGAAGTGGATGCCGGCGAGGTCGCGGTCGTTCAGCGCGACCTTGGACAGGTTGAGGCCGTCGCCGTGGACGAGGTTGATGACGCCCGGGGGCATCCCGGCCTCCTCCAGCAGCTCCATGATGAGCTGGGCCGCACGGCTCTGGGTGGGCGACGGCTTCCACACGACGGTGTTGCCCATGAGCGCCGGCGCGGTCGGCAGGTTGCCCGCGATCGCCGTGAAGTTGAACGGGGTGATCGCGTAGACGAAGCCCTCGAGCGGGCGGTGGTCGAGCCGGTTCCACACGCCCTTGGCGTTGGTCATCGGCTGCTCGGCGAGGATGTCGCGGGCGAAGTGGACGTTGAACCGCCAGAAGTCGATCAGCTCGCAGGCCGCGTCGATCTCGGCCTGGTAGGCCGTCTTCGACTGGCCCAGCATCGTCGCCGCGTTCATCCGCGCGCGCCACGGACCGGACAGCAGGTCGGCGGCCTTGAGCAGGATGGCCGCGCGGTCGTCGAACGAGAGCGCGCGCCACTGCGGGGCGGCAGCCTTGGCGGCCTGCACGGCCTGGTCGGCCTCGGCCACCGTCGGGTTCTTCATCGTGCCGAGGATCTTGCGCTTGGCGTGCGGCTGGCGGACGTCGATCTTGCGGCCCCCGCCCATGACGCGCTTGCCGCCGATGGTGTGCGGCAGCTCGATCCGCTCACCACCGACCTGCGCCAGTGCCTGCTCGAGCTCCTTGCGCTCCGGGCTCCCCGGTGCGTAGTCGAGCACCGGCTCGTTGCTCGGCAGCGGGACCTGGGTCGATGCGTCCATGGGTGTGCGCTCCTCCACGAGTGTCGAAGGGGTTCGTTCCCGCCCATGGTGTCACGGCTCGGCGGCAGGTCCGTTCGCCGCCGCCGCGCGTGCGGCGGCGCTCGCCCGGTCAGGCCGCGAGGCTTGCCCGGTTCAGGCAGCGAGGCGATCGGCGAGGTGACGCTCGAGCCAGCTGGTCTCGCCGCTGTTCTCCGCCGGCCGCGGGGGACCGTCGACGAGGTCGCCGTCGGCGGGCGTTTGGCCGCCATCGGCAGGTGCCCCGTCCACTCCGTACCGGACCGGCGGGTCCATGGCTTCCAACGGCGGGGGCGCCGTCGAGGTGTAGCGATGCCCCGTCGGCGTCACGATCTCCACGGTGTGTGGCCTCTCCGCCACCGTCGAGGCCGACCAGCCCGGTTGCTCCTTGACCTGGTTGTCGAGCGCGCACAGCCCCTCGCCGTTGCTCGCCGAGCTCGCGCCGCCCTGGGCGTGGGCGACCACGTGGTCGGCGTGCCGGACCGGCGCATCGCACCATGGTGTGCGGCACGCCTGGTCCCGCGTGAGCAGGAACTCCCGCAGCCCGCCGTCGAAGACGCGTCGCCGGGAGTCCATCTGCACCAAGGCCGTGGCGTCCGGCGTGGTGTAGAGCCGCCGCAGCCACGTCCGGGACTTCGTGCCGAGCAGTTCCCGGGCAACGGCGGCCGGGACCGGGCCGTAGCCCGGCACGGACGCCGGCTCGTCGCCTCCGGCCAGCAGCGCACGGTCGGTGATCACGAGGCGCACCTCGACGTCGACCTCGTCCGCGCTCGCCGCGCCGGTGAGCCGCTCGAACATGGTGTCGGCCATGATTTGGCCGCGAGACCGCTCGTCCCCGGCTGCCTTGAGCTGGTCCGCGTGGCGGGACAGCGCGACGTGCGCGGCGATGCCCTTCTTCACCGGCAGGAACCCGGTCAGGTAGGTCATCGTGTCGGGCGCGGGCCGAACCGTGACGCAGCGGTCCTTGGCCGCTCCGCGGGTGCGCTTGACCAAGGCGTCCCGGTCCAGCCGCTGCGCCCAGGCGCGAGCGGCCGCGTCCAGCTGCGAGACGCCCATCTCGCCCATCCGGTCGGCCAGTTCGGCATCCACCCGCCGGCGGTCCTCCACGGACAGGGTCGCCGTGGCCCGCACCAGGACGAGCGCCTTGTACTCGGAGATCTCGCCGCGGGACAGCGCCGCCAGCGCACACGGCATCTCCCGCACGAGTGCACGGGCCATCCCGAGGTGCTGGTTGCCGCGACGGGACGAGTCACGGCGCGCGAGCGCGACCTCGCTGCCCACCCCCGATCCCTGCCGCTCCGCCGGGACACCGAAGGTCGCGTCCCACGCCCTGCGTGATTCGTGGAGCGCGTCGGTGACCCGCGCCTGCTGCGCCGCGCAGGCTGCCTTCACCCGCTCGAGCGCCTCGAGCTGGTCGATGCGCTCAGCGTTGCCGACAGCCGGGTCCATGCCGGACAACCGGTCCAGGAGCGCCTGCAGCTCCACGGTCTCGAGCGGATGCCCACCGGTCCGCGGTGCTGTTGGCGATGCCGTCGACGTCTCCGGTGCCGTCTCCGGTGTCGTCTCGGTCGTCTGTCTCATGCCCACCTCCCCCAGTGGTTCGAACTGATGTCGCAATACTAGGAGAGACCACCGACACGTCCCTCCCCTCCCGGGACATCGACGGCTGGCCGACCACCCCCATGGCCGAATACGCCCACCGCACCGGCGAAGACCGCCTCCCCCCACGACCCCTGGTGACGGGTCCACGCGGGCACCGGCGCCGAGGTCATCGACGTCTGTCCGCGCGGACTGCCGAGCTGCTCAGTCGCCCCCGGGAGGCTGACCGAGGCTGCTGAGCGCCTCGTCAACGGTCCGGTGCACGTAGCTCGGCGGCGCGGAGGGATCCGGTCGCCACCGCGGCAGCTCGTCCGGTTGCTCGCTCGGCGCCACGCTGGCCGCGCCGTACTCGAACAGCCACCAGAGGTTGTGCCAGGGGTCCCGGAGCCGCGCCAGACGCTGGCGCCCATGGAAGTCGGTCGGCTCGGTGACGATGTCGGCGCCGGCCGCCCGTGCTCGCTCGACGACCGGTTCCAGGTCGCCGACGTACACCTGCAGCAGGGCCGGCGTGAACGCCCAGTGCGGCTTGGCGTCGCACAGCATCACCGTGGAGTCGCCGATGCGCACCTCCGCGTGGATCAGCAGGTCGTCCCGGTCCACCGTGTGGGCAGCGAGTGTCTCCCGGCCGCCGAGGACGTCCTCCACGAACCTGATGAACGCCGTGGCGCCTCCCGGTCCCCGCACCGCGACGAAGGGGTTGACGCTGCCGTACCCGGGCGGCAGCGCCGCCCCCGTCAACACCTCCGTCGCCCCCAAGGCCGACACCTCAGTTCGCGCTGGCCGTGAAGCCGTCGGGCCGGAACTGCGCGGCGTCGGCGGGTCGGGCTCCGTTGAAGAGGATGCCTCCGCCGTCGCGCCAGATCCGGACACCGTCGACGTAGACCCCGCGTCCCTCGTAGTACGTGTCGGTCGTGTACCTCCAGCGGAGGTTCGTCACGTCGCCGGCGAGCTGGGCCCGGGCCTGCACCCACTGCTTGCCCTCGAACCCGGAGAACCGTCCGTCGGTGGACCAGCGGTGCCCGTCCGCCCGCAGCGACAACGGCACGCGCTGCCAGGTCGCGCCGTCGTCGGTCGAGGCCTGCAGGACGCCGATGTCCCAGCCACCCTCGGTGTCGTACCACAGGTCGAAGGTCATCCGTCCACCCCCGGCCGGGACGTCGACCGGCAGTCCCAAGGAGGCGGTGCGCAGGTCACCCAGACCGGAGTACCACGCGTCGTCGCCCACGGTGGGCTCGACCGGCAGCGCCCGTGCGAGGTCCCGCGCCACCGCACGGCGGGAGGGGTTGTTGCTGCCCCAGTCCCGCGTCGGGTGGACGCGGTTGCACAGCAGGATCACGAACGAGTGGGTGGTCGGGTCGATCACCAGCGACGGCCCCGTGTAGCCGGTGTGGCCCGCCGTGACCGGCGTGGTGAGGCCGTCCATGTACCACCGCTGGCCGAGCTCGAACCCGAGACCGTGCTCGTTCCCGGGGAACGCGGCGTTGTGGTTCGTGAACAGCTGGCGAACCCAGTCCTCGCCGAGGATCCGGGTGTCGCCGTACTGGCCGCCGTCGAGCAGCGTCTGCGCCAGGACGGCGAGGTCGTGGGCACTCGAGAACATGCCGGCGTGCCCGGCGACGCCGCCCATGCAGTAGGCGTTCTCGTCGTGCACGCTCCCCCAGACCATGCCGCGATCGGTCCACGGCTGGTACTCCGTCGCCGCGATCCGGTCACGCAGCGACTTCGGCGGGTTGTACATCGTGTCGGCCATGCCCAGCGGTCCGGTGATCTGGTGGGAGACCACGTCCTCCAGGCCCTCACCGGTCACCGTCTCGATGACCTCCTGGAGCGTCATCATGTTCAGGTCCGAGTAGATGTAGCGCGTGTCCGGCTCCGCCAGGGGCACGGTCGCGTTGACCGCCGCCCACTGCTCCTCGGAGGTGTCGTACGCGCACAGCCTCGGCTGGGGGTCCGGACGCATCCCGCTGGTGTGGGTGAGCAGGTTGCGGATGGTGATGTCGTCCTTGCCGTGCTGACCGAAGGCCGGCACGTACTGCACCACGGGCGCGTCCAGGTCGAGGACGCCGCGCTCGATCAGCTGGACCGCCGCGATCGAGGTGAACAGCTTCGAGATCGAGGCGAGGTCGTAGATGGTGTCGTTCCGCGCGGGGATCCACTGGTCCCGGGGCAGCTCGGTCGCCTCACCGGTCTCCGCGTCGTAGCTGGCGTACCGCAACGCGTAGCCGGCGCTGTCGTGCTGCACGACCGTGCCGTCCTTGCCCGCGATCACGGTCGCGCCGGCATACATCGGGTGGTCCGGGTGGCGTGGTGTCGGCTCCAGGAAGCGCTCGATGTCCGACGACATCTTGTCGACGTACTCGGGCACGAGGCCGACGCTGCTCGCCGAGCCGGTGCGCAACGTCACTCCCGGCGTGAACTCGATGTCCCCCGCGTCCACGGTCGGTGCGCCGGGGTGTCCCTGGCGTGCCGCAGCTGCGGCGGCCGAGTGGGCCAGGCCGCGTCGTTCGTCGGGATGGTCGTGCGACGCCGCCAGTGCGGGCAGGCTCGAGGCCACCAGCATCCCGCTGGCGACGACACCGACAACGGCACGGGCAGCAGCCCTGGTCGACTTCATCGTGTGCGAACTCCTCAGTGGTGGGGCAGATCTCAGTGGTAGAGCAGGTACTGCTCGCGCTTGGCACGGAAGGCGTCCAGCTCACCCTGCCAGCCGGCGACGACAGCGTCCGCGTCCTTGCCGGCGTCGATCGCCGTGCGCACGTATGCCGACCCGGTGAGCTTGTCGATCCAGTACGGGTGCTCGTCGTCCCAGGAGTCGTAGCGCCACTCGAACGTGTCCGGGTACAGGCGCTTGGCGGTCACCAGCATGGCCACCCCGGTCCCCACCGCGTCGAACTCGCGGGAGTCGGTGACGTAGAGCTGCGTCCCTCCGCAGGTCTCCCCCTGCCACTTGGAGAACGTGGGCGAGAAGTACGTCTCCCGGAACGACGCACCCGGCCGCTGCTGGGCGTTCAGCTCCTGCGTCCAGTGGTGGTCGACGTACGGCGCGCCGGTCAGCTCGAACGGACGGGTCGTGCCCCGCCCCTCGGAGGCGTTGGTGCCCTCGAACATGCACGTGCCCGGGTACACCCACGCGGTGTCGACGGTCGGCATGTTGGGTGAGGGCATCACCCAGGGCAGTCCGGTCTCGGCGAAGGTCATCCTCCGGTGCCACCCGCGCATCTCGACCACGTCGAGGTCGACGCTGCGCCGCCGGCTCCCCGGGTCGTCGGGCAGGAACTCCGCGTTGAACAACCGCGCCAGCTCGCCGACGGTCATGCCGTGCTGCTGGGAGATCGGCTTGCGCCCGACGAAGGTCGCGTACTCCTCGTGCAGCACCGGGCCGAACGCACCGGCCCCCGTGATCGGGTTCGGGCGGTCCAGCACGATGAAGCGGATGCCCGACCGCGCCGCCGCGCACATCGAGTCGTACATGGTCCAGATGTAGGTGTAGAAGCGCGCTCCGACGTCCTGGATGTCGAACATCACTGCGCTCACGCCCGCATCGTCGAAGAAGTCGGCGATCTCGGCCGGCGACCTGCCGTAGGTGTCGTAGACGGTGAGCCCGGTCCGCTCGTCGGTGAACGAGCCACCGGACTCACCGGCCTGACCCGCACCGCGGAACCCGTGCTCGGGACCGAACGCCGCGACGAGGTCGATCGCGGGGCTGGCAGCCATCTCGTCGACCTCGTGCCTCAGGTCGGGCAGCACGCCGGTGGGGTTGGAGATGATGCCGACTCGCTCACCACGCACGGCCCGGTAGTCCGAGGCGATCAGCTGCTCGGCGCCGATGCGGACGCGACGACCGCGTCCCCGGCCGGGTGGCCGGCCGGCCGCCGCTGCGGGCAACGCACCGAGGCCGGGGACGGCCGCGGCTCCGGCGAGGCCGGCCAGCACCTGTCGACGGGAAACGGTCATGGGTCGATCACCTCAGGATCGTCGAGGGTTGCTGCGGTGGTGCCGGGCGACGGACGCGTCACGGGGCGTAGCTGAGGCCGGAGCCGAAGGGATAGAGCACCTCGTCGGGGTTGTCGGCCATCGGGATCGTCACCGGCAGCTTCCCGCTCGGCGAGATCTCACCGAACAGCGCCCGGGCCGCCGACTCCATCGAGTCCGCGCCGTAGGAGTAGGTCGCCAGGTAGGCCGGCACGCCGGGGAAGTAGGCGATGTCGTACGGGTCGCTCACCGCGACGACGACGAACGGGACGTCGGCGTCCTCGAGCGCGTGCACCAGCCGCTGCTGCGACGGGTCCTCCCAGGCGCCACCGCTGGTCACGACGGTCAGGTCGTGCTGCCTCGCCTCCGCGACGGCCGCCTCGATCGTGCTCTCGCTGGGTGAGCCGGTCCAGAACCGGTCCACCGACACCCCGCGGTCGGCGATCGCGCCCTGCAGCCGGGAGGTGGTGCCGACGCCCCACCCGGTGACGAGGACGTCGCCGACCGTGTCGGGGTCGACCGGCAGCAGCCCCTGCTCGTTCTTCAGCAGGGTCACGCTGTCGTCGGTGATCTCCTGGGCGGTCTGGTAGGTCTGCGGCGTCCCCACGCGCTCGTCCACCTGGGAGACGTCCACGAACGGGTCGGCGAAGACACCGTTCTCGTACTTCAGCTCCAGGATCCGCACGACCGCGCTGTTCAGGCGGTGCTTCGCGACCTCGCCGGATCGCACCGCGTCCATGACGGCGTCGAACGCGACGTCCATCTTCGGCGGCTTGAGGAGCAGGTCCGCCCCCGCGTTCAGTGCCATCACCGGCACCTGGTCGTCGCCCCACTTCGCCCGCACGGCTCCCATGCCGAGGGAGTCGGTGACGATGACGCCACGGAAGTGCAGCCGGTGCCGGAGCCAACCGGTGAGGACCGGCTTGGAGAGCGTCGCCGGCACCCCGGAGTCGTCCACCGCGGGGAGCAGGACGTGCGCCGTCATGATGGAGTCGATGCCCTGGTCGATGGCGGCCTCGAACGGCGGCAGGTCGATCTGCTTCCACTCGGCGAGCGTGTGGTGGTTGGTGGCCAGGTCCTCGTGGGTGTCGATGGACGTGTCGCCGTGACCCGGGAAGTGCTTGGCGGTGGCGGCGATCCCCGCGGCGCCCTGGTAGCCGCTGACGGCTGCTGCGGTCATGTCGGCGACCAGCTGGGGGTCGGAGCCGAACGACCGCACGCCGATCACCGGGTTGCGGGGGTTGACGTTGACGTCGGCGACCGGAGCGAAGTCCTGGTTGATCCCCATGGCCCTGAGCTCGCGGCCCGTGATGGCCGCCGCGGTGTGGGCAGCGTCGGTGCTGCGCGTGGCACCGAGTGCCATGTTGCCCGGGAACTGGGTCGCCGGAGAGCCGATCCGGGTGACGACCCCCTGCTCCTGGTCGGTCGAGACCAGCAGCGGGACCGGAACCCGCTGGCTCATCGCGGCCTCTTGGATGCCGTTCGAGAGCTCAGCGATCTGCTTCGGGTTGTTCAGGTTTCCCGACCACGTGTAGTAGATGATGCCGCCGGGGTGGTACTTCTCCACCAGCTGGGCGGCGTTGTCCACGCCGTACAGCGCCTGGTTCTGCGCGACGGCCTGCGGGTCCTGCGTGGTCGCGCTGTCGCCGTAGACGTACGGCACGAACAGCTGGCCGACCTTCTCCCGCAGCGTCATCCGCTGCATCGTGGCGATCGCCTTGGCGTGCGGGCTGGCATGGTCGTCCGGCCCCGTGCTCTGGGCCCGGGCGGGCACGACGCCGACGAGGCCGAGGACGAGCGCGGCAGCGGCGGCACAGGCGAGGAGGGTGGCGGTGCGTCGAGGGTGAGCTGCGGGGTGCGACACGGGTGACTCCCGAAAAGTACTGATATTGGAGTTGTAAGTCCTGCAACTTAGTTCCAACGTCGGGCCCGGGTCAACACCTCCCCTCGGAGGACCGGTTGGTCAGCCGGAGTAGACGGCGTACTCCAGCAGCGCCGGGTCCACGCCCTCGTCGTAGGGCGCGATCACGTCGTGGGGCAGCCGCTCGAGGTCGTGGACCCGCAGGTAGTCGCGCATCGTCGTGCCCGTGCAGCGCGAGTCGACGTTGGGCGCTCCGCGGTTGGCCTCGACGTCCTCGCGGTGGACGGTGCGGAAGTCGACGCTGATCCGCGTGCGGCCGGAGGTGTTGGGCACCGAGGAGTGCAGCTGGGCACCCGAGAAGATCATCGCGCCGCCCACCGGCGCGACCGGCCGGATCTGCGGGTCGAGGTCGATCTCCTCCTGCGGCTTGGGCTGCTGCCGGGTGTCCTTGCCGATCTGGGACGCCGCCCGGCGACGGCTGTCCCGGTTCCACTCGTAGTAGTTGTAGTGCTCGCTGCCGTTGTCGATGCCGTTGTCGAAGTAGGCCGGGTGGAACGCGACGACGTTCTCCGGCACGGTCTCGTAGACCGGCAGCCACCAGTTCACCTGCATCATCGGCGCGGAGTACCAGGTGTCCCGGTGCGGGTGGAACGCGTACGCGATGCCCGTCGTCAGGTAGTCGTCCGACGTGGACGTGCGCAGCCGCGGCACGTCGAAGTAGGTCAGCTTCGGGTCGCAGCCCTGCTCGGTGAGGATCGCGCGCAGGTGCCGCTTCGACTCAGGGTGGTGGATGAACGCCGGCTTCAGCTCCGCGAGCACCGTCGCGTACGCGTCGACCTGCATCTCGTGCTGGGCCGTCTCCGGGTCGAGGGGATGAAACGCCTCCTCGACCATCGAACGGGTGAAGTCGACGAAGTCGGCGACCGCCGGGGACGACGTCACCACGAACAGGTCACCGGCGTAGAGCCGAGTCCGGCGCGCCGCATCGGGCAGCGCAGAGTCAACGTGCAAGCTGGTCATGGGAACCCCCCAACGAGTCAGGTCGCTCCGGGTCCAGGGAGCGTTGAACCCGCAGGATATTCGGCGCTCCTGACACACCCGTGGGTCAGTTTCGGCCCGGGAGGACGGGTCGGTGGCCGCCGAGGGTGAGCATGGCCAGGGCGATGAGGGCCTCGGCGGTGTGGAACCCGAACGCGATCCTGGTGAGGAGCCGGATCTTGGT
>DASSKF010000175.1:0-10332 GCA_035690725.1 Segeticoccus sp.
CACCCACCCGAAGTCGGATCGCGCCAAGGACTTCCTCGGCAAGATCCTCACCCACTGACGCACCTGCGTACCTCGCCGCGAGACGTCGGCGAATCACCCTGACCAGGAGGAGAACATGCAGCACATCACGCGGACGACGAAGCTCGGGGCCGCCGTCCTTGCGGGGGCGGTCTCGGTCGTCCTCGCCGGCTGTGGCGGGGGCGGCAGCTCCGCCAGCAGCGACTACGAGGTCGTGGAGAGCCCGAGCTTCGACTCCGGCACGACGATGGCCAAGCTCGCCGACAAGGGGAAGGTCACGGTCGGGGTGAAGTTCGACCAGCCGGGCATCGGCTACAAGGGGGCCGGCTCGGACGCCCCCGAGGGCTTCGACATCGAGATGGCAAAAATCGTCGCGGGGCAGCTCGGCCTCTCGCCGGACCAGATCGAATGGAAGGAGACGGTGTCCGACAACCGAGAGCCGTTCCTGCAGAACGGCGTCGTCGACCTCGTCATCGCGTCCTACTCGATCACGGACGACCGCCGCAAGGTGGTCGGCCAGGCGGGTCCGTACTACGTGACGGGGCAGCAGCTGCTCGTGCGCGAGGAGGACAAGGACAAGATCACCGGCCCGAAGGACCTCGATGGCGTCAAGGTCTGCTCGGTGACCGGCTCCACCTCGATCCAGACGGTGACGGAGAAGTACGGCGCCAACCCGGTGCCGTTCGACACGTACTCGGCGTGCGTGCGCCAGCTGGAGAACGGCACGGTCGATGCGGTCACGACGGACGGCGCCATCCTGCTCGGGTACGCCGCGCAGAAGCCGGACGAGCTCGAGGTGGTCGGCCCGACCTTCTCGGAGGAGCGCTACGGCATCGGCTTCGCCAAGGGCGACACCGCCATGTGCCAGTTCCTGCACAAGACGATCAACGACTCGTGCGACAACGGCAGCTGGGAGGAGGCGTTCCAGTCGACCCTCGGCGAGGCCGGGGTCGACACGCCGAAGCCGCCGAAGACGGACACGAACTGCGGGGCATGAGCTGACTGAGGTGCCGGTGGGGGCGTGCGCTGCTGCCTGACGTCCCCACCGGTGCCGTGCGGCATGACCAGCCACCCACCTGAGGACGGAGGAGCTGCCACTCGTGAACGAGTACCTGCCAGAGCTCGCTGGCCGGCTGCTGGACGGGTTCACCGTCACGCTACGGCTGCTGGGCTGGTCGATGCTCTTGTCGACCGTGATCGGCACGGTCCTGGCGGTCATGCGGGTGTCGCCGATCCCTCCCTTGCGCGCCGTCGGAACCTCCTACGTCAACATCTTCCGGAACACCCCCCTGGTCGTCATCTTCCTCCTGGCGGTCGAGGGGCTGCCCACAATCGGCGTGAAGATCCCGTTCGAGTGGCTCGCGATCGTGTCCTTGTCGCTCTACACCGCGTCCTTCGTCTGTGAGGCCGTGCGCTCGGGGATCAACACCGTGGACCCGGGCCAGGCCGAGGCATCCCGCTCCATCGGGATGACGACGGGGCAGACCCTCGCCACGGTGGTGCTCCCGCAGGCCTTCCGATCGGTCATCCCCCCACTCGTCAGTGTCTACATCGCTCTCACCAAGAACACCGCCATCGCCGCCGCCTTCGGGGTCACCGAGGCGACCGGCCAGCTGAGCAACTTGATCCGGGACTTCGCGCCGCAGTTGTACGTCTCCTTCTTCGCGATCGCGGCCGGCTACATCATCATCGTGTGGGTGCTGGCCGGCATCGCAGCCGTGCTCGAGCGTCGTTGGGTGGTGACCCGATGAGTTCCGTCCTCTTCGACGTCCCAGGTCCTCGGGCGCGGGCTCGGCACCGCCTCTGGAGCATCGTCGGCGGCTTCGTGGTGCTGCTCGTACTGGCGGCTGTCATCTGGAAGCTGTGGACCGAGGAGGCGATCGTCCCGGAGAAGTGGGCGTTCCTCACCGACGGCGACATCGTGTGGGACCTGTTCGTCGGGCTCTTGTCCACCCTGTTCGCGGCAGCCGTGGCGATCGCGGGCGCAGTCGTCTTCGGTGTCGTGTTCGCCGCCGGCCGCCTCTCGGAGCGGGTCTGGTTGCGAACACCGGCGGTTGCCGTGGTCGAGTTCTTCCGGGCCACGCCGCTGCTGCTGCTGATGTTCTTCCTGTTCATCGCGTACGGCTACGCGATTGGGGAAGCCTTCGGTGCGCTCGTGATATCGCTCATCCTGTACAACGGCTCCGTGCTCGCCGAGATCTTCCGGGCAGGTGTCAAGGCTGTCCCCAGGGGTCAGAGTGAAGCCGCCTACGCCATCGGGATGCGCAAGTCCCAGGTGATGCTGCTGGTGCTCGTTCCACAGGCGGTCCGGACCATGCTCCCGGCGCTGGTGAGCCAGTGCGTCGTGTGCCTCAAGGACACGGCACTGGGCTACACGATCGGCTACGTCGCCCTACTGCGCGTCGGAAAGTCCATCTTCGTGGATTTCACCAACAACAACCCGATCGCCGTGGGGCTCGTCGTGGCGGCAGTCTTCATCGTCATCTGCTACTCCCTGTCCCGCCTCGCCGTCCACCTCGAGGAGCGGCAGCGCCGGCAGGGGCGCCAGCCGGTGGCACGGGAGGGGGAGCCGGGCGCCGTCGCCGACGCCGGCTGACCGGAGTCGTGGGAAATGATCGTTGGGTGATGGAGCGTCCGCGCTCCATCACCCAACAATCATTCCCCACGAGCGCTCACCAGGAGGTGTGCCGCGGCCGCCCCTCCTCGTAGCCGGCGGCGCTCTGCACGCCCACGACCGCCCGCTGGTGGAACTCCGCGATGGTGCGGGCCCCGGCATACGTGAACGAGCTGCGCACCCCCGAGGTGATGGAGTCGAGCAGGTCCTCGACCCCCGGCCGCTCCGGGTCGAGGTACATGCGTGAGGACGAGATGCCCTCCTCGAACAGCGCCGACCGGGCCCGGTCGAACGCGCTCTGCTCCCTGGTGCGGGCACGCACCGCGCGGGCGGACGCCATGCCGAAGCTCTCCTTGTAGAGCCGGCCCTCGGCGTCCCCGTGCAGGTCGCCCGGGCTCTCGTAGGTGCCGGCGAACCAGGAGCCCACCATCACGCTGGCGGCGCCGGCGGCGAGGCCGAGGGCCACGTCGCGCGGGTACTTGACGCCGCCGTCCGCCCAGACGGTGGCTCCGGCCTCGCGGGCGGCCTCGGCGCACTCCAGGACCGCCGAGAACTGCGGGCGGCCGACCCCGGTCATCATCCGGGTCGTGCACATCGCGCCGGGGCCGACCCCCACCTTGATGACGTCGGCTCCGGCACCGGCCAGCTCACGGGCGCCGGTCGCGGAGACGACGTTGCCGGCGACGACCGGCACGCGCACGCCGGTGCGCTCCTCGTGGGCGTCGCGCTCGGCGACGACGCGCGGGAGGACGTCGAGCATCTTGTCCTGGTGGCCGTGGGCGGTGTCGACGACGAGGATGTCGGCGCCGCTGGCGAGCAGCGACGTCGCCCGGCCGGACACGTCACCGTTGATGCCGACGGCGGCGCCGACCATCAGCCGGCCGTCGCGGTCGAGGGCGGGCTGGTAGATCGCCGAGCGCAGCACGCCCTTGCGGGTCAGTACCCCCGCCATGTCGTCGCCCTCGAGCACGGGCACGAGGTGGACGTGGTGGCTCGTCATGGTCTCGAAGACCTGCGTCGGGTCGGCGTCGGCCCCGACGGTGACGATGTCGGCGGTCATCACGTCGGCGACCCGGGCGAAGCGGTCGACGCCCTGGCAGTCCCGATCGGTGACGACGCCCACCGGCTCGCTGCCCTTCAGCACGACGGCCGCGCCGTGGGCGCGCTTGCCGAGCAGCGGCAACACCTCGGCGACCGGCGCCTCGGGATCGATGGTGATCGGCGTCTCGAGCACGGTGTGCCGCGACTTCACGTCGGCGATCGTCGCGTCCACCGCGTGCAGCGGGATGTCCTGCGGAAGGATCGCCACCCCGCCACGCCGCGCAATGGTCTCGGCCATCCGGCGGCCGGCGACCGCCGTCATGTTCGCCACCACGATGGGGATCGTCGTGCCGACCCCGTCGGGCGTCGTCAGGTCGACGTCGAGCCGTGAGGCGACCGAGGATCTGGACGGGACCATGAACACGTCGGCATACGTGAGGTCGTGGTCCGGGCGCACGTCGTTGAGGAACTCCACGGGAGGCCATCCTACGAAACGATCGCCGGTGCGGGGGACGTCGTCGGGCTGCAGCCCGTCCCGGCCCCGGCGTACGTTGGCACCCATGCACGTCACACACCTCGGCCATGCCTGCCTGCTGATCGAGTCCGGCGGTGCCCGCGTCCTGCTCGACCCCGGCAGCTTCTCGGGTTTCGCGGGCGTCACGGGGATCGACGCCGTCTTCGTGACCCACCAGCACCCCGACCACGTGGACCCCGAGCGGTTCCCGGCGCTGCTGGACGCCAACCCGCAGGCCCGCTGCTACGTCGAGCCCTCGGTGCTCGAGACCACGCTGCAGGACAGCGACGCGGCCGGACGCTGCCGGCCGATGACGAGCGGGCAGCTGGTCCAGGTCGGCGAGGGCCTCAGCGTGGAGCCGGTGGGCGACCGCCACGCGGTGATCAACGAGGCGCTGCCGCGGATCGGCAACCTCGGGGTCGTGCTGCGCGCCCAGGACGAGCGGACGCTCTTCCACCCCGGGGACGCGTATGACGCGCAGCCGGGTGACGTGGACATCCTCGGCCTGCCGCTCAATGCGCCCTGGTGCGCGGCCAAGGAGACGGTCGCCTTCGTGCAGCGGATCGACCCGAGGGTCGTGGTGCCGATCCACGACGGCCTGCTCAACGACACGGGGCGCGCGATGTACATCGGTCAGGTGCAGCGCTTCGGCCCCGAAGGGCTCGAGGTCCGGGACCTCTCCGACGGGGAGCCGGTCGAGTTCTGAGCGCTGGTCAGCTGCTCTCGGCCGCCAGCTGGGCGGCGCCGATGATGCCGGCGGCATTGCGGAGCGAGGCCGGCACGATCGGTGCCCGCAGGTGCAGGTGGGGCAGGAACTTGTCGGCCTTCTTCGACACCCCGCCGCCGACCACGATGAGGTCGGGCCAGAGCAGGTCCTCGACCACCGAGTAGTAGCGCTGCAGCCGCTGCGCCCACTCCTGCCACGACAGGTCCTCGCGGTCGCGGGCGCTCTCGGCGGCCCGGGTCTCGGCGTCGTGGCCGTCGATCTCGAGGTGCCCGAGCTCGCTGTTGGGCACGAGCGCGCCCCGGTGGAGCAGGGCCGACCCGATGCCGGTGCCGAGTGTGGTGACGACGACGAGCCCCTCGTGCCCCTTCGCCGCACCGTGCCGCAGCTCGGCCAGCCCCGCGGCATCGGCGTCGTTGACGACGACCACGCGGCGGCCGAGCCGACAGGAGAAGAGCCGGGCGGCGTCGGTGCCCACCCAGCTGGGGTGGATGTTGGCGGCGGAGCGCACCACGCCGTGGGTGACCACACCGGGGACCGTCACCCCCACCGGCGCGTCGGCACCCTCACCGTCGAACAGCTCCGCGAAGTGCTCGCAGATCCGGGCCAGCACGTCGGCGACGTCGTCCGGCCGCGCGCCCTCCGGCGTCTCGACGCGCAGCCGGTCGGTGGCGAACCGTCCCCGGTCCAGGTCGACCGGCGCGCCCTTGATGCCGCTGCCGCCGACGTCGATGCCCAGGACCGTGTGGCTCATGGCACCGTGAGGATCTCGTTGCCCGAGTCGGTGATGAGGATGGTGTGCTCGAACTGGGCCGAGCGCCGGCGGTCCGCCGTCACCACGGTCCAGTCGTCGTCCCACATCTCCCAGTCCGGCGTGCCGAGGTTGAGCATCGGCTCGATCGTGAAGGTCATGCCCGGCTCGATGACGGTGCCGTACTGTGGCGCGGCGTCGTAGTGCGGGACGACCAGGCCGGAGTGGAACGCCGTGCCGATGCCGTGGCCGGTGAAGTCGCGCACGACCCCGTAGCCGAACCGCTTGGCATAGCTTGCGATCACCCGCCCGATCACGTTGATCTGCCGGCCCGGGACCGCGGCCCGGATGCCGCGCATCATCGCCTCGTGCGTGCGCTCGACCAGCAGGCGCGACTCCTCGTCCACGTCACCGACGAGGAAGGTCGCGTTGGTGTCGCCGTGCACCCCGCCGATGAAGGCGGTGACGTCGATGTTGACGATGTCGCCGTCCCGCAGCTCGCGGTCGTCGGGGATGCCGTGGCAGATGACCTCGTTGACGCTGGTGCACAGCGACTTGGGGAAGTTCCGGTAGCCGAGGGTCGAGGGGTAGGCCCCGTGGTCGAGCATGAACTCGTGCCCGATCCGGTCGAGCTCGTCCGTGGTGACGCCGGGGGTGACCGCCGCACCGGCGGCCTGCAGGGCACCGGCGCCGATCTTGGCGGCGAGCCGCATCCGCTCGACGGTCTCGGCATCCTTGACCTCCGAGCCGGTGAAGCGCTCGGGGGCGGGCCGGTCGACGTACTCCGGCCGGTCGATCAGGGCCGGGACGTCCCGGCGGGGGCTGACCTGGCCGGGCGCGACGGTTGCGTAGCGGGTCGGCATACGGTGGAGTCTAGGCAGTCAGCGCAGGCACACGGCGAGAGGGAGGCGTGGGCGATGGCCTACTGGTACAACGTCGAGCGGGGCCGGGTCGAGGACGACAGCAACAAGAGCAAGGGGGAGGACCTGCTGGGTCCCTTCGCCACCCGCGCCGAGGCCGAGGGCGCCCTGCAGCACGCGGCGGACAACACCGAGCGCTGGGACGAGGAGGACCGCCGCTGGCGGGAGGGCACCGACGAGGACGAGTGACGGCCCGCTCGGGCCCTCGCACCGAACGAGACCGGGCGGCCCGCCGTGGAGTGCGGACCGCCCGGTTGCCGGTGGAGGAGGTCAGCTGCCCACGAGGTCGCGGAGGGCGCGCTCCCAGCGGCGGCGCAGCTGGTCGTGGTCGATCGATCCGTCCAGGTGCTCGTGGCACAGCTGGATCCGGGTGCCCTCGCCGTCACGGAAGGTCTGCAGGTCGACGAGGGTCGCCGGGGCGTCACCGTCGGCGTGCCAGGAGACGCGCACCTGCTCGCCGGGGTGGTAGCTGCGGACGACGCCGCGCGAGCCGTCCTCCGCGTGCCAAGGTTCGCCCTTGCCGCCGAGCATCGCGCCGGTGCCGAGGAGCGCCTCGATCCCCTCGCGCTGGGTCAGCCGCTTCCACACCGCGTCCGGCGGTTGGTCGACGAACTGGCTGACCTCGATGCTGTCGGCGGCCTGCACCGTCGTCTGCCCTTCGGACGTGACCTCGTCCTCCGTGGGTGTCATCTGCGTCATCGCGCCTCCTTGACGGGCCCGTCGGCCAGCCCGACGGGCGCTGGATGTCGATGGGTCCAGCAGAACACCGATCGGGGAGTCGCACAATCCCTCTCGGCAAACCCGACCGAATTCACCGGCCTGTCAGCGGCCGCGGCGCGCCCGCAGGTAGTCGGCGACGACGTACTCACCGAGCCGGTCCAGGTCCGGGGTGAACACGCGGCCACCGGCGCGCTGGGCGACCGCGTCGACGAAGCGGGCCAGCCCGGGGTCCTCGCCGAGCATGAAGACGTTGAGCGTGGCGCCGTAGCGGGTCAGCTCGTCCACCTGGCCGACGGTGGCCCGCAGGGTCGCGGTCGTGGTCGGCCACCTGAACTCCGGCACCCCGTCGCCGGCGAGGTGCGCCGTCGGCTCACCGTCGGTGACGACGAGGACGACCGGCTCGGCCCCGGGGTGCCGGCGCACGTGCCGGCCCGCGAGCATGAGCGCGTGCTGCAGGTTGGTCCCTTGCACCCACTCCGGCTCGGCCTCCGCGAGCTGGACCGGGGACAGGTGGCGCGCCGCGAGGTTGAAGCCGATCACCTGCAGGGCGTCCCCGCGGAAGCGGGTCTCGATGAGGTGGGACAGGGCCAGCGCCGTCTGCTTCATCGGCCCCCAGCGGCCCTCCTGGACCATGGAGAAGGACATGTCGACGCACAGCGCCACCGCCGCGGAGACCCGCCGCTCGGTCTCGGTGACCTCGAAGTCCTCGACGAGCAACCGCACCCCGCTCCCGGCGGCCACGGGTCCCTGCACGGCGCGACGTCGTAGGGCGTTCCCGACGGTGCGCGCGGCGTCGATCGGGAGCTCGTCACCGAACTCCCACGGCCGGGTGAGCCCGGTCGGCTCGTCGGAGGCACCGGTCCGGTGCTCGTCGTGGTCGCCCCGGCCCTCGGCCCGGAGCTGGTCGAACACCCGCTGCAGGGCGGTCTCGCCGAGGCGCCGCACGGCGCGGGGCGTCAGCTGCAGCCCGTCCTCGCCGCGCCGCAGGTAGCCCTGGTGCTCGAGCTCCCGCTCGAGCCGACGCAGCGCCTCCAGGTCACGCAGCGCGGGGGCGCCGAGCCGGCGCTCCAGCGCCTCGACGTCCACGTCGTCGAGGGTGGACCAGGCGTGGCCCTGGCCGAGCTGCTCCCCGAGGGCCTCGAGGTCGGCCAGCTCGGCCACCGCCTCCACCGCCTCGCCGTAGCCGAGCGACGGGCCGCCCTGCATCGACACCGGCGGCCCCTGGCCGAGGCCCGGCCGCAGCGCGCGCAGGTTGTCCGCCAGCTGGGCCATCTCCGCGGCCAGGTCCGCGTCGGCGAGCGCGTCGCTCATCAGCTGGGCGAGCTCCTCCCGCTGCTCCGGCGTGAGCGAGGCCATGAGTCGGTCGGCGGCCGCCTGACGGCGGGCGAGGGCGTCGATGAGCTCGTCGACGTCCTTCGGCTGCTCGGGGAACAGCTCGCCGTGCCGGTCCATGAACTCGGCGAAGCGGTCCGTGGTGTCCTCGCCCCGCGCGTGCGCGGCGAGCAGGGCGTTGAGGTCGGCGAGCATGTCCCGGACCTGCTGCAGCATCTGCGGGTCGTTCCCGGACAGCGCCTGCTTGAGCCCCGCGAACTGGGCATCGAGCACCTCGGTGCGGAGCATGCCGCGGATCTGCTCGTAGGTCGCCCGCGCCTCGGCGGAGTGCCACTGGTAGTCGGCCAGGGCACGGACGGCGCTGGCCACCTGGTCCGGCACCGTGGCGAGCTCCATCTCGGCCATCCGTGCGTCCTCGCCCGGCTCGGTGGCCAGGGTGTCCCGCTCGGCGGCCAGGGCCTGGTCGAGCATGCCCCGCACCTGGTCGAGGGTGCCCCCGAGGTCCCCGCGGCGACGCGCCTCCCGCCGCATCCGGCGCACCCGGTCGCGCAGGTCGTCCAGCCCCGGGCGCCCCTCGAGACCACGCCGCAGCAGGTCCCGCAGGGCGTCCCGCATCGTCCCCCCGGCGAGCACGTCCCGGCCCAGCTCGTCCAGCGCGCCGCGGACGTCATACGGGGGTGCGAGGGGGTCGGGGCCGCCACGCCAGGGTCCGTAGCGGAACCGGCCGTGGGCCGAGCCCGGTGCGGGACCGGACCCACCGGAGCGGTGCGGTGACACGGTCAGCCCCCGTAGACGACCCGGCCGTCGGCGGTGTCGGAGAGGCGCTTGTCGATCCGGCGGGTGAGGTGCAGCCCCTCGAGGACCAGCTCCACGGCCGCGGCGACGTGCCCGGGCGAGGCGGCGTCCCCGTCGCCGAGGCGGTCGAGGGCTTTCGACAGGCCGGGCACCGTGCCGAGCTGGTCGAGCAGCTCCGCGGCGGGCACCAGCTCGCCGGTCTCGACCATCGCGCCCTCGGCGAACCGGTCGGTGAACCCGGACAGGTCGAGGCCGCCGAACCGGGCCCGGAAGGTCTCCGCGACGGCGGTCCGCAGCAGGTGCTCGAGGACCTCGCGCTCGCGTCCCTCCTCGCCCATCTCGAACTCGACCTTGCCGAGCAGGGTGGGGACCACCCCGGGGACGTCGCAGACGCGTGCGACCTGCTCGCCGTCGCCGGTGCGCGCGGAGCGGCGCAGCGCGGACGCCCCCACCGCCTCGACCGCCGCGATCCCCAGCCGTGCCGAGACCCCGGAACGCTGGTCGACCGCGGGGGACTCGCGCAGGGAGCGGGTGAACCGCGCCACCACCTCGACGAGGTGCTCGGGGACCTCGGCCACCGGCTGCGCCTCCTGCGCGACCAGCGCGACCTCGTCCTCGACCTCCAGCGGGTAGTGGGTCCGAATCTCGGCGCCGAAGCGGTCCTTGAGCGGGGTGATGATCCGCCCCCGGTTGGTGTAGTCCTCGGGGTTGGCCGTCGCCAGCAGGAGCACGTCGAGGGGGAGGCGCAGGGAGTAGCCGCGCACCTGGATGTCGCGCTCCTCCAGCACGTTGAACAGCGCGACCTGGATGCGCTCGGCGAGGTCGGGCAGCTCGTTGAGCCCGAAGACTCCGCGGTTGGCGCGGGGGACGAGCCCGTAGTGGACCGTCTCCGGGTCGCCGAGG
>DASSKF010000176.1:0-3609 GCA_035690725.1 Segeticoccus sp.
AGCGGCTGGACGCCTACGTCATCCGCCGGCTCGGCCTGCCGTTCCAGGACGTCGACTGGCACGCCTGGGACGAGCTGCTGCGGCGGGTGCACAACCCCGAGCACGACGTCGAGGTCGCCCTGGTCGGCAAGTACATCGACCTGCCCGACGCCTACCTGTCGGTGACCGAGGCGATGCGCGCGGGCGGTTTCCACCACGACGCCCGGGTGCGGCTCCGCTGGGTGGCCAGCGACCGGTGCGCCACGCCGGCCGGTGCCCAGGAGGCCCTCGGCGGGGTGGACGCGGTGCTGGTGCCCGGCGGGTTCGGCATCCGCGGCATCGAGGGCAAGCTGGGAGCGCTGCGGTGGGCCCGCGAGCGGCAGGTGCCGACGCTCGGCATCTGCCTCGGGCTGCAGTGCATGGTCATCGAGTACGCCCGCAACGTCGCCGGCATCGAGGGCGCCTCGTCCACCGAGTTCGACCCGCAGACCAAGGACCCGGTCATCGCGACGATGGAGGAGCAGAAGGCCTACGTCGAGGGCGCCGGGAACCTCGGCGGCACGATGCGGCTGGGCACCTACCCGGCCGCGCTCACCGAGGGCTCGGTGGTGGCCGGCGCGTACGGCCGCACCGAGGTGACTGAGCGGCACCGGCACCGCTACGAGGTCAACAACGCCTACCGCGACCGGCTGGAGGAGGCGGGAATGGTGTTCTCCGGCACCTCGCCGGAGGGGACGCTGGTGGAGTTCGCGGAGCTGCCGGCGGCCGTCCATCCCTACTACGTGAGCACCCAGGCGCACCCCGAGTTCCTCTCCCGCCCCAACCACGCGCACCCGCTGTTCGCCGGTCTGGTCGGCGCCGCCCTGGACGCCCAGCGCGCCACCCGGCTCATCGAGGTGGAGCGGAGCAGTGCGCTGCCGCTCACGACGGAGGACGGCGACGCGGGCGACGGGAGCGCCGTCGAGGAGCCCGCGGGCGAGCGCGAGGCCGAGCGCGAGGCCGAGCGCGCGAGCGCCCGGTGAGAGGCCGGTGAGAGGCCGGTGAGCAGCCAATGAGCATGGAGGCACCGGTCGCCGGTCCCGGGGAGATCGCCGACCGGATCGACCCCCGGCCGGTGCGCTCGCGTGCGACGGTCTACGAAGGCGCCGTCTGGGACGTCGTGCAGGACCGGGTCGACCTCGGGGACGCCGGCGAGGTCACCCGCGACTACGTCGACCACACCGGGGCGGTCAGCATCATCGCCGTGCGCCAGCGCGAGGGCCGCGAGGAGGTGCTGCTGATCTGCCAGTACCGCCACCCCGTGGGCGTCTTCGAGTGGGAGCCGCCCGCCGGCCTGCTCGACCAGGACGGTGAGCAGCCGTGGGAGGCGGCTGCCCGCGAGCTCGGTGAGGAGGCCGACCTCACCGCCGGGCGGTGGTACGTGCTCGCCGACTACTTCTCCTCGCCGGGCGGCATGTCCGAGGCCCTGCGCGTCTACCTCGCCACCGACCTCGCCGACGTCCCGGAGGCCGAGCGGCACACCCGCCACGAGGAGGAGCACGGTATGCCGGTGCGCTGGGTCTCGCTCGACGAGGCCCACGAGGCGGTGCTCGCCGGCCGGCTGCACAACCCCAGTGCCGTGGTCGGCATCCTCGCTGCCCACGCCGCCCGTGCCAGGGGCTGGGAGACGCTGCGCCCCCACGACGCGCCCTGGCCCTGGCACCCCGCCCACCGCTGAACCCCGCACCCAGCACGGGCGGGGCCGGCCGGTCAACCGAGTGGGAGGTCCCCGGCGGGGCTCCGTAGGATTGACCGGTCGGGCGCCGCCGCGGCGGGCCGCCACGGTGAGCACCCGGCATACCTCCGCACCGCACGGTGCGGGGAGGACCACAGGCACCCTGCCACCGACAAGAGACAAGGACTCTCCCGTGCTTCGCACCCACGAAGCCGGCACCCTGCGTGCCGACCACGCTTCACAGACCGTCACGCTGACCGGCTGGGTTGCTCGTCGGCGCGATCACGGCGGCGTGGCGTTCCTCGACCTGCGTGATGCGTCCGGCATCGTCCAGGTGGTCGTGCGGGACGAGGTCCTCGAGCGCAGCGACGCCCACGACCTGCGCAGCGAGTACTGCGTCAAGGTGGCCGGTGAGGTCCGCCGGCGACCCGAGGGCAACGCCAACCCCGAGCTGCCGACCGGCGAGGTCGAGGTCGTCGCGGGCGAGCTGGAGGTGCTCAGCCCGTCGGCGCCGCTTCCGTTCCAGCTCGACGAGCGGGTCAGCGTGGGCGAGGAGACGCGGCTGAGGTACCGCTACCTCGACCTGCGCCGGCACGGCCGGCAGGCGCCCGGCGACGCGCTGCGGCTGCGCAGCAAGGTCAACGCCGCCGCCCGCACGGTGCTCACCGACCACGACTTCGTCGAGGTCGAGACGCCGACCCTGACCCGGTCCACTCCGGAGGGTGCGCGCGACTTCCTCGTGCCGGCGCGGCTGCAGCCGGGCAGCTGGTACGCCCTCCCGCAGAGCCCCCAGCTGTTCAAGCAGCTGCTCATGGTCGGCGGCCTGGAGCGCTACTTCCAGATCGCGCGCTGCTACCGCGACGAGGACTTCCGCGCCGACCGGCAGCCGGAGTTCACCCAGCTCGACGTGGAGATGAGCTTCGTCGAGGAGGACGACGTCTTTGGCCTGTCCGAGGAGATCGTCGCCGCGCTGTGGAGGCTCATCGGGGTCGAGCTGACGACTCCGTTCCCGCGGATGACGTATGCCGAGGCGATGCGCCGCTACGGCTCGGACAAGCCGGACCTGCGCTTCGGGCTCGAGCTCGTGGAGTGCACGGACTTCTTCGCCGACACCACGTTCCGGGTCTTCCAGCAGGAGTACGTCGGCGCAGTCGTCATGCCCGGCGGTGCCTCCCAGCCGCGCAAGCAGCTCGACGCGTGGCAGGAGTGGGCCAAGCAGCGCGGGGCCAGGGGGCTGGCCTACGTCCTCGTGCAGGAGGACGGCACCTTGGGCGGCCCGGTCGCCAAGAACCTCACCGACGCCGAGCGCAAGGGCATCGCCGACCACACCGGTGCGAAGGCCGGCGACTGCATCTTCTTCGCGGCCGGCGGCACGAAGGCGTCGCGGGCGCTGCTCGGCGCGGCACGCCTCGAGATCGGGCACCGGCTCGGGCTCGTCGACGAGGACGTCTGGTCCTTCCTGTGGGTGGTTGACGCGCCGCTGTTCGAGCCGACCGCCGAGGCGGAGGCCTCCGGCGACGTGGCCGTCGGCTCCGGGGCGTGGACCGCGGTGCACCACGCGTTCACCTCGCCCAAGGCGGAGTTCCTCGACACCTTCGACACCGACCCGGGCTCGGCGCTGGCCTACGCCTACGACATCGTCTGCAACGGCAACGAGATCGGCGGCGGCTCGATCCGTATCCACCGCAAGGACATCCAGGAGCGGGTCTTCAACGTGATGGGCCTGTCCGAGGAGGAGGCGCAGACCAAGTTCGGCTTCCTGCTGGACGCGTTCTCCTACGGCGCCCCGCCGCACGGCGGGATCGCGTTCGGGTGGGACCGGATCTGCGCGCTGCTGTCCGGCACGGACTCGATCCGCGACGTCATCGCCTTCCCCAAGTCCGGCGGCGGGTTCGACCCGCTCACCGAGGCTCCGG
>DASSKF010000177.1:0-7513 GCA_035690725.1 Segeticoccus sp.
CCCAGGTCGGAGAAGGCCACCATCGTGGCCGCGGTGCGCGAGCACGTCTGGCCGATGGTCGACTCGGGCCGGGTGAGGCCGGTCGTGCACGCCACCTTCCCGCTCGACGAGGCGGCCGACGCCCACCGGGAGCTCGACGCGGACCACGTCGGCAAGATCCTGCTGACGACCTGAGGATCAGGGCAGCCAGAGGGAGATGCCCTCGGTGAACGACGCGCGTGCGGTGAGCATGGGGAAGATCCGCGTCGCCCGGATCCGCTGCACGACGACGTCGGCCGCCTCGGGGTGCTCGCGGAGCACGCGGTAGAGGTCCTCGACCCGGATCCCGTCCTCCGGGAGCGGCCGGCCGGTCACCCGCCGGTGGGCGGCGAGCAGCGGGACGATGACGACGTGCTCGAGCCGGTCGTCACCGGACGCGCCGGCGCGGTGCACGTCGACCAGCAGGTGCACCAAGCCGAGGGCCACCCCGAGGATGATGCCGGAGATGAACGCCGCCGGCCGGCCGTGCAGCAGCCACCCGGCCAACAGGAACAGGCCGGTGCACGCGACGGCCACCGGTGGGAGCAGCGCCGGCCGCCGGGCGGGCTCGTGCGCCGGCAGCCCGGGGACGAGGCGGTCGGCGACGGCGTCGACGACCCGCGAGCCCTGGGCCACCGCGACCCGGCCGTCCCGGGTCAGCAGCGCGGTCACCGCCTGGTTGTTGGTGCGGAACCAGCGCCCGGCCACGAAGCAGAACAGCCGGGTGACCACGGCGGCGATGAGGATCTCCACGACCAGGTGCGGGCGGTCCTGCCCCTGCACGACGCCCGGGAGCATGACGACCGTCAGGACCGGGAAGGCGATGAGCAGCACCGCCACGCACCAGTGACTGGCCACGAGCAGCGGGCGGCGAGGGAGCCGCCGGGCCAGCACGTGCGGGCTCGGTGCCTCGGGATCGCCCAGCGGGGAGCTGGTCCAGGCGCTCACCGCACCAGTGAAGCAGACGGCAGGGGCCTGCGGGCCGGAACGCGTGAACCGGGGGCTCGCCACGGCGCAGCACAGTCAGCGGGCGACGAGGTGGGTCCCGAACATCTACGCGCCGCTGCTCGCCCGGTTCCGGTGGGACCTTGACGCACCGCCACATACTCGGTATACGTACTCCTCGGAATACCGAGTATTCAGGGGGTGCGTCCCGTGTCGACCAACCAGCCGATCCGGCACAGTCTGCTGGCCCTCCTCGCGGAGGAGCCGATGTACGGCGCGCGGCTGCGCACCGAGTTCGAGGCGCGCACCGGCGGGACCTGGCCGCTGAACGTCGGGCAGGTCTACACCACACTCGCCCGGCTGGAGCGGGACGGGATGGTGGAGGCGGCGGGTCAGGCCGACGCCTCCGGCGAGCAGGGCACCATCACCTACCGCCTCACCGAGCAGGGTCGCGCGGCCGTCGAGCGCTGGTGGGGCTCACCGGTCGGCCGGGACGCCACCCCCCGCAACGAGCTCGCGATCAAGCTGGCGCTGGCCGTCACCATGCCGGACGTCGACGTCGCCGCCGTCGTGCAGACCCAGCGCACGGCCACGATGCGCCACCTGCAGGAGCTGACCCGCCTGAAGTCGGCGAGCGCGAGCGCCGACACCCCCACCGACCTCGCCTGGCAGCTGGTCCTCGACAACCTCGTGTACACGGCCGAGGCCGAGGTGCGCTGGCTGGACCACGTCGAGTCGCGCCTCGCCCGCAGCGCGGCGCAGTCGCGCGCCGCACGAGGAGCCGGTATGCCGAGTGCCTCCGACCAGCCCGACGACCCCTCCTCCGCCCCACTGGGACGCGGGCGGCAGGCAGCCGGGGACCGGTCGTGAGCCGCCGCGAGGCCGAGCCGCAGCCACCCCACGACTCCACCGGATCGCCGGAGCCGCTGGTGGTGCTGCGCCGGGTCGGCCGGGTCCACGGATCCGGCGCGACCGAGGTGCACGCGCTGACCGACGTGTCACTGCAGGTGCACTCCGGCGAGCTGGTGGCGGTGATGGGCCCGAGCGGCTCCGGCAAGTCGACCCTGCTCAACCTCGCCGGTGGGCTCGACCGGCCGACCAGCGGCAGCGTGCTGGTCGGGGGCGTCGACGTGGCCCGGCTGGGGCCGAGGCAGCTGGCCGAGCTGCGCCGCCGACAGGTCGGCTTCGTCTTCCAGGACCTCAACCTCATCCCGTCGCTCACGGCCGCCGAGAACGTCGCGCTGCCGCTCGAGCTCGACGGTGTCGGCGTCCGGGAGGCCCGCGGGTCGGCGCTCGAGTCGCTCGCCGGGGTCGGGCTGGCCGACCTCGCCGACCGCTTCCCCGGGACCATGTCCGGCGGCCAGCAGCAGCGGGTCGCCATCGCCCGCGCGCTGGTGGGCCCCCGCCGCATGGTGCTGGCCGACGAGCCGACCGGCGCGCTCGACTCGCAGACCGGCGAGGCGGTCCTGCGGGTGCTCCGGGAGCGCTGCAACGCCGGTGCCGCGGGGTTGCTCGTCACCCACGAGGCGCGGCACGCGGCGTGGGCCGACCGGGTGGTCTTCCTGCGCGACGGAGTGGTGGTCGACACGACCGGCACCCCGCCGACGGCCGAGTCGCTGCTCGACCCGGCCCAGGCCGGCTGACGTGGCGCTGCACGCCTGGCGGGCGAGCTGGCGCAGCGCCCTGCGGCTCGCCCGGCGCGACGTCGCGCGGCACCGCGGACGCGCCCTGCTGATCGTGCTGCTCGTCGGCTTCCCGGTCCTGCTCATCTCGGCCGGCGCCACGGCCGCCGCGACCGACGACGTCAACCGGGTCGAGGCGCTCCCCCGGCTGATGGGGCAGGCACAGGCCCGGGTGCCGCTCAACGACACCAGCGACAAGCAGCTCCAGCAGGACCAGTACCTCGACACCTCCGGCGAGCTCGACGGGACGGGTCCGCGCGGCGCTCCGGCCCTGCGCGCACTGGGCGTGCGGGCCGACGCCCCCTGGACCCCGGACCGGCTGCAGCGCCTGACCGGCGGCACCGTGCTGCGGACGCGGACCGCGATCGCCAGCGTGCGCACCGCCGACGGGAGCCGGATCGACGCCGAGCTGCTCGGTGTCGACGGCCGCCGGCGCGCGACGACCGGCATGGCGTCGCTGACGACGGGACGCTGGCCGGCCACCGACCGCGAGGTGCTCGTCACCCCGGCCGGACTCGAGGCCGGCCTCCCCGCCCACGGCACCGTCACGGTCGAGCCCGGCACGATCGAGCCCACGACTGCCGGGGGCAGCGGCACCACCGTGACGGTCGTCGGCACCGGCACCGGGTGGGCCAGCGACACCAGCCCAGCCGACCTCGTGGCGCTGCCGGGTGCCCTCCCCACCTGGGGCCTGCACCCCGACCGGGACGCGCTGCTCGTCGACCGCGACCGGCCGGTCACCTGGACCGAGGTGAAGCAGCTCAACCGCCACGGCCTGCTCGTCCTCAGCCGCGACGTCGTCGAGCACCCCGGCCAGGCGGCGGCCGACGTCGCCCGCACCGGCTACGACACGAACAGCAACGAGATGGCCGGCGTCATCGCCCTGCTCGTCCTCGGGGTCATCCTCGAGACGACGCTGCTCGCAGGCCCCGCCTTCGCCGTGAGCGCCGCCCGGCAACGCCGCGCGCTCGGCCTCATCGCCGCGAACGGCGCACGGACGGCGCAGATCCGCCGCTACGTCCTCGCGCAGGCAGTCCTGCTGGGCGGCCTCGCCGCCGTGGTCGGGGCCGTCCTCGGCGCCGGGGCGGGTCTGCTCGTGGACCGCGCCTGGCAGCACTCCCGGTGGGCGGCCAACGCGCCGGGACCGGTGGACCTACCGGTCTGGCAGGTGCTGGGCATCGCGGCGGTGGCGTTCCTCGCCGCCCTCGTGGCGGCCTACCTCCCGGCGCGGGGCGCCACCCGGCTGGACCTGGTCGACGTGCTGCGCGAGCGGGGCGTAGCCCAGCGCCGGATCCACGCCGGTATGCCGCTCGCCGGGCTCGTCGTCAGCACGCTCGGTGGGGTGCTGCTCGCCGCGAACCTGGTGAACCACGGCAGCGAGTGGGGCATCGCGGTCGGCGGCATCGTGCTCTTCACCGGCGCCCTCATGCTCGTGCCCTGGCTGCTGTCCATGGTGGGCCGCCTCGGGGGAGGCCTACCCCTGCCGCTGCGGATCGCGACCCGGGACACCGGGCGGCAGCGCGGCCGCTCGGCGCCCGCCGTCGCCGCGATCATGGCCGCCGTCACGGTGCTGACCGCCCTCGCGATCGGCGGGTTCAGCGACGACGAGCAGTCCCGGCGCGACTACCGGCCCGAGGCGGTCATGGGCGAGGGGTTCGTCGCCGCCGCCGGTGCGGGCTGGGTGGCGGAGGTGACCGCGCAGGTGCGGGAGGCGGCTCCGCAGCTGCACACCCTCCCGCGGCGGCTGGTCGGGACCTCCGAGCTGTTCGTCCCCGGCGCGGACCCACCGGCACGCTCCGGCGTGGCGGTCCGGGTGCGGCGTTACGGGTGCACCCGTACGCAGGCCTTGGCCTTCGACGGCCGGATCGCGTGCCAGGTGCTCGGGTCCAACCTCGGCACCGAGCGCTCGGAGATCCGCGTGCTCAGCGCCGACGAGGCTGCGCGGCGGCTGCAGCTCGACGCCGCGGAGGAGCAGGTGCTCGCCGAGGGCGGGATGCTGGTGACCAGCGGCAAGCAGGTCATCAGCGCGGGGCAGGTCACCGTGCTGCGGGGGCGGCAGCGTCTCGACGGCGAGGGATACCCGGCTGGACGGGTCCGGCAGGCCGACGCGTCGCGGCTGCACGCCCTTGCCCTGCCCGCCTTCCGGTTCGCCGAGGCCTTCCCCGGGTGGACGGTCGGGGCGGTCGTGACGCCCGCCACGGCACGGGCGCAGCACTGGCCGACCTGGGTGGACCGCGTGGAGCTGCGTGCCCCGGACGGTGGCATCTCGACCGACGCCGAGGACGCGATCGAGCAGCAGCTCGGACAGGACGCGTACCTCTACGTCGAGCGCGGCTATCGGTCCGAGGCCTTCTACGTCTTCCTGGGGATGTTCGTGCTCTTCGGACTGCTCGTGCTGGTGGCCACGCTCATCTCGACGGCGCTCGCGCAGGCGGAGGGACGGGCCGACCTGGCCACGCTGGCCGCCGTGGGTGCCGGCAGCGGGCTGCGGCGAGCGGTGGCCTCGGCGCAGGCCTTCGTCGTCGGCCTGGTCGGAGCCGTGCTCGGCCTGGTCATCGGGTTCGTGCCCGGCATCGCCGTGACCTGGCCGCTGACGGTGAACGAGCCGGGGCGCGGCTACGGCGTGGTCGTCGACGGCGTGCAGACCGTCCCGCCCACGGGTCCGATCATCGTCATCCCCTGGCTGTGGCTGACCGCCGTGGTCGTCGGCGTGCCGCTGTTGGCGGCCGCCCTGGCGGCCTCGGCCACCCGGAGGGCGCCCGAGGCGACCCGTCGCTCGGGGTGAGCGGCCCGGCCATACGACCACGCGCCTGACCGGCGCTGGCAGGGGGTGGGGCAGGGGGCGGCACGTGTTGCGAAGCCGGTGCTGGCGGGCCACGGTGGAGGGAGGCGGTGGCGCACCGTACCTACGACCCCGTAACCTACGAGGTCGTAGGGAATGATCGGCGCCGGCCGCGAGCGGCACCGGCACGACCGCGACCCGGACCGAGAGGAGCCAGTGATGGGCGCCCAGACCTGGAGCCAGACCGACCTGCTGCGTGAACTGAACCAGGTCGTCGAGGGCGAGTTGAACCGCCACCTGAACATGGCGAAGGAGTGGTTCCCGCACGACTACGTGCCGTGGAGCGAGGGGCGCAACTTCGACGGCCGCATGGACGGGGAGGCGTGGACCCCGGACGACGCGCCGGTCTCCGACGTCGCGCGCTCGGCACTCATCGTCAACCTGCTCACCGAGGACAACCTTCCCAGCTACCACCACGAGATCGCGATCATCTTCGGCCGCGACGACGCCTGGGGCAGCTGGGTGCACCGCTGGACCGCCGAGGAGGGCCGGCACGGCATCGCGATGCGCGACTACATGCTGGTCAAGCGGATGGTGGATCCGGTGGCCCTGGAACGGTTTCGGATGCAGCACATGTCCGAGGGGTTCGAGTCGGCGCACTCCGGCGAGCTGCTGGAGTCGCTGGCCTACGTGTCGTTCCAGGAGCTCGCGACCCGGGTGTCGCACCGGAACACCGGCAAGTTCACCGAGGACCCGATGTGCGAGAAGCTGCTCGCCCGCATCGCCACGGACGAGAACCTGCACATGGTGTTCTACCGCAACCTGATGAAGGCCGCGATGGAGATCGCCCCGGACCAGACGATGCAGGCGATCCTCGACGTCGCCAAGAAGTTCGAGATGCCCGGCACCGGAATCCCGGGCTTCCAGCGCAAGGCGGTCGAGATGGCGGTCGCCGGGATCTACGACCTGCGCCAGCACCGCGACAGCGTGCTCGACCCGGTGCTGCGGTTCTGGGAGGTGTTCGAGGTCGAGAACCTCTCGGCCGAGGGCGAGCAGGCGCGCACCGAGCTCGCCGCGTACATGGCGGACCTCGACAAGCAGGCGAGCCGGTTCGAGGACAAGCGCGACATGCTCAAGGCCCGCATGGCGAAGGCCTGAGCCCCGCTGCACCCCGCCCGCCGACCTCGGGACTTTCCACGCAACCTCGGGACTTTGCGGTCCGGAAACTCCCGAGGCCGGCGGGAAACTCCCGAGGTTCGCGGAGGGAACGCCCCGCCCCGGCACGACCGCACCCCGGTCCGGAGGGCAGGATGGACCCATGACGGACCAGCGACCGGAGAACACGACGGGCCCCGGCCCGCAGGGGCAGGACGACGACCAGCAGCGCGTCGTGGTCGTCACCGAAGGCGGGATGGGGATCGCCGGCGGCCAGGGTGACGAGGAGGGCGCCGGCAGCAACCCCGCCCAGCAGGTCGAGCAGCCGGCCAAGGTCATGCGGATCGGCTCGATGATCAAGCAGCTGCTCGACGAGGTCCGCGGCGCACCGCTCGACGAGGCCGGCCGGACCCGTCTGGCGGAGATCCACCGGCGCTCGATCGAGGAGCTCAAGACGGGTCTGGCGCCCGAGCTGATCGAGGAGCTGGAGCGGATCGCGCTGCCGTTCGGCGAGGCGGCACCCTCCGACGCCGAGCTGCGGATCGCCCAGGCCCAGCTCGTGGGGTGGCTCGAGGGCCTGTTCCACGGCATCCAGACCGCGCTGTTCGCCCAGCAGATGGCGGCCCAGCAGCAGCTCGCCGGCATGCGGCGGGCGCTTCCGCCCGGTCACCCCGCGGCCCAGGGCGGCGCAGCCCCAGGTATGCCGGCCCCCGGCACGGGCGGGATGCCGCGCCAGGACTCCGGGCCCACCGGGCAGTACCTCTGACCCGGGCAGCACCTCTCACCCGGGCAGCACCTCTCACCCGGGCAGCACCTCTGACCGGACACGCGTTGCGCGAGCGCATCCGGGCGTGTCGCCCGCGTGTGCTCGCGCAACGCGTGTCCGGGGAGAGGTGCTGCCCGGGTGAGAGGTGCTGCCCGGGTCAGAGGT
>DASSKF010000178.1:0-3684 GCA_035690725.1 Segeticoccus sp.
AGCATCGACGACATCAAGGCCAAGCAGGCCACGCTGTCCGAGGCCTCCCAGAAGATGGGCTCCGCGGTGTATGCCGCGTCCCAGGCCGAGGGTGCCGGTGCCGCTGGTGGCGCGGCCGGTGGCGAGGGTGCCCCGGGCGCCGGTGCCACCGGTGCCGGCGCGGCGGGCGGGTCGTCCAGTTCGGCGCAGGATGACGTCGTGGACGCCGAGGTCATCGATGACGACAGCGACGCGGCCAGGAGCGCGCGGTGAGTGAGCGTGTCCCTGCCGGCGGTGGGACCGCTCGCAGCGCGCAGCAACGCTCCGGCGGGGCGCCCGGTGAGCCGTTGGTGGTCAAGGACAACCGGCGGATCGACCCGGTCACCGGTGCCGTGCGCGGTGCCGGTGACCGCCCCGCCTGCGACTCCGGCGCGGCCCAGCGCACCGCCGAGCGGGCACCGGTCCCGGCGGCCGGTTCGGAGGCTGCCGTGGCGCAGGAGCTGAAGCGAGACCTGCAGCGGGTGAACGCCGAGTACGCCAACTACCGGCGGCGGGCCGAGCGTGACCGGCAGCTGCACCGCGACCTCGCGGTCAGTGAGGTGGTGCAGGCGCTGGTGCCGGTGCTGGACGACCTCGACGCCGCGCGCCGGCACGGTGACCTGACCGGTGGGCCGCTGGCGGCGATCGCGGACAAGCTGGAGGCGGTGCTGGGCCGCTTCGGGGTGCAGCGTTTCGGTCAGGCCGGTGAGGTGTTCGACCCGGCCGTGCACGAGGCGCTGATGCACACCGAGGCCGAGCTGCCCGAGGGCACCGAGGCGACCACGGTGGTGCAGGTGCTGCAGCCGGGTTACCGGAGGAACGACCGGGTGGTGCGCCCGGCGCGGGTGGCCGTGGCCGACCCGAATTGAGCAAGAGCAGGAGGGAGGTGTTGGGGTGGCCAGCCAGGACTGGTTGGACAAGGACTTCTATGCCGTCCTCGGCGTCTCCCCGGACGTCGACGAGGCGGCCCTGAAGCGGGCCTACCGCAAGCTTGCCCGTGAGTGGCACCCGGACTCCAAGCCGGGGGACGCCACCGCCGAGCAGAGGTTCAAGGAGATCGGGGAGGCCTACGCGGTCCTGTCCGATCCGGAGCAGCGGCGCGAGTACGACGCGATCCGGCAGATGGCCTCCGGCGGTGCCCGGTTCACCGCCGGCAGCGGCGCCGGTGCCGCCGGTGCCGGGGCGGGGTTTGAGGACCTGTTCGGTGGCCTGTTCGGCTCCGGCGGGGGCACCCGGGTCCGGTTCGCGACCGGCGGTGATGGCCGCGGGACCCAGCCGGACCTGGAGGACCTGCTCGGTGGCCTGTTCGGCGGCGACGCCAGCGCCGACACCGGCCACGGCCGTGCCGGGGGGTTTGACGGGTTCGGCACGCCGGGCCGGTCGCGGCGCGGCCGGGACGTCACCGCGCGGGTCAGCCTGAGCTTCCGTCAGGCGGTCACCGGTGACACAGTCACCCTGCAGGGAGCCGACGGGCAGCAGACCACGGTCCGGATTCCCGCCGGGGTGCGGGACGGCCAGAAGATCCGGCTGCGCGGCAAGGGCGGCGCCGGTGGACCGGGCGCGCCGAACGGTGACCTGATCCTGACCGTCCAGGTCGAGCCGCACCCGGTCTTCGGGCGCGAGGGGAACGACCTGATCGTGCAGGTGCCGGTGACCTTCGCCGAGGCCGCGCTGGGGGCGACGGTGTCGGTGCCGACCCTGACCGGGGCACCGGTGAAGGTGAAGGTCCCGGCCGGCACCCCGGACGGGCGGGTACTGCGGGTCAAGGGCCGCGGCGTCCACACGAAGAAGGGGACCGGCGACCTGCTGGCCCGCATCAAGGTCGTGGTGCCCAGGCGGCTGTCGAGCAAGGCCCGCGAGGCGGTCCAGGTGTTGCGGGCCGAACAGGGCGGCGCCGACCCGCGGGCCGAGCTGTTCGCCCAGGCGAGGCGGTAAACCGGACATGGCTGCCACGGCGGGCCGGATACGCCACGGCGACGACACGCCGGTGTTCGTCATCTCCGTCGCTGCGGAGCTGGCCGGCCTGCATGCCCAGACCCTGCGGCAGTACGACCGGCTCGGGCTGGTTACACCCTCGCGCACCCGCGGCGGCGGCCGTCGCTACTCGGCCCGGGACATCGACCTGCTGCGCCGGGTGCAGCGCCTGTCCCAGCAGGAGGGCATCTCCTTGGCCGGCATCCAACGGATTCTGGAGCTGGAGGGCCAGGTCCGCGCGCTGCGGGCCCGCATCCAGCAGCTGGCCGCCGAGAACGCCCGCCTGAAGGCGGCGCGGCACCGCGGACCGCGCGTCTTCGCCGCCGGCCGCAGCGGAACGGTCGTGCCGGTCCCCGCCGGAGGGCGGCCACCGCCACGCCGCGCCCACCCACCCGCACGACACGGACCACCCGGTGCCGTAGCGGCGCGGCAGACCTGAGCGAACACCACCAAACCCACAGACCAAGGCATATCCCGTAACACATGCTCATCACAGGAGGACACTTGCCGTGGACCTGCAACTGACCACCAAGGCGCAGGAGGCCGTCTCGGCCGCCGTGCGCTCGGCTGCCGCGTCGGGCCACCCGCAGGTGGAGCCGGCGCACCTGCTGCTCGCGCTGACCGAGCAGACCGACACCACCACCGGGCCCCTGCTCGACGCGGTCGGCTCCTCGACCGCCGCGGCCCGCGACGCCGCCGAGCGTGCCCTGAAGACCCTGCCCACGACGTCGGGGTCGACCGTGGGCGCGCCGAACCTGTCCCGGCAGGGCCTGGCGGTGCTCGAGCAGGCTCGTCAGTTCATGCAGTCGATGGGGGACACGTTCGTCTCCACCGACCACCTGCTCGAGGCGCTGGCCCGCACCGGCAGCTTCGCCCTCGACGCGGACGCCATCGCCGCCGAGATCCCCAAGATCCGCGGCGGAGCCAAGGTGAACACCGCCGACCCGGAGGCGACCTACGACGCCCTGGGCAAGTACGGCACCGACCTGACCCAGGCGGCCCGTGACGGCAAGCTCGACCCGGTGATCGGCCGTGACTCCGAGATCCGGCGCGTCGTGCAGGTGCTGTCCCGGCGCACCAAGAACAACCCGGTGCTCATCGGCGAGCCCGGCGTCGGCAAGACCGCCGTCGTCGAGGGGCTGGCCCAGCGCATCGTGGCCGGTGACGTCCCGGAGTCACTGCGCGACAAGAAGCTGATCGCCCTCGACCTCGGCGCGATGGTCGCCGGTGCGAAGTACCGCGGCGAGTTCGAGGAGCGGCTCAAGGCGGTGCTGGAGGAGATCAAGAGCTCCGAAGGCGAAGTCGTGACGTTCATCGACGAGCTGCACACCGTCGTGGGTGCCGGCGCGACCGGCGAGGGCGCCATGGACGCCGGCAACATGCTCAAGCCGATGCTGGCCCGCGGCGAGCTGCGCCTGGTCGGCGCCACCACGCTGGACGAGTACCGCCAGCACATCGAGAAGGACGCGGCCCTCGAGCGCCGATTCCAGCAGGTCTTCGTCGGCGAGCCGAGTGTCGAGGACACCATCGCCATCCTGCGCGGGCTCAAGGAGCGGTTCGAGGCGCACCACGAGGTCGCGATCTCCGACGCCGCCCTGGTCGCCGCGGCGACGCTGTCCGCCCGCTACATCACCGGCCGGCAGCTGCCGGACAAGGCGATCGACCTCGTCGACGAGGCCTCGTCCCGCCTGC
>DASSKF010000179.1:0-19079 GCA_035690725.1 Segeticoccus sp.
CGTCCGGGCCGGTCGCGAGCAGGGTGTGGCACAGGGCGTGGCGTTCCTCACGGGCGGTGTGGCTCATGGCCCCATCCTGACAGTGGGCACAATGGGCGTCGTGTCCTCGACCCCCACCGGAGCACCGCCGAGCGCCCTCGATCCCGCGATCGCCGAGCGGCTCAGGCGCGACGACCGCGGCCTGGTCTGTGCCGTGGTGCAGGCGGTCGACACCCTCGAGGTGCTCATGGTCGGCTGGATGGACGACGAGGCGCTGCACCGGACCCTGACCACCGGGCGGGTCACCTTCTGGTCGCGCAGCCGCCAGGAGTACTGGCGCAAGGGCGACACCTCCGGGCACGTGCAGCTGGTCCGTGGAGCCGCCCTCGACTGCGACGGCGACGCGGTCCTGCTGCGGGTGGAGCAGGTCGGCGCCGCCTGCCACACCGGGACCCGCAGCTGCTTCGACGGGCGGGAGCTGCCCGTGGTCGTGGGGGAGCGCTCGTGACCGCACCGTCCGCCCCGGTCGCCGACCTCCGGTACGGCGTCACCTGGCCGACGCTCGAGACGTTCACCGAGCTGGCCCGGGACCGGCGGGTCGTCCCCGTGGTCCGGCGGCTGCTCGCCGACGCCGAGACGCCCGTGGGGGTCTACCGCAAGCTCGCCCGGGACCGGCCGGGCACCTTCCTGCTGGAGTCCGCCGAGCACGGCGGCGTCTGGTCCCGCTACTCGATCGTCGGTGCCGCCAGCCGGGCGACCCTGACCGAGCGCGACGGCCGGGCGCACTGGATCGGGGAGCCGCCGGTCGGCGTCCCGACCGACGGGGACCCGGTCGCCGCGCTGCGGGACACCGTGGCCGCCCTGGCCACGCCGCGGATCGACGGGCTGCCGCCGCTGACCGGGGGCATGGTCGGCGCGATCGGCTACGACGCGGTGCGCCGGTGGGAGACGGTGCCCGACCACGCGGCCGACGAGCTCGGGCTCCCCGAGCTCGGGATGATGCTCGCCACCGACCTGGCCGTCCTCGACCACGCCGACGGCTCGCTGCTCCTGGTCGCCAACGCGGTCAACTACGACGCCACGGACGAGCGGGTCGGCTGGGCCCGGCAGGACGCGGTGGAGCGCCTCGACGTCATGGAGCGGGACCTGATGGCCGCCGCCCCCAGCACGGTGGCGGTGATCGAGCCGACCGCCCCCGCTCCCCGGAGCAACCGGACGCCCGAGCAGTTCCACGAGATGGTCGAGGCCGGCAAGGAGGCGATCCGGGCCGGCGAGGTCTTCCAGGTCGTGCTCTCCCAGCGGTTCTCCGTGCCGTGCCCGGCGGACGCGCTCGACGTCTACCGGGTGCTGCGCGCCTCCAACCCGAGCCCGTACATGTACCTGCTGCGGGTCCCGGCGCCGGACGGGTCGGCATACGACGTCGTGGGGTCGAGCCCGGAGGCGCTCGTCAAGGTGACCGGGCGACGGGCCATCACCCACCCGATCGCGGGGTCCCGGCCGCGTGGGGGCACCCCGGAGGCGGACGTCGCGATCGGCGAGGAGCTGCTGGCCGACCCGAAGGAGCGCTCCGAGCACGTGATGCTCGTGGACCTGTCCCGCAACGACCTGCAGCGGGTGTGCGCGCCGGGCACGGTCGACACCGTCGAGTTCATGACGGTGCGGCGCTACAGCCACATCATGCACCTGGAGTCGACCGTCGTCGGTGACCTGCGGCCGGAGTGCAGCGCCTACGACGTGCTCGCGGCGACCTTCCCGGCCGGCACGCTGTCCGGTGCCCCGAAGCCGCGGGCGATGGCGCTCATCGACGAGCTGGAACCCAGCCGGCGCGGGCTCTACGGCGGGGTGGTCGGCTACCTCGACTTCGCCGGCGACCTCGACATGGCGATCGCCATCCGCACGGCGCTCGTCCGCGACGGGGTCGCCCACGTGCAGGCCGGCGGCGGCATCGTCGCCGACTCGGTGCCGCGGCTGGAGTTCGAGGAGAGCGTGAACAAGGCGGCCGCGGCGCTGCGCGCGGTGGCCACGGCGGCGGGGCTGCGGGCGCCGTGATGGAGCGGCTGCTCAGCAAGCGCGTCGTCCTGGTCGTCGTGCTCCTCGCCGCGGCCTTCCTGCTCGTGAGCGGGTCGCGCACCTGGGTCGAGGGCCGGGTGGAGGGCTCGGTCCTCGGCGCGACCGCCCTGCACGGGACGGGCACCGACGTGGCCAAGGGGGTGCTCGGCGCCGCCCTGGTCGCCGCGGCCGCCGCGATCGCGGCCGCCACCGGCCGGCGCATCGTGCGGTGGGTCGGCGGCGTCGCGATCGTGCTCGCGGCCGTGCTGGGCGGCATCTCGGTGATGCAGCTGGTCAGCGAGCCCGGCCGCGCCCTCGGCCGGCTGGCCGCGACGAGCACCGGACGCACCGGTGACATCTCCGCCACCGGCAGCCCCACCGTCTGGCCCTGGCTGGCGCTGGCCGCCTGCGTCCTCCTGGCGCTCGGGGGCGTCGCGACCCTGGCCGCCGGCCGACGGTGGAGCGGGCTGTCCTCGAGCTACGACGCCCCGGCGGGCGGCGCGGGCGCGCCGGCACGGCGCCGGGTCGAGTCGGACTGGGACCGGCTCAGCCGGGGTGAGGACCCCACCGCAGCGTCCGGAGAGGACCACCCCTGACACAATGGCGGCGAGCCGCACCCGCGCGAGCAGCAGGCGGCGGCAGGATGAGCGAAGCGACGACAGGGCCCCGGGCCGGAGGAGAACCGACGACATGGCAGAGCACGGACACGGCCACAGCATCGCGGCGTGGACGCTGGTGATCACCCTGCTGGTGGCGGCCGCCCTCATCGCGGTCGGCATTGCCCTCGACTCCCTCGTGCCGTCGCTGATCGGGGTGGGGCTCGTGGTCGTCGGGCTGATCGCCGGCAAGGTGCTGCAGATGGCGGGCTACGGCGTGCACCAGCCCAGCCACACCCGTGGTACCACCGCGGTGCGCTGAGCGGATAAGGTCTGGACCGGGCGCGCCGCGTGGCGCGCCTGCTCGGTATCCACACGTCGTCACGTAGACCCAAGGGGGGACCCGACCCATGTCCTACGAGAACCCACCGCCGCCCCCACCGCCGCCGTCCGGCGGCTACGGCTACCCGGGCGGGTTCGGCCAGCCGCAGGGCGCGCCGCCGCCGAACCACCTCGTGTGGGCGATCCTCACCACCATCTTCTGCTGCCTCCCGCTCGGCATCGTGTCGATCGTCTTCGCGGCGCAGGTGAACTCCAAGTGGCAGGCCGGAGACGCTCGCGGCGCGCAGGAGTCCTCCGAGAAGGCCAAGAAGTGGGCCATCTGGGCCGCCGTCATCGGCGTGGTCCTGTCGGTCCTGTACATCATCCTCGTCTTCGTCGTCGGCGCGATCGGCCAGACGGGCGGCTCCGGCCTCTGAGGAGGCGCAGCGCCATGGGCAGCACGGCAGGCCTCACCCGTCCCGGCGCCGACCGGGACGGGCGGCCTGCTCCCTCCGCGGCGGCCACTCGCAGCCCGGGTGGCCGGCGCGGTGCGCTGCTCCCGCTCCTCGTCGCGACCGGTGCGCTCGGGGCCGTCGGCTACCTGGCCGCGATCGACCCGAACGAGACCGGGCACTATCCGACCTGTCCGTTCCTGTTCCTGACCGGCCTGTACTGCCCGGGGTGCGGCTCCTTGCGGGCCGTGCACGACCTCGCCCACCTCGACGTCGCCGGCGCACTGGCACGCAACCCGCTGACCGTCGTGGCCGCCGCCTACCTCGTACTGGCCTGGGGGCTGTGGCTGCACCGCTCGGTCACCGGCCGACCGCGCCGGTGGCTCGCACCCGCCTGGGTGCTGTGGTCGCTCCTCGGGCTGGTGCTGGGCTACTGGGTGCTGCGCAACGTGCCCGGCTGGACCTGGCTGTCGCCCGCGTGAGGTGACCCGCGCCAGCGGCCCGCAGCGGCACGGCATACCGGATTTCGGGGGCGCGAGGCGCGACGGCTAACCTTTCGAACGTGCCCACAGTCCTCGACGAGATCATCGACGGCGTCCGCGAGGACCTCGCGGTGCGCGAGGCCCGCGTCCCCCTGAGCCAGCTCAAGGAACGCGCCGCACGCACGCCGGGCGCCCTGGACGCCCGTGCCGCGCTCGCGGCCGCCGGCGGGGTCAAGGTCATCGCGGAGGTGAAGCGCTCCAGCCCGAGCAAGGGCGCGCTCGCGATGATCGCCGATCCCGCGGCGATCGCCGGCGACTATGCGGCAGGCGGCGCCACGGCGGTCAGCGTGCTGACCGAGCAGCGGCGCTTCGGGGGGAGCCTCGCCGACCTCGACGCGGTGCGGGCCGCCGTCGACATCCCCGTCCTGCGCAAGGACTTCGTGGTGACGCCCTACCAGCTGTGGGAGGCGCGCGCGCACGGCGCGGACCTCGTGCTGCTCATCGTCGCCGCCCTCGACCAGACCACCCTCGTGGGGCTGCGGGAGCGCGCCGAGTCGCTCGGCATGACCGCGCTGGTCGAGGTGCACGACGAGCACGAGCTGTCCCGCGCGGTCGACGCCGGCGCGCGCGTCCTCGGCGTCAACGCCCGCAACCTCAAGACGCTGGAGGTCGACCGGTCCACCTTCGCGCGGCTCGCCCCGCAGGTGCCGGCCGGTGTCGTCCGCGTCGCCGAGTCCGGTGTCCGCGGGCCCCACGACATCCTCGAGTACGCCCGGGCGGGCGCCGACGCCGTGCTCGTCGGGGAGAGCCTGGTCACCGGCGGCACCCCGCGCGAGGCCGTCGCCGACCTCGTCGCCGCGGGCGCGCACCCCGCCCTTCGCCACCAGGGAGCCCGATGACCGACACCACGCCGAGGGCGGGGACGACCCGTCCGGGGAGGTTCGGCGACTACGGCGGCCGGTTCGTCCCCGAGGCCCTCGTCGCCGCCCTCGAGGAGCTCGACGAGGCACGTCGCAAGGCGCAGGTCGACCCGGGGTTCCAGGGCGAGCTCACCCGCCTGCACGAGACCTACACCGGGCGGCCCAGCCTGCTCACGGAGGTCCCGCGCTTCGCCCGGCACGCCGGCGGCGGACGGGTGCTGCTCAAGCGCGAGGACCTCAACCACACCGGCTCGCACAAGATCAACAACGTGCTCGGGCAGGCGCTGCTGACCCAGCGCATGGGCAAGCGCCGGGTCATCGCCGAGACGGGCGCCGGACAGCACGGCGTCGCCACGGCGACCGCCGCCGCCCTGCTCGGCCTCGAGTGCACCGTCTACATGGGCAGGAAGGACACCCAGCGGCAGGCACTCAACGTCGCCCGCATGCGCCTGCTCGGGGCCGAGGTCGTCCCGGTCGCCCACGGCAGCGCAACGCTCAAGGACGCGATCAACGAGGCGATGCGGGACTGGGTCACCAACGTCGACCACACCCACTACCTGCTCGGGACGGTCACCGGACCGCACCCGTTCCCCGAGATGGTGCGCGACTTCCACCGGATCATCGGCGTCGAGGCCCGGGCCCAGGTGCTCGACCTGGTCGGGCGGCTCCCCGACGCCGTCCTCGCCTGCGTCGGCGGCGGCTCCAATGCCATGGGGATCTTCCACCGCTTCATCGACGACGCCTCCGTGCGCCTCGTCGGTCTCGAGGCCGGGGGCGAGGGCATCGCCTCGGGCCGGCACGCCGCCCGCTTCAGCAGCGGGACCCCGGGCGTGCTGCACGGCGCGTTCACCTACCTGCTGCAGGACGACGAGGGACAGACGCTGGAGTCGCACTCGGTGTCGGCCGGCCTCGACTACCCGAGCGTCGGGCCGGAGCACGCGCACCTCAAGGACACCGGTCGCGCCGAGTACCACCCGATCACCGACGAGGAGGCCATGGACGCCTTCTCGCTGCTGTGCCGAACCGAGGGCATCATGCCGGCGCTGGAGAGCGCGCACGCGCTCGCCGGCGCGCTCACGGTCGGCCGGGAGCTGGGGTCGGAGGCGGTGCTCCTCGTGAACCTCTCCGGCCGCGGCGACAAGGACGTCGACACCGCGGCCCGCTGGTTCGGGCTGCTCGGCGAGGACGGCGGACCGCCGGCCGAGGACCAGTCCCCGACCCCCACGGCGACGCCCGACAACGCCGACACGCCGGCCGGGGACGAGCCGGGGGTGGAGCAGTGAGCGGCGACGTCGCAGGAGCGCGGAGGACAGCAGTGAGCGGGGTCGGGCCGGTCCTGGAGCGCGCCCGTGCCGAGGGCCGTGCGGCCCTCATCGGCTACCTGCCGGTGGGCTTCCCGACGGTGGCGGACTCGATCGAGGCGATGCGCACCCTGGTGCGGCACGGGGTGGACATCGTGGAGATCGGCGTCCCCTACACCGACCCGCTCATGGACGGGCCGGTGATCCAGCACGCCGCCGACGTCGCCCTCGCCGGCGGCAGCCGGCTGCGCGACGTCTTCACCGCCGCGCGGGCAGTGACCGAGGCGGGCGGCGCCGCCGTGGTGATGAGCTACTGGAACCCGATCCTGCACCACGGCGTGGACCGGTTCGCTGAGGAGCTCGCCGCGGCCGGGGGATCGGGGCTGATCACCCCCGACCTCATCCCGGACGAGGCCGGGGAGTGGGTCGCCGCCGCCGAGCGGCACGACCTCGACCGCATCTTCCTCGTGGCCCCGAGCTCGACCGACGACCGCCTCGTCTCCACCACGGCGGCGTGCCGGGGCTTCGTCTACGCCGCCTCCACGATGGGGGTCACCGGTGCCCGCACCTCCGTCGGCGACGCGGCCGCCACGCTGGTGGAACGCACCCGGCGGGTGACCGACACCCCCGTCTGCGTCGGGCTCGGCGTGTCCACCCGGGAACAGGCGGCGCAGGTCGGCCGTTTCGCTGATGGAGTCATCGTCGGCTCGGCGCTCGTGCGCTGCCTCGCCGACGCCGACTCCGCGGAGGAGGGGCGTGACCGGCTCGCGGCCCTGTGCGCCGAGCTGGCGACGGGGGTGCGCGGCGGCGGACTCGACTCTGCCCCTGTCAGCGTGCCCGGGTCGGAAGGAGCCCCGCAGCCATGACCTCCTCGCCCGTGGGCGCGTCGGAGACCGAGGCCGGCCCGCACGGCAGCCGGTCCGGGCCGGGCGCCCGGACCAGCCGCGTCCTCGACGTGGTCGGACTGCTCGCCCGGCTGGTGCTGGGCGGCGTCATCTTCTACGCGGGCGCGATCAAGATCACCGACCTGCAGTCCTCGGTGCGGGCAGTCCTCGGCTACGAGCTGATGCCCTACTCGGTGGCCGACCTCGTCGGCACCGCACTGCCCGTGGTCGAGGTGGTCATCGGGATCCTGCTCGTCGTGGGCCTGTTCACCCGCATCTCCGCGGTGGCGGGCGGGCTGCTCATGGTGGCCTTCATCATCGGGATCGCCTCGGTGTGGGCGCGCGGGATCAGCATCGACTGCGGCTGCTTCGGTGGTGGGGGAACCATCGAACCCGGCGAAACGCATTACCTGCGGGAGATCCTGCGCGACACGGGTCTCCTCCTGTGTGCGGCGTGGCTCACGTGGCGCCCGCGCACCGTCCTCGGACTCGACCAACGCCTGTTCGGCCCGGCCCGCTGACCCAGCAAGGAGAGACGATCCCATGCCCCGCCCCGATGCCTCGGCGAAGCTGAAGGCAGCCCGGCCCAACGAGGGCCCCTCGAAGGTGATCATCGGCGCCGTCGTCGTGGTCGTCGTGATCCTTGTCGTGGTCTTCGTGGCCATCTGGAGCAACCAGAGCAGCAGCGGCAGCACCACCTCCGGCCTGCCGAAGCACGCCCTCAAGGACGGCGGCGGCATCGTGCTGTCCGAGGGCGACAAGGGCGCTCCCACGGTGGACCTCTGGGAGGACTTCCAGTGCCCCTTCTGCAAGCACCTCGAGGACGCGGCCGGTGACCGGTTCACGACGCTCGCGAACCAGGGTGACATCCGGCTGGTCGTGCACCCGCTGAGCTTCCTCGACAGCAACCTGGGCAACGACGCGTCCGCGCGGGCGGCCAACGCCTCCTTCTGCGCCGCCGACGCGGACAAGTTCGAGGAGTACCACTCGACCGTCTACGCGAACCAGCCGCAGCAGGAGGGGGTCGGCTACACCGACGAGCAGCTCCTGCAGTTCGGCCAGCAGGCCGGCATCCACGGCAAGGCCTACGACACCTTCAAGCAGTGCGTGCAGGACGGCGCCCACACCGACTACGTGAAGGCGGTGCAGCAGGACGGCGACAAGTCGGGCATCCGCAGCACCCCGACGGTCGAGGTGAACGGCAACGAGCTGAGCACCCAGCAGCTCAACACGATCCTCCAGCAGCCGCAGCAGCTCGACCAGGTGCTCGAGGCCGCCGCCGGCAAGTGACGGCACGCGCGTGATCGCCAGCCTGCCCAGCCCCGTCCAGGGGGTCTGGTGGATCGGCGACCTCCCCATCCGGGCCTACGCCCTGTGCATCCTGGCCGGGATCCTCGTGGCCTGCTGGATCGCCCAGCGCCGGCTGCTCGACCGCGGCGGCACCGGCGGCGAGGTCCTCGACATCGCCATGTGGGCGGTGCCGTTCGGGATCATCGGCGGACGGCTCTACCACGTCGCCACGACATACCAGCCCTACTTCGGGCCCGGCGGCCACCCGATCGACGCCCTGAAGATCTGGCACGGCGGGCTCGGCATCTGGGGAGCCATCGCCCTGGGTGGGGTCGGCGCGTGGATCGCCTGCCGCCGCAGGGGGATCGCGTTCCTCGACTTCGCCGACGCGGCGGCCCCGGGCGTGCTGATCGCGCAGGCGCTCGGCCGGTGGGGCAACTGGTTCAACAACGAGCTCTACGGCCACCGCACCGACGTCCCGTGGGCTTTGGAGATCCACTGCTGGAACCAGGCGGCCGGCCACGCGGTCACCTGCCCGGGCTCGGACAGCACCGTGCTCGGCTACTTCCAGCCGACGTTCCTCTACGAGTCGCTGTGGTGTGTGGCGATCGCCCTCGCGATCGTGCTCGTCGACCGGCGGGTGCGCCTCGGCCGCGGCCGCGCCTTCGCGCTGTACATCATGCTCTACCCGGTCGGGCGCGTGTTCTTCGAGCTGATGCGAACCGACACCGCCACGCACGTGCTCGGGCTGCGGATCAACATCTGGACCTGCCTGCTGGTCTTTCTCGCCGGGCTCGGGCTGTTCCTCTGGTTCGGCCGGCGCCACCCCGACGGGGTGCGGGGGACGACCTCGTCGGACCCAGCACCCGTGGCGGCCGACCGGGAGGCGGACGAGCGGGCCGCCGACGACGAGGCGACCGAGGAGACGGACGGAACATCTCGGCATACGAACGGGGCAGTTCCGAATCCCGGACCGGAGCGGTAGGCTCCCGGGCATCCCGCTGGCCGATGGCGTCCACGCGGTCCCGAGCACTCCTCGAGACAGCAAGGACGGTGATCCCATGTCGGTCCGCCTCCCCGGCCCCGTTCCGGCCCAGGGCCTCTACGACCCCGCCTTCGAGCACGACGCGTGCGGCCTGGCGATGGTGGCCACCCTCCGGGGCACGCCCGGCCACGACATCGTCGACCACGCCCTCACCGCGCTGCGCAACCTCGAGCACCGCGGCGCCACCGGCGCGGACGCCACCGTCGGTGACGGCGCAGGCATCCTCACCCAGGTGCCCGACGCGTTCCTGCGGGCGGTGGTGCCGTTCCCGCTCCCCGAGCAGGGCCGGTATGCCGTGGGCACCGCCTTCCTGCCCGCCGGCCCGGATGCGGCCGCGCACGTGCAGCAGCAGGTCGAGGGGCTGGCCGGCGAGGAGGGCTTGGACGTGCTCGGCTGGCGCGAGGTGCCGGTGGACCCGCGGATGGTCGGGGAGCCCGCCCGCGCCGTGATGCCGACGTTCCGGCAGCTGTTCGTGGCCGGCCGCGCGGGCGAGTCGGGCCTGGCCCTGGAGCGGCGGACCTGGTGCCTGCGCAAGCGGGCCGAGCGCGACCTCGAGGTCTACTTCCCGTCGCTGTCCGGGCGCACCCTGGTCTACAAGGGGATGCTCACCACCGCCCAGCTCGAGCCGTTCTACCCCGACCTGTCCGACCAGCGGTTCGCGACCGAGCTGGCCCTGGTGCACTCGCGCTTCTCGACCAACACGTTCCCGTCGTGGCCGCTCGCCCACCCCTACCGCCTCATGGCGCACAACGGCGAGATCAACACGATCAAGGGCAACCGCAACTGGATGCACGCGCGGGAGTCGCTGCTGGCCAGCGACCTGGTGCCCGGTGACCTGTCGCGGACCTTCCCCGTGCTCACGCCCGGCGCGTCCGACTCGGCGTCCTTCGACGAGGCGCTGGAGCTGCTGCACCTCGGCGGCCGGTCGCTGCCGCACGCCGTCCTGATGATGGTGCCGGAGGCCTGGGAGAACCACACCGAGATGGACCCGGCCCGCCGCGCGTTCTACGAGTACCACTCGCTGTTCATGGAGCCCTGGGACGGGCCGGCCTGCGTGACCTTCACCGACGGCACCCTGGCCGGCGCGGTCCTGGACCGCAACGGGCTGCGCCCCGGACGGTATGCCGTCACGGACGACGGCCTGGTCGTGCTCGCCTCCGAGGCCGGTGTCCTGGACCTCGACCCGGCCCGCGTGGTCCGCCGGGGCCGACTGCAGCCGGGGCGGATGTTCCTGGTCGACACCGGCCACGGGCGGATCGTCAGCGACGAGGAGGTCAAGGCCGCCCTCGCGGCCGAGCACCCCTACGGGGAGTGGCTGCGCGACGGCCTGATCGAGCTGGCCGACCTGCCCGAGCGGGAGCACGTGGTGCACACGCCCTCGTCCGTCACCCGGCGCCAGCAGACCTTCGGCTACACCACCGAGGAGCTGCGGGTGCTGCTGCGCCCCATGGCAGCGACCGGCGGCGAACCGCTCGGGTCCATGGGCACCGACACCCCGATCGCGGTGCTCTCGAGCCGCCCGCGCCTGCTGTTCGACTACTTCACCCAGATGTTCGCGCAGGTGACCAACCCGCCGCTCGACGCGATCCGCGAGGAGCTGGTGACCGCCTTGGGCACGTCCGTCGGCCCCGAGGGCAACGCGCTGGAGGCGGGCCCGGAGCACTGCCGGCAGGTGGTGCTGCCGTTCCCGGTCATCGACAACGACGAGCTGGCGAAGGTCGTGCACGTGGGCGCGGGGGAGGGCCTGTCCGGTCACTCCACCCACGTCGTGCGGGGGCTCTACGACGTCGACGGCGGTGCCGCCGCCCTCGAGCGACGGCTGCGCGACATCTGTGCCGACGTGTCCCGGGCCATTGCCGACGGTGCGCACTTCGTCGTGCTCTCCGACCGCGACTCCGACCCGGACCGCGCGCCGATCCCGTCGCTGCTGCTGTGCGCGGCCGTGCACCACCACCTGATCCGTGAGCAGACCCGCACCCGCGTCGGGCTGATCGTCGAGGCCGGCGACGTGCGGGAGGTGCACCACGTCGCCCTCCTCATCGGCTACGGTGCGGCGGCGGTCAACCCCTACCTGGCGATGGAGTCGGTCGAGGAGCTGGTCCGGGCCCGCGACCTCGAGGACGTGTCTGCCGAGGAGGCGGTGCGCCACCTCATCAGCGCCCTCGGCAAGGGTGTGCTCAAGGTGATGTCCAAGATGGGGATCTCCACCGTGGCGTCCTACCGGGGTGCGCAGGTGTTCGAGGCGATCGGCCTGTCCCGGGAGCTGGTCGACGCCCACTTCACCGGCACCGTGTCCCGGCTGGGCGGGGCCGGGCTCGACGTCGTGGCCGCCGAGGTGGCCGCCCGGCACGCCGTGGCCTACCCGCCCGACGGCACGCACCCGCCACACCGGACGCTCGACGTCGGGGGCGAGTACCAGTGGCGGCGGGAGGGGGAGGAGCACCTCTTCGACCCGGAGACCGTGTTCCGCCTGCAGCACTCCACGCGGCAACGCCGCTACGACGTCTTCCGGCAGTACACCGCGCGCGTCGACGAGCAGTCCCGCCGGCTGATGACCCTGCGCGGGCTGTTCGGGCTCGCTGCCGGCGAGCGGCAGCCGGTGCCGGTCGAGGAGGTGGAGCCGGTCGAGGAGATCGTCAAGCGCTTCTCCACCGGTGCCATGAGCTACGGCTCGATCAGCCGGGAGGCCCACGAGACGCTGGCGGTCGCGATGAACCGGCTCGGGGCCCGCTCCAACACCGGCGAGGGCGGCGAGGACGAGGACCGGCTGCTCGACCCCGAGCGGCGATCGGCCATCAAGCAGGTCGCCTCGGGGCGGTTCGGCGTCACCAGCCTCTACCTCACCGAGGCCGACGACATCCAGATCAAGATGGCCCAGGGCGCCAAGCCGGGGGAGGGCGGCCAGCTGCCCGGACCGAAGGTCTACCCGTGGGTGGCCCGCACCCGGCACGCGACCCCGGGAGTGGGGCTCATCTCACCGCCACCGCACCACGACATCTACTCCATCGAGGACCTGGCCCAGCTGATCCAGGACCTGAAGAACGCCAACCCGTCGGCACGCATCCACGTCAAGCTCGTGGCCGAGGTCGGCGTCGGCACGGTCGCCGCGGGCGTGAGCAAGGCGCACGCCGACGTGGTCCTGATCTCCGGGCACGACGGAGGGACGGGCGCCTCACCGCTGACGTCGCTCAAGCACGCGGGGGGTCCGTGGGAGCTGGGGCTTGCGGAGACCCAGCAGACGCTGCTGCTGAACGGGCTGCGGGACCGGATCGTGGTGCAGGCCGACGGGCAGCTCAAGACCGGCCGCGACGTGGTCATCGCCGCCCTGCTCGGCGCCGAGGAGTTCGGCTTCGCGACCGCCCCACTCGTGGTCAGCGGCTGTGTGATGATGCGCGTCTGCCACCTCGACACGTGCCCGGTCGGCATCGCGACGCAGAACCCGGAGCTCCGCGCCCGCTTCACCGGTCGTCCGGAGTTCGTCGAGACCTTCTTCGAGTTCATCGCCGAGGAGGTGCGGGAACACTTGGCGTCTTTGGGGTTCCGCTCGATCGACGAGGCAGTCGGCAGGGTCGACGCCCTCGACACGCGCGCGGCCGTCGACCACTGGAAGGCGAGCGGGCTCGACCTCGCGCCGATCCTCACGCAGGTGGACCCGCCTGCAGGAGGCGCGCGACGGCACACGACCGGCCAGGACCACGGGCTCGACAAGGTGCTCGACCAGGTGCTCATCAGCAAGGCGCGGCCGGCGGTCGAGCGGGGGGAGCCGGTGGCGTTCGACCTCGCGGTGCGCAACGTGCACCGATCCGTCGGGACGATGCTCGGGCACGAGGTGACGCGACGCCATCCGCACGGGCTGCCGGACGGGACGATCGACGTCACGCTGGCCGGGACCGCCGGCCAGTCGCTGGGTGCCTTCCTTCCGGCCGGGATCACGCTGCGGCTGCTCGGCGACGCCAACGACTACGTCGGCAAGGGGCTGTCCGGTGGCCGGGTCGTGGTGCGGCCGGTGCGTGAGGCGGCCCTGTCGGGGGAGCTGAACGTCATCGCCGGGAACGTGATCGGCTACGGCGCGACCGGGGGCGAGCTGTTCCTGCGCGGCGCCGTGGGCGAGCGGTTCTGCGTGCGCAACTCCGGTCTCACTGCGGTGGTCGAGGGCGTCGGCGACCACGGCTGCGAGTACATGACCGGCGGGACCGTCCTCGTGCTCGGGTCCACCGGGCGCAACTTCGCCGCCGGGATGTCCGGGGGGCGGGCCTACGTGCTCGACCTCGTGCCGGAGCGGGTGAACCCGGGCCTGGTCGACCAGCTGCCGTTGACCGGGGAGGACGAGCAGGTGGTGCACGACCTGCTGGCGCGGCACGTGGAGTGGACGGCCTCGCCGGTGGCCTCGCGGCTGCTGGCGAGCTGGACCGAGGCGCGGGAGCGGTTCACGCTCGTGCTTCCCCGGGCCTTCCGACAGGTCCTGGACATCCGGTCCGAAGCGCAGGCGCGTGGTGCCGACCCCGACGGTGACGAGACGTGGGAGCAGATCCTGGAGGTGTCCCGTGGCTGATCCGCGAGGCTTTCTCACCGTCCGTGACCGGGAGCTCCCGGAGCGGCGCCCGGTGCCGGTCCGGCTGATGGACTGGCGCGAGGTCCACGAGCAGCAGGACGTCGGCCAGCTGCAGCGCCAGGCGGGCCGGTGCATGGACTGCGGCATCCCGTTCTGCCACAGCGGCTGTCCGCTCGGCAACCTCATCCCCGAGTGGAACGACCTCGCCCGCCGGGGCGAGTGGACCGCCGCCATCGAGCGCCTGCACGCGACGAACAACTTCCCCGAGTTCACCGGCCGGCTGTGCCCCGCCCCGTGCGAGACCGCCTGCGTGTTGGGCATCAGCCAGCCCCCGGTGACCATCAAGCAGGTGGAGGTGACCATCGCCGACCGGGCACGGGACGCGGGGCGGCTCGAGGCCCACCCCCCGGACCGGCTCACGGGCAAGACGGTCGCGGTCGTGGGGTCGGGCCCCGCGGGGCTCGCGGCCGCGCAACAGCTGACCCGGGCCGGCCACACCGTCGCGGTCTTCGAGCGGGAGGACCGGCCGGGCGGCCTGCTGCGCTACGGCATACCGGAGTTCAAGCTGGAGAAGTCCGTGCTGGACCGCCGGCTGGAGCAGATGCGCGCCGAGGGCACCCGCTTCCGCTGCCAGGTCGCGGTCGGGCAGGACCTCACCGGTGACGAGCTGCGGCGCCGCTACGACGCGGTGGTCCTCGCCACCGGCTCGACCCTCCCCCGCGACCTGCCGGTGCCCGGACGCGACCTCGACGGCGTCGTGCAGGCCATGGACTACCTGCCCCCGGCGAACCGCGCGGCCCTCGGCCGGCCGGTCGAGGGGGCGCCGACCGCAGCGGGCAAGGACGTCGTCGTGATCGGCGGGGGCGACACCGGCGCCGACTGCGTCGGCACCGCGCACCGCCAGGGGGCCCGGTCGGTCACCTCGCTGGAGATCCTCGCCCGCCCCGGCGACGAGCGGAGCCCCGACCAGCCGTGGCCGACCTACCCCGCCGTGTTCCGGGTCGCGAGCGCGCACGAGGAGGGAGGGGAGCGGGTCTACGCGGTCAGCACCACCGAGGTGGTCGGCGACCAGCAGGGCCGAGTGCTCTGCCTGCGCGTGGTCGAGGTCGAGCGGGGCCGGGACGGGTTCACGCCGGTCCCCGGCACCGAGCGTGAGCTGCCGGCACAGCTGGTCCTCCTCGCGATGGGCTTTGTCGGACCGGAGCGGTCCGGGCTGCTCGATCAGCTCGGGGTCGGGGTGGCCGACCGCGGGACGGTGCAGCGGGACGAGCGGTTCATGACCGACGTGCCGGGCGTGTTCGTCGCCGGTGACGCCGGGCGCGGGCAGTCGCTGATCGTCTGGGCGATCGCCGAGGGACGGTCCGCGGCGGCCGGTGTGGACGGGTGGCTGCAGGGCGAGTCGCGGCTGCCCCGACCCGTCGGCCCCACCGACCGGCCGCTCACCGCGTGAGCGGGGCTCTGCCCGGCAGCGTCGTCCGCAATAGGGTGAGGACCATGCGCCGAGCGAAGATCGTCTGCACCATCGGACCGGCGACGTCGGGAGCCGACATGCTCGTCCGCCTCGTCGAGGCCGGCATGGACGTGGCACGGCTCAACCTGTCGCACGGGAGCCACGCCGACCACGAGAAGGTCTACCTCGACGTGCGCCGCGCGAGCGACCACACCGGCCACGCCGTCGGTGTCATGGCGGACCTGCAGGGGCCCAAGATCCGGACCGGGACGTTCGCGGACGGACCCGTCACCCTCGCGCCGGGAGACCGCTTCACGATCACGACCGAGCAGGTCGACGGCGACCGGGACCGCGTGTCGACGACCTACGAGGGGCTGCCCGGTGACGTCTCCGTCGGTGACACCCTCCTCATCGACGACGGCAAGATCGTGCTGCGCGCCGTGGACGTCGACGACACGGACGTGGTGACGGAGGTCGAGGTCGGCGGCAGCGTCTCCGACCACAAGGGGATCAACCTGCCCGGCGTCGCGGTCAGTGTCCCCGCCCTGACCGAGAAGGACGAGGCCGATCTGCGCTGGGCCCTGCACCTGCAGGCCGACATGGTCGCGCTGTCCTTCGTGCGCTCGGCTGCCGACGCCGAGCAGGTTCAGCGCATCATGGACGAGGAGGGGATCCGCCTCCCCGTCATCGCCAAGATCGAGAAGCCGCAGGCGGTGGCCAACCTCGAGGAGATCGTCGACGCCTTCGACGGCATCATGGTCGCGCGGGGCGACCTCGGGGTCGAGATGCCCCTGGAGGACGTGCCGCTGGTGCAGAAGCGTGCGGTCGAGCTGGCCCGGCGCAACGCCAAGCCGGTCATCGTCGCGACCCAGGTGCTCGAGTCGATGGTGAGCAACGCCCGCCCCACCCGCGCCGAGGCGAGCGACTGCGCCAACGCCGTCCTCGACGGCACGGACGCCATCATGCTGTCCGGCGAGACGAGTGTCGGGGCCTACCCGATCCGGGCCGTGGAGACGATGGCCCGGATCATCGCGAGCACCGAGGAGCACGGTCTGGAACGGGTCGAGCCGCTCGGCACCATGCCGCACACGATGGGCGGCGCGGTGACGCGTGCGGCGGTCGAGATCGGCGACCAGCTCGAGGTGGAGCTGCTCATCTCCTTCACGCAGTCCGGCGACACGGCCAAGCGGATGGCACGGCTGCGCCCGGACATCCCGATGCTGGCGTTCACGCCGTTGCGGGCCACCCGGTCACAGCTCGCGCTGAGCTGGGGCGTGGAGACCTTCTGCGTGCCGCCCTGCCGGCACACCGACGAGATGGCGATGCAGGTCGACGAGATGCTGATCGACGGGGGCCGTTGCGAGCCGGGGGATGTCGTCGTCATCGTCGCCGGCTCACCGCCGGGGATCCCCGGGTCCACGAACGCCCTGCGCGTGCACCGGATCGGTGACGCGCGCAACAAGGTGGCACCGGCATACGGGGACTTCCGCAAGTGAGCGGTGCCGGCGGCCGCGGGCAGTGCGGGGCCGCGGCTGTCCCGGACGGTATGCTGACCGCCGCCGGCCGAAGTGGTGGAATGGCAGACACGGAGCACTCAAAATGCTCTGCCCGACAGGGCGTGCGGGTTCAAGTCCCGCCTTCGGCACCGCGGACCGGGCAACCACTGCGGGAGCGAGCGTGAGCATCGCTGAGCCGCAAGCGGTTCGGGTCCTCGTCGCCGAGGACGAGTCGGTGATCCGGCTCGACCTGGTGGAGATGCTGGGGGAGTGCGGCTACGACGTCGTCGGTGCGGCCGTCAACGGGGAGCAGGCGGTCGAGCTCGCCCAGCAGCTCCGGCCCGACCTGGTGGTGATGGACGTCAAGATGCCGGTGCTTGACGGCATCAGCGCCGCCGAGCAGATCGGGGCGGCGCGCCTCGCCCCGGTCGTCCTGCTCACCGCGTTCAGCGACCGCCAGCTGGTGGAGCGCGCCCGCGACGCCGGGGTCGTCGCGTACGTCGTGAAGCCCTTCACCGCAGCCGATCTGACACCGGCGATCGAGATCGCGCGCTCCCGCTGGACCGAGCTCACCCAGCTGGAGGACGAGGTGGAGGACCTCGACGAGCGGCTGCGCACGCGCACCCTGGTGGACCGGGCGAAGGGCGCCCTGATGGACCGGCTCCACGTCAGCGAGGCGGAGGCGTTCCGCTGGCTGCAGAAGACGGCGATGGACCGCCGGATGGGCATGCGCGAGGTCGCCCAGCTGGTCCTGGACGAATCTGCTTCGAACACGGAGTGATAACAGGTCGGTCACGCCCCTCCTGTCTCGGCTGGCCGTCGATTACTGTCCGTGGCACCAGAGGCCCGTTCCACCCAGTAGCCGCACGCGAGCGGCAGCGCGGGCCCGTCCCTGCGAAGGAGTGGGAATGCGTTCAACCGTGCGGATCAAGACGGTCGCCGTGGTCACGGGGGTCATGCTGCTCGGCGCCGCCTGCGGGAGCAGTGACGGTGGCGCGCAGGCCGAGGGCGGCAGCACCGGGGGCACCGGGGGGAGTACCGGCGGGAGTGCGACGACCACCGACGACCCCCTGAAGTTCGGCTACGTGCTCCCCGAGACGGGGGACCTCGCCTTCCTCGGCCCGCCGCAGATCCAGGCGACCAAGTACGCCGTGGACGAGATCAACAAGGCCGGCGGCGTCCTCGGCGCCAAGATCCCGGAGGTGGTCGGCGGCGACGAGGCCAACGACCAGGCCATCGCCTCCCAGTCGGCCGACCGGGTCCTCAACGAGGGCGTCGACGCGATCATCGGGGCGGCGGCGTCCGGCATGTCGCTGGCGATCATCGACAAGGTGACCGGCGCCGGGGTGGTGCAGTGCTCCGGCTCCAACACGGCGCCGACCTTCACCGGCTACGAGGACGGCGGCTACTACTTCCGCACGGCACCCTCGGATGCGCTCCAGGGCCCGGTGCTCGCGGACGTCATCACCGGTGACGGGCACAGCAAGGTCGCGATCGTCGCGCGCGCCGACGACTACGGCAAGGGCCTGGCCGACGCGACGGCGAAGTCGCTGGAGTCCAGTGGCGCGACCGTGGCGCTCAACGAGTCCTACGACCCGAAGGCCACCAACTTCGACGCGACGGTCGCCAAGATCGTCTCCCAGAAGCCGGATGCCGTCGTGGTGATCGCGTTCGAGGAGGGCAAGCAGATCATCCGCGGGCTCATGGAGAAGGGGCTCACGCCCGACAAGGTGGGCATCTACGGCGCCGACGGCCTGCGCAGCGAGGACCTGCCGAAGCTCGTCAACGCGAAGAACCCGCAGGCGCTCGACGGGATGAAGGGCACGGCGCCGGCGTCGGCGGCGAACCCCGGGTTCCTCAAGAACCTGAAGAAGTTCGCACCCGACCTGGACGAGGTGCAGTTCGCGCCGCAGGTCTACGACTGCGTCAACATCATCGCCCTCGGTGCCGAGGCCGCACAGTCCACGGACGCCAGCACGTTCAAGGACAAGATCGTGTCGGTGACCAAGGACGGCGAGAAGTGCAACAGCTTCGCGGACTGCAAGAAGCTGCTCGACGCGGGCAAGGACATCGACTACCAGGGCGCGAGCGGTGTGCTCGACTTCACCGATGCCGGTGAGCCGGGCAAGGCCACGATCGAGGTCTACGGCTTCGAGAACGGCAAGCTGAAGACGCTCGACACGCGCACGTCGGCGCCGGCGGAGTGAGGCATCCCACCCCGTCCCGCTGACAGCGGCTGACAGCACGAAGGGCCCGACCACC
>DASSKF010000180.1:0-2006 GCA_035690725.1 Segeticoccus sp.
CGTGAGGCCGCGCTCGCGCTCGCCACGCTGGTCGAGGAGATCGAGGGCGGCGCCTCCGAGGACACTGCGTCGAACCTGGAGGACGGTGTGCTCCACGGCACCGACGACCTGCGGCTGCTGCTCGCGCGTGCCTACTTCCACTCGGCCCAGCTCGGCCGCGCCGAGGCGGTGCTGAACCGCATCACGGCCGAGTCGCCGACCGACGGCTACGCCCACCTGCTGCTCGGGCGCACCCTCCAGCGCGCCGGACGCCACCACGAGGCCGCGCGCCCGCTCGCGCTCGCCGAGATCCTCGGTGACTACGAGCGCCCGCAGGCGTACGCGGCCCCCGCCCGCGAGGTCAGCTGACCGACGGCCTGCGCCTCACGGCATACGGCCGCCGCGGCTCTCACCAATCGAAAGGCTCTTGTGACGCATGTGTGGGTCGGTGGGCGTGGCTGGGTGAGCGGACGCCGTTCTCCTGTCTAGGTTTCTGAGCTGTCTAGGAACAGGAACCAGGTGAACAGGAGAACGGCGTGCGCGATGTCAGCCTATGGCGTGCCGTGTTGGGGGTCGACAAGACGGTCGTGGAGCGGGTCGAGTACGACGAGCAGGGCGAGCTGGTCGTGGCGCACGTGCGGCCCACGGCGCGGGCGCGGGGCCGGTGCGGGGTGTGCCGGCGGCGGTGTCCGCGGTATGACGGCGGGCAGGGCCGGCGGCGGTGGCGGGCGCTGGACCTGGGCACGGTGCCGGTGCTGCTGGAGGCCGACGCGCCGCGGGTGTCCTGCCGGATGCACGGGGTCGTCGTGGCGGCGGTGCCGTGGGCCCGGCACGGCGCCGGGCACACCTACGGCTTCGACCAGACGGTGGCGTGGCTGGCCACGACCACCTCGAAGTCGGCGGTCACGACGCTGATGCGGATCGCGTGGCGCACGGTCGGGGTGATCATCGAGCGGGTCTGGGCCGATGTCGAGGCCGGCACCGACCGCCTCGCCGGGGTCCGGCGGATCGGGATCGACGAGGTCAGCTACAAACGCCGCCACAAGTACCTGATGGTGGTCGTGGACCACGACAGCAACCGGCTGCTGTGGGCCGCTCCCGGACGCGACAGCGCGACCCTGGCCGGGTTCTTCGAGCTGCTCGGGGAGCAGCGGTGCGCCCAGATCACCCACGTCAGCGCCGACGGAATGCCGTTCATCGAGACCGTGGTCGCCGCGCACTGCCCCGACGCGGTCCGCGTCGCCGACCCGTTCCACGTGGTCAAGTGGGCCACCGACGCCTTGGACCGGGTCCGGCAGGCGGCCTGGACCGAAGCCCGGCGCCTGGCCCGCACCGAACCGGCACGGCCACCCGGCGCGCCCCCCGCCGGCGCCCCACCCCGCCCACACACCGAACGGGCCCGAGCGCTCAAAGGGGCCCGGTTCGCGCTGTGGAAGAACCCCGAGGAGCTGACCGCGCGGCAACGCGAACAGCTGGCCTGGGTCGCCGCGACCGACCCGCAGGTCCACCGCGGCTACCTGCTCAAGGAAGGGCTGCGGCTGGTGTTCCAGATGCCCCTCGAACGCGCCGGGCCCGCCCTGGAGCAGTGGATCGGCTGGGCCCGCCGCAGCCGCCTGCCCGCCTTCGTGAAACTGCAACGCACCATCGCAGCCCACCGGCACAAGATCCTGGCCGCCATCGAACACGGCCTGTCCAACGCGCTGGTCGAGTCCACCAACACCAAGATCCGCCTGCTGACCCGGATCGCCTACGGCTTCGCCTCACCCCAGGCCCTGATCGCCCTGGCCCTCCTTGCCCTCGGCGGCCACCGACCCACCCTCCCCGGCCGGAACTGACCCACACATACGACAGGAGAGCCTTTCGATTGTCGGGGCGCCGTGCACAGCCCGCTCTGAGAAGGTGGAGGCATGTCTCGGATCACGCTCATCGGCGGCCACGGCAAGGTGGCCCTGCTCGCTGCTCCCCTCCTCGTCGGCGAGGGACACGAGGTCAGCTCGGTCGTGCGCAACCCCGACCACGTCGCCGAC
>DASSKF010000181.1:0-13005 GCA_035690725.1 Segeticoccus sp.
GAGCAACCTGGCGCTGCACAAGTTCGGGGCGCGGCGGTGGATCGCCCGGATCATGGTCAGCTGGGGGATCGTCGCGGCGGCCATGGCGTTCGTGCCCAACGCCGGCACGATGTACGCCCTGCGCTTCCTGCTCGGCATCGCCGAGGCCGGCTTCTTCCCGGGCATCATCCTCTACCTCACCTTCTGGTTTCCGCAGGAGATGCGGGCCAAGGCGGTCGGCCTGTTCATGGTCGCCGTCCCGCTGTCGTCGATGATCGGCTCGCCGCTGTCCGCGTGGATCATCTCCTCCGGGCACGAGATCTTCCTCGGCCTGGACGGCTGGCGCTTCATGTTCCTCGTCGAGGGGCTGCCGGCGATCCTCATCGGCGTGCTGTGCTGGTTCCACCTCACCGACCGCCCCCGCGATGCGACGTGGCTGACCGAGCAGGAGCGCACCTGGCTGCAGGCCGAGATGGACGCCGAGCACGAGGCGACGGCGCAGCGCCACCACGTCTCGATCAGGGAGTCGCTCACCCGGGGTCGGGTGTGGGCGCTCGCCTTCGTCTACTTCGGGATCGTCTACGGCCTGTATGCCGTGGGCTTCTTCCTGCCGACCATCGTCGCCGGCTTCCAGGAGACCTACGGGACGGAGTTCTCCGTGGTCCAGCAGGGCCTGATCGTCGCCATCCCGTTCGCGTTCGGGGCGGTCGCCATGGTCCTCTGGTCCCGGCACGGCGACAAGACGGGCGAACGGGTCTGGCACGTGGCGGCGCCGGCGATCATCGGTGGCATCGCCATCCCGATCGCGCTCTACCTGAACTCACCGTTCACCGCGATGGTCGCGGTGACCATCTGCACCATGGGGATCATGGCGGCGCTGCCGACCTTCTGGCCGCTGCCGACCGTGTTCCTGTCCGGGGCGGCAGCGGCGGCGGGGATCGCGCTGATCAACTCGATCGGCAACACCGCCGGCTTCCTCGGGCCCTACATCACCGGCTGGCTGACCGACCTCACCGGCAGCGAGAAGGCGGGGCTGTGGCTGGTCGGGATCGTGATGGTCGCCGCCGGTGTGGTGGCCGTGGCCCTGCGGGCCGCTCCCCCGGTCGACGACGACGCGGTGGCGCGCACGCCGCGTGCCGTGAACGAGACCTGAGGCCCCACCAACCGCGGCCCCAGCGACAGCGGAAGTTGCGGCCGTTTCGGGCAGACGTCCTGCCCGGAACGGCCGCAACTTCTCAGCTCAGTGGGCGCCGAGCATGCGCTCGAGCAGCCGGTTGAGCTCGGCCGCCTCCGCCCCGGCGAGACCGGCCGCCTCCTCGGCACGCTGCACCTTCGGCCACAGCTGGCGCACCTGGGAGCGACCGCGCCGGGACAGGTGCACGAGCACGCGCCGACGGTCGGTCGGGTCCGGGTTGCGGTGGGCCAGCGCGGACGTGGTGAGCCGGTCGACCATCCGGGTCAGCGTGGCACCGGTCAGCCCGGCTGCGAGCGACAGCTCCGACATCGTGCACCCGCCGTGCTCGTAGAGGTGCGCCATCACCCGCCACTGCTCGACCGACATGTGGGCGCCACGCAGGGCGTCCTCCACCCGGTGCGCGACGGCTTCGCCGGCGCGTGCGATCAGGTCGAGCCGCACGCGCGCGGACGACTGGTCGACGCTGCCCCCCTCCGGCGTGGACTTCGGAACCACCGGAACCCCTTCCCATCGGGACGCCAACGTTGGATGATGGGCTGACCACCATTGGTTGCAGATGAAAGCGATGGATGATGGTCAGTGGCGTCAGCATACCGACCTCGCGGCACCGGCACGCCCTCGACTCGCGCGGCGACGACGTCCTGAGCATCGGCCTGGCCATCCCGATGAGCGGCCCCGGCGGGATCTTCGCCTCCTCCTGCGAAGCGGTCGCCGAGCTGTGCGCCCACGAGCTCAACCTCGCCGGCGTGGCCGGGCGGGAGGTGCGGATCGAGCTGATCGACGCCAGCCTCCCACCGGAGCTGATCGCACTCGAGGTCGACGGGCTCATCGACGAGCGGCGGATCGACGCCCTCACCGGGTGGCACATCTCGTCGGTGCGCGAGCACGTGGCGCCGGTGACGGTGGGACGGATCCCCTACGTCTACACCTCGCTCTACGAGGGCGGCGAGGCCCGACCCGGGGTCTTCTGCGTCGGCGAGACGCCACGGCAGCAGATCCAGCCCGCGCTGGCCTGGATGCGGGACACCCTCGGCTGCCGGCGCTGGCACGTGGTCGGCGCCGACTACATCTGGCCGCGCGGGTCCGCCCGGGCGGTGACCGGATTCGCCCACGAGCTCGGCCTCGACCTCGTCGGCCGGTGCTTCGTGCGCTACGGCACGGAGGACTTCGCGCCGGTGATGCGCTCGCTGGAGCGGTCCACCGCGGACGCGGTCATGATCCTGCTCGTCGGACAGGACGCCGTGGAGTTCAACCGTGCGTTCGCCGCACACGGCCTGCACGAGCGGCTGCTCCGCCTCAGCCCGCTGATGGAGGAGAACATGCTGCTCGCCTCCGGTGCTGACGCCACCGGGAACCTCTACGCCTCGGCCGGCTACTTCCGCTCCCTCACCACCGCCGGCTCCCTCGACCTCGTCGGCCGGTATGCCGACCGCTTCGGTCCCGACGCGCCTCCCCTCAACAACCAGGCCGAGTCGTGCTACGAGGGGATCACCCTCCTGGCCGAGCTCATCGGCGCCGCCCACTGCACCCACGTCGACTGCCTCCAGCAGGTCAGCGAGGGTGTCGGCTACGACGGCCCCCGCGGCCCGGTCTCCCTGACCGACCGGCACCTGCAGCAGCCGGTCCACCTCGCCCGCGCCGACGGACTCGACTTCCACGTGCTCACCGCGCTCTGACCCTGCTCGGGGCGACGTCGGCCGTACCGGGGCCGGCCCGGATCCGCCGACGGACACTGGACAATTACCACCGTTTGGGTATATTCGACGTGCAACAGCACGAGGAGGCCGCATGCCGACCTATTCCTACCGTTGCCACCGCTGCGGGGACTTCGACGTCACCACGCCGATGCACCAGCGCCCGGAGCGCGCGAACTGCCCGTCCTGCGGGCGGGCCCGCGGCCGCGTCTTCACGGCACCGAGCCTGCGCAGCACCAGCAGGGCGCTCGATGCCCAGGTCGAGCGGGCCGGGCGCAGCGCGGAGGCGCCCGAGGTGGTTCGCTCGATCCCGGCGGCCGCCCTCGGGGGCGCGACCCCGCGGGTCCGGGACGGCCGCTACCCGCCGCTGCCGCGGAGCTGACCGTGTCCGCCGTCGCGCTGATCTACGTCGGAGCCGTGCTGTTCATCAACGGCATCCTGCTCCTCGGCCGCGTCACGCCACGGGAGGCCGCCCCGATGAACCTGTTCGTCGGGGCGCTCCAGGTCCTGACCCCCACCGTCCTGATCATCATGGGGGCCACCGACGACCGTGCCGTCTTCGCCGCCTCGGGTCTGTACCTGTTCGGCTTCACCTACCTGTGGGTCGGGATCAACGGGGCCGCCGGCTGGGGCAACCGCGGACTGGGCTGGTTCAGCCTCTTCGTCGCCGCGTGCGCCGTGGTCTACTCCCTGGACAGCTTCCTGACCGACGGCGACCCCGCGTTCGGCGTGATCTGGCTCGTCTGGTCCGTGCTGTGGTTCCTGTTCTTCCTCGTCCTCGGACTCGGCCTGGACCACCTCGCCGCCCGCACCGGCGCCTTCACCGTGGTCGTGGCCTTCGTCACCGCCGCCATCCCGGCGTTCCTGCTCCTGCTCGGTCACTGGACCGGCTCCTGGGCCGTCGCGGTCACCATCGCCGTGGTCAGCGTCGCCGCGCTGGTCGGTGCCCCGATCGGCGACCGGCTCGCCGCTCCCGAGGAGGACGAGACCAAGGAGGTGGCCGCCTGAGACGACCGGACCCACCCGGCCCGAGCACCGCGCGACAGCGCGTGGCCGGCCCGACCACATGACATACGCCTCGTTTCCCGCGGCCGGTCCGGCCGGCCGCCCCCCATCTCCCAGAGGAGTTCCCCATGCCAGAAGTGGTGTTCAGCGTCGACCAGAACCTGTCGATGGCCGACCAACGGGTTCCGGGTATGAACCGGTGGCACCCGGACATCCCGGCTGCCGCCTCGGTCAAGCCCGGTGACGAGTTCCGGATCGAGTCCAAGGAGTGGACCGACAACCAGATCGGCAACAACGACTCGGCCAACGACGTCCGCGACGTCGACATCGACAGATGCCACATGCTGTCCGGCCCGATTCGCGTGGAGGGCGCCGAACCCGGCGACCTGCTGGTGGTCGACATCCTCGACATCGGCCCGGTGCCGCAAGCCCATGGTGGCGAGCACTGCGGCGAGGGCTGGGGCTACTCCGGCATCTTCGCCAAGGTCAACGGCGGCGGCTTCCTGACCGACTACTTCCCCGAGGCCTACAAGGCGATCTGGGACTTCAGCGGCCAGAAGTGCACCTCCCGTCACGTCCCCGGGGTGGAGTACCACGGGATCCAGCACCCGGGTCTGTTCGGCACGGCACCCTCGGCGGAGCTGCTCGCCCAGTGGAACCGGCGCGAGCAGGCCCTGATCGACACCGACCCCCAACGCGTCCCACCGTTGGCGCTGCCACCAACCGTGCGGGGCACGCTGGCCGGCACCGCCAGTGGCGACCTGCTGGACAAGATCGCCCGCGAGGGTGCGCGGACCGTGCCACCGCGTGAGCACGGCGGCAACATGGACATCAAGAACCTGACGCGTGGCAGTCGCGTCTTCTACCCCGTCTACGTCGACGGCGCGCTGCTCGCGGGCGGCGACCTGCACTTCAGCCAGGGCGACGGTGAGATCAACTTCTGCGGCGCCATCGAGATGGGCGGGTTCATCGACCTGCACGTCGACCTGATCAAGGGCGGTATGGAGACGTACGGCATCCACCGCAACCCGGTCTTCCTGCCGGGACGGGTGGCACCGGTCTACTCCGAGTGGCTCACGTTCACCGGGATCTCGGTGGACCACCGGGACGACACCAACCTCTACATGGACGCGACCGAGGCCTACCGGAACGCCTGCCTCAACGCCATCGAGTACCTCGGCAAGTGGGGGTACACCGGCGAGCAGGCCTACCTGATCCTCGGCACGTCTCCCATCGAGGGCCGCATCGGTGGTGTGGTGGACATCCCGAACGCCTGCTGCTCGGTGTTCCTGCCGACCGAGATCTTCGACTTCGACGTCCGGCCCGGCGGTGACGGCCCGATCAAGGTCGACCGCGGTCAGGTGGCGGTGACCTCCTGACCTGACTGGCCACCGACCCGCTCGCCTGCAGCTGGGGTGCTCCTCAGCTGCGGGCGAGCGCCCGGTCGGCCATCGCGGGCAGCACCTTCTGCCCGTAGGTCCGCAGCACCTCGTCCTGGGCGTCGTGCTGCAGGTAGATCGCGAACTGGTCGACACCGAGTTCCTTGAGCTGCTGCAGTTTGGCCACGTGCTGCTCTACGGTCCCCACGAGGCAGAACCGGTCCACGATCTCGTCCGGCACGAACTCGGTGTGCGCGTTGCCCGCCCGCCCGTGCTCGTTGTAGTCGTAGCCCTGCCGTCCCGCGATGTAGTCGGTCAGCTCGTGCGGCACCGACGCGTCCGCGCCGTACCGCGCGACGATGTCGGCCACGTGGTTGCCCACCATGCCGCCGAACCACCGGCACTGCTCGTGGGCATGCGCCTGCTGCTCGGCGCTGCCGTCGGTGACGTAGGCCGGCGCCGCCACGCAGATCCTCAGCTGCGAGGGGTCCCGCCCGGCGTCGGCGGCGGCCTTGCGCACCGCCTCCACGCTCCACTGCACGATGGCCGGGTCGGCGAGCTGCAGGATGTAGCCGTCGCCCAGCTCGCCCGCCACGGCGAGCATCTTCGGCCCGTACGCAGCGACCCACACCGGCGTGCGTGACGCCGGGTTCCAGGGCAGGCGCAGGTGCGTGCCGGCATACTCCACCTCCTCGCCGTTCGCGAGGCCGCGGATGACCGGTATGGCGTCGCGCAGCTCCCGGACCGTCGCCGGTCGCCCGTTCGTGACCCGGACCGCCGAGTCGCCCCGGCCGATCCCGCAGACGGTGCGGTTGCCGAACATCTCGTTGAGCGTGGCGTAGGTGGATGCGGTCACCGTCACGTCGCGGGTCACCGGGTTGGTGACCATCGGCCCCACGGTGATCTTGTGGGTGGCGGCGAGCACCGCGCTGTAGATGACGTACGGCTCCTCCCACAGCAGCGGGGAGTCGAACGTCCAGGCATGGGTGAAGCCGTAGAGCTCGGCCTGCCGGCACAGCTCGACCACCCGCGCCGCGGGCGGGTTGCACTGGAGCACCACTCCGAAGTCCACTGCTACGCCTCGCTTTCCGTGTCGTCCCGACCCAGTCGACGGTGCACCGGCATCAGCTGAGCATCTGCGACAGTCCCCGCTTGAGGAACTGCCCGTGGCCGGCGCGGCCGTGGTAGTCGCCGCCGTCGATGAGCACCTCGCCGCGGGAGAGCACCGTGTCGACGTGGCCGTCGATCTCGAAGCCCTCCCAGGCCGAGTGGTCCATCGCCATGTGGTGGGTCTTCTCGTAGCCGATGCTGGTGTGACCGTTCGGGTCGTAGACCACGACGTCGGCGTCCGCCCCCGGCGCGACGACGCCCTTGCGGCCGTAGAGGCCGAACATGCGGGCCGGCGTGGTGGAGCACAGCTCGACCCACTTCTCCAGGGTGATCCGCCCGTCGACGACGCCCTGGTAGAGCAGGTCGAGGCGGTGCTCGACGCTGCCGATCCCGTTCGGAATCTTGGAGAAGTCGCCGATCCCGAGCTCCTTCTGCTCCTTGAAGCAGAACGGGCAGTGGTCGGTGCTGACCACCGACAGGTCGCCGGTGCGCAGGTGGCGCCAGATCTCGTCCTGGTGACCCTCGGCGCGCGAGCGCAGCGGTGTCGAGCAGACCCACTTGGCGCCCTCGAAGCCCGCTGCCCCGAGCTGCTCCTCGAGGGAGAGGTACAGGTACTGGGGGCAGGTCTCGCCGAAGACGTTGAGCCCCTCGCCCCGAGCCGCCGCGAGGGTGGCCACGGCCTGCTTGGCCGACATGTGCACGATGTAGAGCGGCGCGCCGGCGATCCGGGAGAGCATGATCGCGCGGTGGGTCGCCTCCTCCTCGGTCTCCCACGGGCGTGTCTTGCCGTGGTCGATCGGCTTGGTCTCGCCGCGGGCGAGCGCCTGGGCGACGAGCACGTCGATCGCCGTGCCGTTCTCGGCGTGCATCATGATCAGCGACCCGTTGTCGGACGCCTTCTGCATCGCCCGCAGGATCTGCCCGTCGTCGGAGTAGAAGACGCCCGGGTAGGCCATGAACATCTTGAAGCTGGTGATGCCCTCGTCGACCAGCTCGTCCATCGCCTTGAGCGCGTCGTCGTCGACCCCGCCGAGGATCTGGTGGAAGCCGTAGTCGATGGCGCAGTTGCCCCGCGCCTTGTCGTGCCAGGCGGCGAGCCGGTCCTGCACCCGCTCCCCCGTCTTCTGCACCACGAAGTCCACGATCGTGGTCGTCCCGCCCCAGGCCGCGGCCCGGGTGCCGGTCTCGAACGTGTCGGACGCCTGGGTCCCGCCGAACGGCATCTCCATGTGGGTGTGCCCGTCGACGCCGCCCGGGATGACGTACTTGCCGGTCGCGTCGATGACCCGGTCGACGCTGGACGGCAGGTCCGCGGCCAGCGACGTGTCGCCCGGCGCGACCAGTGCCGCGATGCGCTCCCCGTCGATGAGGACGTCGGCCTGCGTCCGTCCGGTCGTGCTGACGACTGTGCCGCCTCGGATGAGGGTGGTGCTCATGAAACCTCCTGCTCTCTACGGACCTCGGGACTTCCCCACGGACCTCGGGACTTCCCCACGAACCTCGGGACTCTCCTCGGCTCAGGGGCGGACCAGGTCGTCGTAGGCGTCGGGCCGGCGGTCGCGGTAGAACGCCCACCGGTTCCGGACCTCCTGCAGCAGGTCCATGTCCAGGTCGCGCACGACGAGCTCGGGCTTGTAGGAGTCGGCCTTGTCCCCGACGTACTGGCCGCGCGGGTCGACGAAGTAGGTCTCGCCGTAGAAGTCGTTCTCGCCGAGGTCCTCGGTCCCGACGCGGTTGATCGCGCCGACGTAGTACTCGTTGGCCACGGCCGCGGCGGGCTGCTCGATCTCCCAGAGGTACTGCGACAGGCTGCGCGAGGTCGCCGACGGGTTGAACACGATCTGGGCGCCGTTCAGCCCGAGGGCCCGCCAGCCCTCCGGGAAGTGCCGGTCGTAGCAGATGTAGACCCCGACCTTGCCCACCGCGGTGTCGAACACCGGATAGCCGCCGTTGCCGGGGCGGAAGTAGAACTTCTCCCAGAAGCCGGGAAGGTTCGGGATGTGCTGCTTGCGGAACTTGCCCAGGTAGGAGCCGTCGGCATCCACGACCGCGGCGGTGTTGTAGAGGAAGCCGGGCTGCTCCTGCTCGTAGACCGGCAGCACCATCACCATCGCCAGCTCCTTGGCGAGCGCCTGGAAACGCTCGACGACAGGGCCGGGGACCGACTCGGCATACTCGTAGAACTTGGCGTCCTGCACCTGGCAGAAGTAGGGGCCGTAGAACAGCTCCTGGAAGCAGATCACCTGTGCGCCCTGCTCCTTGGCGTCCCGCGCGTACTGCTCGTGCGCCTGGATCATCGACTCCTTGTCACCGGTCCAGGACGCCTGCACCAGAGCCGCTCGTACGACTGACATCTGACCTGTCTCCTTGTTTGTGATCCGTGGGTTGTCAGGAAGGGCGCTCTGCCATGCCCGGCTCCGGGCCGCGCTCGGCCGCGTCGGCGGTGACCGGCTCGCGGTCGGCCACCGGCTCGGCGCTGCGGTCCGGCGCGAACTTGCACAGTGCCAGGTAGAGCAGGAACGCGACCGCGAAGCCGGCGATCCAGTTGTAGTGCCAGAACACCTTGAGGAACGGGATGAAGCCGTTCTCGGGGAACGGCCCGGTCTTGACCCCGTCGGCGTTGACGGTGGAGTAGGCGCCGCCGACGCCGATGATCATGCCGACGATCGTCGCCGTGATGGCCTTGAGGTTCCAGCCGCCGGTGAACCAGTAGCGCCCGCCCTTGCGGTAGCACTCCGGCACGTCGATCTGGCGGCCCTTGATGATCCAGTAGTCCGCGATCATCACGCCGGCGATGGCGCCGAAGAGCCCGCCGTAGAAGTCCAGCCAGACGAAGATGTAGGTGTCGGCGCTCTCCAGCAGCCGCCACGGCATGATGACGATGCCGAGGATGCCGGTGATGATGCCGCCGGTGCGCCGGGTGATGAACCGCGGGAAGACGTTGGAGAAGTCGTAGGACGGAGAGACGACGTTCGCCGCCACGTTGACCGCGAGGGTCGCGACGACCACGGTCACCACGCCGAACAGCACGACGATGGTGTTGTCGAACCGGCCGATCAGCTGGTTCGGGTCCCAGATCACCTCGCCGTAGAGCGCGATGCCGCCGGAGGTGATGAGCACGGCGAGGACGGAGAAGAACGTCATCGTCGTCGGGAGGCCGAGGCCCTGCCCGACCATCTGGCCCTTCTGCGACCGGCTGAACCGGGTGAAGTCGGGGATCGACAGCGACATCGTCGCCCAGAACGCGATCATGCCCATCAGGCTCGGGAAGAACACCGCCCAGAAGTCGGCTCCCCAGCCGAGCTCGGACGGCTGGTCCACGAGCGGGCCGAGCCCGCCGACCTTGTAGATCATCCAGACCAGCATCACGACGGCCACGACGAGGACGGCCGGTCCGGCCCAGTTCTCGAACCGGCGGATGGTGTCCATGCCCTTCCAGATCAGCAGCATCTGCAGGATCCAGAAGATCGCGAACGACACCCACATGGTCCACGGCTCACCAGCGACCTGGCCCGCGTTGTCCCACCAGTCGCCGAAGACCTTGCCGAGGACCACCGCGACGCCGGAGCCGCCCAGCCAGGTCTGGATACCGAACCACCCGCAGGCGATGAACGCGCGCAGCAGGGCGCCGAAGTTCGCGCCGCGCAGCCCGTAGATCGAGCGCAGGAAGACCGGGAACGGGATGCCGAACTTCGTGCCCGCGTGCGCGTTGAGCAGCATCGGGATGAGCACGACGACGTTGGCGACGGCGATGACGAGGACCGCCTGGATCCAGCTCATGCCCACGGCGATGAGGCCGGCGGCGAGCGCCCACGTCGCCAGGTTGTGCGACATCCCGATCCACAGCGCGGCATAGCTGTACGTCGACCAGGTCCGCTGCTCGGCCGCCACCGGCGCGAGGTCGGGGTTGTTGTAATCGCTCAGGGCGAGGTCGCCGCCGAGGTGGGTGTCCACCCGTCCGTCGGGCATCTCGACCGAACGTGTCTGGGTGATGTCCGTCATCGCGCGCTCACCTGCTCCGGTGCCGGTGTCATGTGCGCGGGGTCACACGACCGAATGGCGACACGCTAGGACCACGGAGTGGGAACGGCAAGGGACTTCACGATTCTGCAACCTGCCGGTCTGTGGTGTGACAAAGTCACAGGTGCCGCTCGCGACGGGCTGGCGCCGCTGGTGCGCGGCAGAGCTGAAGTGCGGTTCAGGTCAGGACCTGCGACTCCTGCCCGTCCCAGTAGCCGCGAAACATCCCCTCGCTGCTGTAGCCGATCACCAGCTCCCCCTCGCCGGTCACGCCGATGGTCCCGCCGGTCGCGCCGCGCCGGTCCAGCTCGTCCGCGTAGGTGCCGCGCAGCGCCTCCTCCACCGAACAGCCGGTATGCCGCAGCCTCGCCTCGATCTCGTGCGCCACCACGCCCTCGACGTAGGCTTCCCCGTCGCCGGTGCTGGACAGGGCGACCACCCCGTCCCGGGCGAAGGTGCCGGCGCCGACCAGTGGGCTGTCCCCCACCCGGCCGACGTGCTGGCCGACCATGCCGCCGGTGGACGTCGCTGCGGCGAGCCGCCCTTGCCCGTCCAGGGCCACGGCACCCACGGTCCCCTTCCGGGGCGCCGCCTCCCGGCCGGCGAGCACCCGCTCGAGCTGCGTGCGCCGGTGCTCGGTGACGAAGTGGTCCTGGTCGGCGGTCGCGAGCCCCCAGCCCTGCACCGCGTCCTCGGCCGGGCTGACGACCAGCACGTGGTCGGTCCGCTCGAGCACCGCCCGGGCGGCGAGCACCGGGTTGCGGGCGTGCCGGCTGACGGCGACCGCACCGGCCCGCCCGTCTCCCGTCATCACCGACGCGTCGAGCTCGGCCGTCCCGTCGGCGGTGAGCGAGGCGCCACGGCCCGCGTTGAACAGCGGGGTGTCCTCCAGGCTCACCACGGCGGCACACACCGCGTCGAGGGCGCTGCCGCCGTCCTCGAGGACGGACTGCCCGGCGGACAGGGCCTCCTGCAGGCCGGCCTCGTAGGCACCTGCCCGCTCCAGGCTCAGCTCGGTCCGCGTGGCCCCGGCACCGCCGTGCACGGCCAGCGCCGGCCCGCCGGCCCTCGGTGGCACCGTCAGGATCTGCATCAGCGCCCTCCTGCCTGTTCTGTGTCCGTCCGTCGCGTGGTGTCCCGGCTCAGTCCGCCGACGCCGCGGCGGCGCGGGTCACCTCCTGCACCGCCTCGTCCACGCCACGGTGCCACGGCGTGCCGTGCCCGGGCAGGACCCAGGTGGCCGAGACGCCCTCGAGCCGGGCCAGGGAGGCCAGCGCCTCCTGCGGATCGTCGGTGAACGGCGCCGGCTGCGGCCCACGCGAACCGGTGAGCACGTGCCGGGTGGTGAGGGCGTCGCCGACGAAGACGGCGTCGACCTCCGGCACGTGGAGCGCGATGCTCCCCGGGGAGTGGCCGGGCATGCCGATGACGCGCGGGGCGCCGGGCAGGTCGAGCACATCGCCGTCCCGGACCGTGCGCACCTCGGTGACCGGGGTGACGCGCCAGCCCTGCTTGCGGACGGCATACCAGAAGAACTGTGCGGTGGCGGCCGGCTTCAGGTGGCCCCAGGACGGCTTGGTCTTCACCTCGCCGCGGGCGCGGGCCGCGTCCGCCTCGTGCACGAAGACCGGCACGCCGTGGTCCCGGCGGAGCCGTTCGGCGTATCCGATGTGGTCGCTGTCGCCGTGCGTCAGCACGACGCCCCTCACGTCCTGGAGGGTCCGTCCCATGGCCTCCAGCTCGGCGGTGAACTCGTCCCACTGGCCGGCGAGGCCGGCGTCGATGACGGTCACGCCGTCCGGGCTGCCGACGAGGTAGGCGGCGACGATGTCGTTGCCGACGCGGTGGAGCGCGGGGCCGAGCTTCACGGGTCCTCCCGAGTGGGTGGTGCGGTGGCGGGTGCCATCCTGCTGCGATGCAGGCTATGCTACGTAGCCATGAAGGCTATGGTCAATAGCCACAATACGGTTCGAATCGACGGCGAAGGAGCGCAGCATGCCGGCACGGGAGCGCACCTCCCTGGAGGCCATCGTCGCCGCGGGGTGCGGGCTGCTGGAGTCCGAGGGTCTGGGCGGCCTGACGATGCAGGCGGTCGCCGAGCGGGTGGGGGTGCGGGCGCCGTCGCTGTACAAGCGGGTTCGCAACCGCGACGAGCTGGTGGCGCAGATCGCCGACACCGTGGTCCACCAGCTGGGCGACCGGCTCGACGCGGCCGCCCAGCCGGGAGCCGATCCCCGTCACCGCCTCCGGCGACTCGCACACGCCGCCCGCCACTTCGCGCACGAGCGGCCGGAGGGGTTCCGGCTGATCTTCGCGCCGGGCGCCGAGGTGCGACTCGACACCGGGTCCCTCGTCGCCGCGAGCGCGAGCGTGCTGCGCGTGACCGCCGAGCTGGCCGGCGACGAGCACGCACTGGAAGCGGCGCGGACGGTGACCGCGTGGCTGAACGGGTTCGTGAGCATGGAGCTCGCCGGGGCGTTCCAGCTCGGGGGCGGTGTGGACGAGGCGTTCGAGTTCGGCATCGACCGGCTCACCGACGCGATCGCGGCGCCCACGCCCTGACGGCGACCCGCGCGCGCGTTCGAGAAGTTGCGGCCGGAGCGTGACGCATGCGTCACGCTCC